>CAYRPC010000070.1:0-16012 GCA_964425995.1 uncultured Phycisphaeraceae bacterium
ACCCCCGACCCTGACCCACAAGTTCTGGAGCGCAATCTCAGAGTGTTGGGCCTGCGCAGCGCATCGGCGGCGCTGGCGATCCGCGAGGCCCGCCCGATCGCAGCGGGCGGTAAGGATGTGTGCTTCGAGTGGACCGCAGATGGTCTTCTGACCGCCCGGCTCGTGGGCCATGGCGAAGCACACGAGTCGGCTCGATTACTCGCAAGCGCACGGGCGGCGGATGTCGAGGCGGCGCGATTTGTCGAGACAGTTGATATCAAGTCCCACGCCTGCGTCGTGGTCAGTGGATTCGGGATGGGGCATCATCTCAGGCACCTTGCCCACAAACTCCTGTCGACGGGCGTGCTGATCTGTTTCGAGCCTGATGTTGGGCTGCTGCGAGCAGTCCTGGAACGCGTTGATATCACAGGATGGCTTCGAGCCACGCGCTTCGTGCTCATCACCCGGGCGGACGATTTGGGGGCAATGGGGGCTGGTGTCGAAGGGCTGGAAGGCTTGCTCGCCTCGGGTGTGACGATGGTGGATCATCCGCCCAGCCGGGCTCGACTCGCATCAAATCAGGACTTATTCATCAAGACCTTGACGCGGATGGTGCAGGGCGTGCGCACGAATGTGATCACCACGCTTGCCCATTCGGAGATCACACTGCGCAACTTGCTGGGCAACGCATCGCTCTATCTCCACCAGCCCGGCATCGTCGATCTCAAGGACAGCCAGAAGGGGCGGCCAGCTGTCGTAGTCTCGGCAGGTCCCAGCCTGCGACGGAATGTGGAACTGCTGCAACAACCGGGCGTGCGCGACCGGGTCGTGATAATCGCTGCCCAAACCGTACTCAAGCAACTGCTGGCAATGGGCATCAAGCCGCACTTTGTGACGGCCCTGGACTATCACGAGATCAGCACGCGCTTCTATGAGGGGCTCACACGCGGAGATGTCGATGGTGTGACGCTGGTGGTGGAGCCCAAGGCGAACTGCGCCATTCCGCGTGCATTTCCGGGCATGGTTCGCTGCGCGGGCGATGAGGTGCTGGCGCGGGTGATGGGAGCAGAACTGGCGCGAGAGATGGGGAGCATGCCGCTGGGCGCGACGGTAGCGCATCTGTCCTACTACCTCGCGCGATACTTGGGTTGCGATCCCGTGCTGCTGATTGGCCAGGACCTCGGGTTCACGGACGGGCAGTACTACGCGCCGGGTGCAGCGATCCATCAGGTCTGGTCCGCAGAACTCAACGAGTTCACATCATTGGAATCCCTGGAATGGCAGCGCATCATGCGGATGCGGGCGTACCTGCGCAAGGTTGCGGATCAACAGGGGCGAGAGGTCTACACCGATGAGCAGATGGCAACCTATCTGCTCCAGTTCGAGCGCGACTTCCAGCGTGACGAACAAGCGGGCAGAACAACCGTTGACGCCACCGAAGGCGGCGTGCTCAAGCGACACACGTTGGTGCTGAGCCTCCGTGAAGCATTCGAGCAATTGGGAGTCTTGCCCCGGGCTGGCGGGCCAACCCCGCAGTCTTCACTTGTGCCAGCACCCGCGCTGGCTCGGTTCGGGCCAGCACCGATGCCGCCCGACCGGCGCGAGGCGTTGGTGGCGCGACTCACCGAACTGGCTCAACAGTCAGGACGCATCCACGACGCGTGCGAACAGACACGCAAGGATCTGGAGCAGATGTTGCGACACCACAGCGACCAGTCGCTGGTGAATCGATTGATCGAGCGGGTACACGAGCGCGGAACGTGGGTGATGGCGATGGAGGCGCACTGGCTGGTTCAGCACCTGAATCAGACGGGTCAACTCAACCGCTTCAAGGCGGATCGAGCTATCGAAATGGAGGAGAGCGCGTCTGCACTTGAAAAACAGAAGCGACAGATCGAGCGCGATGTGCAGAACGTTTCGTGGCTTCGAGACGCCGCGACCACGCTGGAAGCAATGCTCCACGACGCGGCGGAGTCGGCTTCAAGCGGGAAGGCACCTCGGCGTGCGGTGATACCCCAGGACCAGTCGCTAGGAGCGCAGACAGGCGTGGATGGGCGAGCGCGCCGAGTCTTGGCGACAATGTGGGTGGACACGCGGAGCGATGAGGGCCTGTTCGGGCGACGCGACTTAAGGATGCCGACGCTTGGACATTCGTCGATGCTGGCAGCGACGCTGGCACGGTTGGAGAAGGTGTCTGGTTTGGATGGAGTGCTGATTATCACCGATGATGGCGCGGGCGCGCGAAGCATGGTCGAGGCAGTGCGTGGGGCGGGCATGCTTGCCAAGGTGATCGTGCATGAGATTTCAAGCAAGGATGGGGATCGCGTGCGCGGGCATCTGCGGAGTGTGCGAGCGGCACGGCTGCTGGCGAGGCACAGTTGGCGCACGGGCATCGCCAACCTCTGTGTCTATGACGAGTTGTTTCATCCCGAGATCTGGCGCGACGCGATGGCATGCCATGATGTCGATGCGGCGCTGCTGGTCGGGCCAGAGTGGTGTGTGGTTGATCCCGCGCTCTGCGGCGCTGTGGTGGATCGGTATCGCGAGGCCCCGCTGAGGCATGCCTTCACGTTCACTCAAGCTCCACCAGGGCTGGTTGGCGGGGTTGTGGGCGCGAACCTGTTCGAGCAGATGTCGAGCACGCGGGAGGGTGGGAAGAGCGTGCAGGCGTGGTTGGGGACGCTGGGACAATTGATCGGCTATCACCCTTTGAGCCCCGCGATGGACCCCATCGCCAAGACCTATTGCGTCCAGATTCCCGCCTGCATCCGCGACGTACTGCTGCGCTGCTGCGCAGACGACGCAAACTCGCGGTTGTTGCTGGAACGATTGCACTCGCGTCATGGCTCGGCCATGGCAGGATGGTCTGGCGAGCAACTGGCGAAGGAGATCACCAGCACCATGCGCCAGAGCGCAAGCGAGCTGGTACCTGAGCAGATTGTGATACGAGTCTGTGCCGAGGACTGGACGAGATGGCCAGCCCTCGCAGAACGCCTGGGCGCGAGTGTGCAGCGATTGTCCCGACATCGAGACAAAGCGGATCACTATGCGATCGCGCTCACCATCGAGGATCGTGCGGGCGATGGTCCCTGGCGCGAGATTGCGGATGTCGCACGAAAAATCGGCTATGCGGGCGTGCATGTGCGCTTGGGCTCGACGTGCCTGGAACGCATCGGGGGCGATGCGATGACCGATGCGATGGATCTGGGTGTTGACATCGTGAGCATCGATATGGCAGGAGACAGCGCGGAAACATGGACAGCGCGGAGCGGGCGTGACACGATTACTGCCTGCTGGGAAGCGATGCAGGGCGGGCTTGACGAACGTGCAAAGCGCGCCGGTGCTTGCCTTCCTCGAACCTGGTTCGTGCCCAGGTTGACACGATGCGATGGCACCTACAGCGATATAGAAGGATTCATGGATCGATGGATGCTGACGTGCGGAGCCTGTGCGATTGATCCGCTCGAAACCAGCGTAGCGGGTGACCGCATCGAGCCCTTGCCGGTGCCAGCGAATGTCCGCGAGCGACGGGCATGGAGCGTGCAGCACGTTGAGGCGGGAGCGATCTGCCTAGGTGCGGGCAGATCGAGAGAACTGACGGGCGGCATCGGCGTTGGGGCGCTGGAAGGCGCGATCTGATCTAGTTGGTCGCACTAGTCGCACTGGTTGCAGCGGACGACTGAAGAGCATGGCCATGAAGACGATTGCGATCATCCTGGGACGCGGGGGCAGCAAGGGCGTGCCTGGCAAGAACACCATGACGATCGCGGGCAAGCCCTGCGTCGCGTGGACCATCGAGGCCGCCAAGACGGCGCGATGCGTTTCGCGGATCGTGGTCAGCAGTGACGATGCGAACCTGCTTGATATCGCGCGCGGGGCTGGTGTCATCGCGTTGCCCAGGCCCGAACAACTGGCCAGCGACACGGCCCGCATCGACGATGCCGCACGCCACGCGGCGGAAGCAACGCTGCAAGCACTTGTACTTGACAATGGCGTGGACCCTGGCCAGCCACATCCAAATCTCGTCATCCTCTATGCGAATGTACCAGTGCGTCCGGCGGGGCTTATCGATCGCGCAGTTGCTCTTTTGCAGGAATCTGGCTGCGACAGTGTGCAGAGTTACACAGGTGTTGGCAAGTTTCATCCGTGGTGGATTGCTCGCGTCGATCCGCAGAGCGGATTGGTCCGACCCTGGGATGGTGACGTGCTCAACCATGGCGTGTTTCGACGCCAGGACCTACCGCCCGCGTTCATTCCTGATGGTGGCGTGATCGCGCTGACATGGCGTGCCCTGTTCCACCAAGTTCCTGGAGCCCAGGAAGGGCCGCATCGGTTCTTTGGCGTGGATCGGCGCGGCATAATCAACGCGGAGGGGTCCGTGATCGACATCGATGCACAGGATGATGCGATGATGGCGGAGGCAATCTTGAAGCGAGTGGCTCGCGGCGCGTGACCCAGCGTCTATGTGATTGCCGGTCTGATGGCTACTGGTTTCGATCTATTCGTAGCGCTTGCCGTCCAACTCAATCCATCCGCCCGGATCCTTGCGTTTGAACTTGGGAGCGTGGGTGAAGTGCACCGTCCCGCCCTTGTCGGTGTACTCGTACTCACCTCGAAAGGTGATCTTGTCGCCTTCCCTGGCGGGCACGCGCTGGGCAGTGTCGATGTTGTGGGCGATCAGCACTTCGATATCAGAGTCCAGCCGAACGATGAACCGTTGATGTTTGTCGCCTGTGGTGTCGTCGGAAAGCACCTTCTTGATAGTGCCGGAAGCTTCGACCCACGTGTCTGACTGCTGCTTGCGAAACAACTCGGATATCCCGCCATCGCCAACTGACACTGCGGGCCGCTTTGCGGGCACGTTGGCAGGCTTTATTGATGGCTTGCTTGATTGTGCAGGATCAGACTGCGTGGTGCGCGTCGGTGTTGGTTGCGCCGGAGAATCGACGGACTTCGAAGCCGAGGTTTGCGATTGCTGCGAGGTTTGCTGGTGGACTTGTGGCTTATTAGAACCCGACCCAGAACCAGAACCGGACCCACTACCGCCCCCACTACTGATTAGGCCTTTGCTCTGTGCGATGTAAATCGCAAGTACAATCAGGATAGTCAACACGGACATCCACACCGGACGCTTGGAGCCAGTATTCGAACGGGGGCCAGACTGCCTGTTGGAGTTCGGCACAGTGCTCATAAGCAAGGGTAGTATCGCGAATCGAGCGCTCGCAGCATGGCATCAACTGCGGCGTCGGCGAACCAACGTGACAAGACCAACGCTTGCAACCACCATGGAAGCGGGCGCGGGTACGACCACCGAAACTTCCCAGTTGTCGTAATCGACGCTGGTGCTGAAGGGTGAGCCTCCGTTGCTGTTGCCGCTCACAAAGCCAAAGCGAATGGGCGCGCCGCTCGCCGTGAGGTCTGGTGTGCCCGCAAGGCCATCAAGACGTTGGAAACTGGAAGCAGTCAGTCCCGTGCCATTGATCGTGATCCACTGGCCGCTGCTGGTGGTGACATCGATATCTGCGTAGTAGTTGATGTTGTTCTGACGCAGGCCCAGTGCAACAGTCTGGCCCGAGCCGAAGAACGTGCCCGTGACGAATCGGGCATCGATGGTCCAACTGATTGATTGAATGCTGCCCTGCGTCGCGGGCTCGTAGCGGGTGGCAAGATTGTTGCCAAAGCGACTGAAGGCCCAGGTGGTGTCGCCAATGGCGTTGCCAGTCGTCAGGTCGATGCGCCGCGCGAAGCCGGGATTGCCCGTCGCCTGCTGCGACACAGCGACAGTGCCACCGGTACCGACGATCACGGTCTCGTTGACCCAGACGCTGGTGCTAAATGTGCCGTCGCTGAATACAACGTCTGCATGGGCGGACGGAGCGCAAGCCACGAGCGAGGCCAAGATGGTGAAGCAGGAAAGCTGAACGATGCGCATGTCTCTATCTCTCCAAGGACGCGAGAATCTCTCGCGAGGAGAGCATACTGCATATCAAGCGCGGGGCCAAGCGAACATTCATGCGAACCGCGTGAAGATTTCGTAGGGAACACGCTTACCGGACTGGACGATGCTTGAAGAGCCAGCCTACGAGCATCGAAGAACTATCGACTTTCTGCAATCAACGCCGGGTCGTCATCAAAGCAGGATGGTGTCATTTCGCTTTTCTGCTCGATGCGTTGCAACGACGCAGCCCATGGGATACACGAACCGTCACGGCTTTCACGTACCCGCGCCGTCGCCGATGTCCTCGGGTGTGAAATCCGCAATGCTCATCGTGTACATGCCGATCAACCAGTCGCCCTTGGGATTCTTCACCACATAGGGGTCGACCTTGAACTTGCCGACCACGCCGCCCGTCATGGCAAACCGTGCATCGCCTGTCACCATCTTGATGAGTTTCACTTCTACCGCGTCGTAGGGCGTGGGCGGAACGCCAATGCAGCAGCCATCCCATTGGTTGAGCATGCTCAGCAGTTCCGTGGGCTTCTGCATCATCAATGGAAACGCGACATAGCCATCGAGGCGTACAAACTTGTCATGCAGCATTGCGACGCGCCCGGGAATCTTCTTGAGGCCCGCGGCGGGCTCAAACGTGTCCTTGGCAGAGACCAGCAGTTCCCACGAGACCCGATATGGGTCTTCGCGTGTGCCCTTGCCACGGAGCGTGAAGCGATTGTCGAGGAGCAGACTGCCGTCGTCCTTGGTTTCGATCTTGACCGGGCGAATGTCATACTCACCCAACTTCGTGGGCACACCATCGGGCATGATGGCGGCGGGATCGGCGGGCGGCTCGGCCTTTGCTGCAGGTGATGTCGATGAAGCGGGCGGGGCGGTGATCTTGACATTGCCGGGGTTGTGCTTACCAGGGGTCGGAGTCGCTGCTCTGGTTCCCGCGATCTGCGGAGTCGCTGGAGTGGTGGTCGTTGCGGCGACGGGCGGCGTTGGAGGAGTTATAGAAGGTTGTATTACGACAGGCGCTGTTGTCGATGATGTTGCAGACGATGCACTTTCGGGAGTTATTGTGTCAGTCGACACTTCTTGCTTGGCAGGCACTACGACCTGAGCTGCCTGCTGCGAGGCCTTGGTTTCTTCGGCTTGATGGTTAGGCTGCGCGGCCTGCACATCGCGCACGGCCTGCGTCGCGCGAGTACCCGACAACGCCAGCGCACCAACACCAGCGACGATCAACACGACGATCACTGTCCAAAAGACTCGCATGGATGATTATTCGCCCCGTCGAGGCTCAGGGTTCGAATTTCCTCTGCCGCCTTTTTTTCACGCTACTTCCCGGGCGCAGCGTTGGAATCCTCGGCAATCGGGTAGTTCGTGACGACGATTTCGACACGCTGGTTGCTGCGGTCTTCCTGGCGGTCAAATGTTCTGGTCACGATCCGGTCGCTGTCGCCCATGCCCACCACCCGCAACGATTCCCAGGTCATCCCCGCATCGACCAGCGCGAGGGCGACGGCCTTAGCACGGTCATACGACAAGTCCAGGGCCTTGGTCGGGCTGTGCATGCGTTCAAAGGGGCTGGCATGCCCGCGAACCTCGATAACCCAGCGTTGGTCTTTCTGGCGTGCGGCGACCTCCGCGATGGTCTTGCGGGCCGACTCGTCGAGGGTGGCGTTGCGATCATCAAAGGGGATGCTCGCGGTGAGGCGATCAAAGTCGCTGGGACGCGGCGCTTGCTGGCGCTCGTTCTTGCCCGTGGGCCCATCGGTGCGGCCGTCGCCACCCTTGGCCCGATCCTTCAAACGCTTGACCAGGCGAGCCTCTTCCGGATTCGTGCTGTTGACGTTGACAGGGTTATTGAAACCTTCGCGGAGGGCGAGGACAAGGTCGATCTCGTCGCCGTTCTGGGCTGTTGGCGCTCCCCCGCCCTCGGCCCCTGTGCCAGTGCCGCCGCCCTTGGGACCCATGTTCAGTGCAAGCAAAATCACGAAGAATCCCATCTGCAACATCACGTTGTCAGCGAACGAAATCAGCCACTCGGGCGCACCCTCGTGCTCGCCCTCTGCGTGGCCTCCGCCGCCGTGACCGCCACCATGGCCGCCAGCGTGAGATTCGCCGCCCTCGCTATGCGCTTCGCTGTGTTGTTCTTTGTGTTCTTCGGCCATGGGAAGTTCGTGGTCGTTTGGAACGGAACGGAATGAACCAGAGATCAGCTCGCTTGGCGATACTTGACACGCTGCGGAGCGGGGATGAAGGCAAGCATCTTGTCGAGTGTCACGCGCGGGTTATCGCCGCTCTGGATGCTCAGGATGCCCTGCAGCATCATCTCGCGAGCGAGGATTTCCTCGCCGCTGCGCATCGCGAGTTTGTCGCCCATAGGCCCGGCGACCGCGTTGGCGAGCACCGTTCCATACATGGTTGCCACGACGGCGATCGCAAGCATGTGCCCCAAGTGTTCGATGCTGGCGGTTGCAAGACCGCTGAACATACCAATCTGACCGATCAGCGTCGCGACCAGGCCGTAACCAGGTGAATAGGTCTTGATCAAGTCGAAGAACTTCTTGCCTGCCTTATGGCGGTCCTGCATCGCGAGAACTTCCATGCGCAGGGTCGCGTCGATGTTGCCCGGCTCGACGCCGTCGATGGCCATCTTCATGCCCGCGGCGAGGAAGGGATCCTTGATCGCGGCCGTCTCGGATTCGAGGGCCAGAATGCCATCGCGCCGAGCCTTCTCAGCGAGTTTGTTCATCAGTTCGATGACCTCGGTGCATGCCATGCCCTTCTGCATGAAGAAGGCCTTGACGTATCCGGGGACCATCTTGAGTTTCTCCATGGGCATGGCCATGAAGAGCACCGAGGCGGTCCCGCCGAACACCATGTACGCACCCTTTTCGGACCAGAACACCGACCAATCGCCGTGGCTCGCCTTATATCCCACGATGGTGCAACAGGCGACGCCGATAACTGTGCCAATGACGCTTGCCTTATCCATAACAGCCTCTGAAACGATGGGTCAGAACTTCGGAGCAGGTCGGCGCGAAAGCGCTCATGGAACCAATCGTCCAAAAGTACCATTGGCTTGCTACGACCCGCTTGATCGGCCTCAACCAAAGCGCACGAGTTGCCGGGACAGGCGGCACAGACGTAAAACGTCGCCTATGCCCAGTAACCTCGAGGCTGGGAGCATGCCTTGGAGCACTTGCGATGCATTATTATGCATACCCGATCAAACTCGGACCTATCCAAACCGTTCCCTACGCTGGCTCCATGCTCCCGGACATTGGCCAAGGCAGATGGTGGCGGCTGAGCGTGCAGTACATGCTGCTCGCCGGGTGCATTGGCGTGCTCATGCTGCTGCTCGTTTATCCGATTCTGCTCACGGTTCGAGGCGGGTTCTACGAGGACGTCGCGAAGCGCGAAGGGTTCACCCTCCGCCACCTGCTCCTGGTCTTTGAGGACCCGCGACTGCGGATCGGGCTTTTCAATTCGCTGCGACTGGCGGTGCTCACGACCATCTCAGCGATCCTGATTGCCCTGCCCCTGGCCATCGTCTCGGCTCGCTACCGATTTCCAGGTAAGTCGTTCTTCAGCGCAATGGTGCTGGTGCCGCTTATCTTGCCGCCCTTTGTAGGAGCCATTGGTATGCGGGCGCTGATCGGGCGCGAGGGTGCCCTCAACGCGCTGCTGGGAACGGACTTTGACATCCTGGGCGATGCCCGCATCTTCGGCGTGGTACTCGTGCAGGCCTTCAGCCTCTATCCGATCATCTACCTGAACGCGACCGCAGCACTGGCCAATCTCGATCCCGCGCTGGATGAAGCCGCGGAGAACCTCGGGGCATCCTTCTGGAAGCGTTTATGGTCCGTCACGCTTCCCCTCGTGCGTCCGGGCGTCTTTGCGGGCGGCACCATCGTCTTCATCTGGAGTTTCACCGAACTGGGCACGCCCCTGATGTTTGACTATCCACAAGTCACTGCGGTGCAAATCTTCAACGGCCTCAAGGAAGTCGAAACCAGCGCCAAGCCCTACGCATTGACGGTGGTCATGCTGACGACAGCGATCCTTGCGTACTTCCTGGGCAAGTACTGCTTTGGTGGCAAGGCGTATGCGATGTACAGCAAGGCCTCGCGTGCTGGCAGCGAGAAGCCGCTGACTGGTGGCCCGGGCATCCTCGCCTGTGCCGCGTTCGCTCTGGTCTCGTTCCTTGCACTCTTGCCCCACCTGGGCGTGATTCTCACCAGCCTATCGAGCACAGGACAGTGGTACGCAACAGTGTTGCCCAGCAGTTTCACGACGGATCACTTCAAGGAAGCACTGACCGCAACAGATTCCTTCACAGCAATCACCAACAGCCTGAAACTTGCTGGTGCGGCGATGGTGGTCAATATCGCCTTCGGGATACTGATCTCCTACTTGCTGGTGCGAACGACTGTGAAGGGGCGTGCGATACTCGACGGTCTCACCATGCTGCCCCTCGCCGTGCCGGGACTTGTCATGGCCTTCGGCTATGTCGCGATGAGCCTGCGTTGGCCCTTTGGCGATGGACCTTTGGGCGGCTTCGCGAGTGTCATTGCCGTCGATCCCAATCCGGTGCCATTCCTGATCGGGGCGTATGCCGTGCGTCGCCTGCCATACGTCGTTCGATCGACGGTTGCCGGGCTGGAGCAGACGAGCGGTGAACTCGAAGAGGCGGCGGTCAATCTTGGCGCATCGCGTGTCACGGCGATTCGTCGCGTGATCCTGCCCCTGATTGTTGCAAACCTGATCGCGGGCGGACTGTTGGTCTTCAGTTTCTCCATGCTCGAAGTAAGCGATTCGCTGATTCTTGCCCAGAAGACCGAAGACTTTCCTATTACCAAGGCGATCCTCGCCTTTGGTGATCGGCTCGGTGATGGTCCGCACGTAGCCAGCGCGCTAGGCGTCTGGGGCATGGCGCTACTAACAGTGACCATCTTCGCGTCAAGCCTGCTTCTGGGCAAGAAACTGGGAAGCATCTTCCGGGTGTAGACAGCCCGGCGGGATACTGCGGCTACAGCCCACCACCGCCGCCAGCGCCATATGCGCCTGGCAGGTCGGTACCAAGCCCCTGAACACCTAGTGCTCCTCGGGCGCCGTATGGCTGGAGGACGAAACTAAAACTAGTTTCGCCTGAGATATTATTGTAGTTGATGCCCACGCTGGCCTGGAAGGCCGAGAACTTTCGCGTGATGCGTGCGCCCAGGCTCTGCACCTCTCCCTCGGTGGTGTTGTAGTTGGGCGAGATCAGGAACGAGTACTTGTCGCTGATCTCGTAGGAACCGACGATGGTGAGGATCGTGGAATCCTGCGCGTTGAGGAATCGCATGTCAACCAACGTGGAGAATCCCGGTTCGTGCTGGAAGAGGATGCCAGCGGTAGTCAGGTCCTGCTGGTTTGTGTTGAAGTCAAAGACCGTGCTCGACGTGAAAGTGGTTGCGTCGGTGATGCGGTAGGCAAGATCGCCCACGAAGTAATCACCAAGCGCCGATCGCTCGGGGCGAGCGTCGAAGAATCGGCCGATGGATGTCTGCGGATCGGTGTCGTCGGTCGAGAAAACCACATCGGTATTCAGCGAAAGCAGCGTCGCGTCGTGCCATCGCCCTGGGCCCCCCCGCTTGGTCATCAGCATCTGAGCCAGACCCAGCCGCACCGCCGCGCCATCCGCGAGCGAATCAACATCGCGATCAAAGACCGGCAGATTCTTGGCCTCAACGTTGGTCCCAGCCGCCCAGACCGTCACGTTGGGCTCGATGATGTGTCGCAGGCGATGGATATCAAGAAACCTCGAATCGACCGCGTCGTGAACGCGCTCGATCGTCGTGCTGGCCCGCATGCCAATGCTGCTCCAGACGCGTGCGTTGTCGTTGCCGCCAGGCGTGGAGGAATACCCCTCAAAGTCGTCGTCATAGGCGGTTGCTCGCACGACCGCGAAGGGCGCGTATCGAATGGGACCGGCTTGCAACGCGGCCACCAGTTCGTGGCGCGTGTCGAATCGCGTGATCAAGTCCTCGGTCAGGCCCTGGGCCGCCAGCCCGTCTGCGGGCGATTGATCGGGATCGACGCCGAAGACGCGCTGCGACAGGAACGCGCTCGAAAAGCCGCGCTGGTTCATCGCCACCTGATCAAAGGCCAGTTGAAGGTTCGCGGCCCGATACTCGCTGAAGTACGTCAGCACGCCCGGCAAGCCCTCGAAGACATTGTCGGCCTGCCTGACATACGAGACCTCTGGCAACTTCGTCACTGAGTAGCCCTGACTCTGCAAGAGCCACTCGTTGGCGAGAAAGTCGTTGAAGGAACCCCGTGCCTCGATCACCAGTTGCGTGTTGTCACGGGTCCGCTCGCCTCGCAGGCGATTCGTAAACTCGCGCTGGCTCTGGCCCGCATCATCGAAGAATCCGTCGATGAAGGTTTCGTCGCTGATGTACGCGCCCTGCGTAAGCACCGTCCACATGTCGTTGATGCGGAAGCGATCCTCAATCGTGACGACGCCTCGGAAGTCCCCGTTCTGTTGCTTGGTTTCGCCACTCTTGAGAACATCCTGTCCTTCGTCGGCAAGCACGCCATATGCCGTGAGACCGCCCAGATGACGCGCTGTCTCCCAAGTCGCTCGTGTGCCCAGCGCGGGTCCGCGCTCAAGGTAGTAATCGGTCTGCAAGTCCAGGCTCAGTCCTTCGACATCGCCCAGGCCCAGCAGGTTGGTCGCGTTCCATCGCACGCGTGCTGCGCCGCCACTACCCGAGCGATTCTCGAAACGGATGTCCTTGAGAAGCATCTGGGCCGGATCGCCCGAGTAGCTGGGCCACCAGAAGAACGGCACATCGTTGACACGCAGCGTCACGTTGCTCGCCGTCAGATATGTATACATCGCCTCGCGCTCGGCTCGCTGCGCTTGCGTGATGGGCTGGCTGCTCGAATCCTCGCCCGACTGTGCAACGCGGGGCCTCTCCCGGCGCTCGAGCGTCGCCGTGCTGACACCGATGCCCAGCTCTGGTTCGAAGAATGCGGTGTTGCTGAATCGCACCTGATTGGCGGTGAACTGTCGCGTGGACTCCTGGCGAATCTCCTTGGCGCGGATGTACAAGGGCAGATTGCGTGTGGGCTCGACAAAGAAGAAAGTCGCGTCGAGCATGACCGCGCGATTCGCGGCGAGGTCGTAGTACACCTCGCGTGCCCGCAGCTTCAAGTCCCCATCCGTGATCTGCACGTCCCCTTCAAGATACACGCCCAGTACCTGCTCGGCCCCAAACTCGGTCGCGAGTGCAGTGGACGGAGCAGCACCCTTCTCGGGCGCGAGAAAGAGCACGGCCCGCTGGGCACGGGCTTGCAACAGCCTGCCCGATGTCGCGTCGTTGTACAAAAACGTCAATCCATCCGAGAGCATCACTGCCGGCTCGGGCCCGCTAGTCAACACCGCGATGTGCCCTGCGGAAAAAGTTAACATCCCAGACTTCGCGAACAGCGCGTTGGGCGCGATCGTGCCGCCGACCGGACTTCCCACCGGGCCACCAGCCGAGGAGGACTGAACTTGCGATTGGGTGCCAGGAATTGGTGATGACCGGGCCCGCTGACCATCGGGTGGCGTGACTGGTGCGGGCGTCGCAACTCGTGACGTAACCGATGGAGTAATTGGTGGCGCAGTGATGGCGGCGGTTGTGGCAATGCGCGAACGTGCCTGGTCTTGCCCGGGCACCATCGCACGAAATCGCTGTGGATGGAAAAGCGAAGCATCGGGCAATGAGTTTGCCAGAGCAGGCTGAAAAACGAACGCACGGACGGGCTCGCGACGTGTCGATTCCAACGAGCGTGCCAGTGCCGATGCTGACCAGTCAGACAGTTCGCTCCATTCCTTGCGTTCGGCTTTGTCTGGTTCGCCTTCTTCCTTGACGAGTGCAGTGATCGCGATATCGGAAGCACGCACCACCGCGCGAACCGGCAAACGCGAGGCGTGGATAATGCTGCCCGAATTGCCCCCGCCTGAAAGTCCGGTGCCCGAAGCATCCGCAGGCGTGCCAACCTCATCCAGAACGATGAACACCGCAAGCCGCTGCTCTGGATTCGCCCCGTCTGATACCTCGACGAGAACCCACGCCACCGCTCGACTCGCGATCAGCGTGGTATTACCCAGACGAATCCGAACGTTGCCTTCGAGGATCACACGCTTCGCCGACTGTTCCAGGCTGGTGGGATCCTGCCACGTCCGTACCCGATCCGCCTGGAACGAGGCTTCGCCATCAACCGCCATCATGCCCCATGCTGCCGACCAGGGCTTTGTGGACAGAGGGGGCGGCGCATCGGCAATTTGCTGCGATGGTGCCGTGGGCGAGATGGTCTGCGCCAATGCAAACTGTGCGGGAACGCAGGCCATCAACGTCGAGGGGAGGCCAGCGCAGAGTGCAAGGCGGATGCGATGGACGATTCCGCCGGGGGCTGTCGCCGCTCGGCTCGCAAAGTTGTCAGGACAATCGCCCATGAGCGGGCATGGTACCCAAGCGACGAGGCGACTCCCGACTTTCAATCTGGTGGACTTCAATCTTTAGGATTTGCATCAGGGGCTACTTGTTGTCGGGGGCGGGTGTGGGAGTGGGGATGGGTGTGGCAGCCTGCGTGGCGGTCGCGGGCTGCGCAGCAGCGCTGTCCGCCTTTCGCTGCTCGTCGCGGAGTTTGCTATAGGCGTAGAACGTGAGGACTGCGGGGAGGAATGTCATCTCTCCGGCCCGACGCGAGACGGCTTCGAGTGTCTGGAGTTGTCCGCCGCGAACCTCGTTGCGCAAGTCGACCACGACCTTGTCGAGCACCGCCATCAGCGCCCCGGCAATCTCGAACTGCTCCTTGCTCTTGGGCATGAAGTCCTTGACACCCGCCATGCTGGTGGGCAGCACGAAGTACCACTTGCCGTCCTCACCCCGCTGCATGACCATGCCCAGGGGCGGTAGGATCATTTTTTTATCCCAGAGCAACGCGACCATGTCCTCGGTCATGGGCTGGGTCGTAAGATTCCCCTCGCTCTCGCGCAAAACCGAGTACGGGTCGGCGAAAAAACGCGTCAGGGCATCATTGAACGCCTGGCGATCTTCGGTCGAAGGTGGACCTTGACGACGGTTGCGCTGGCGATTACCGGTGAGCGCGCCAGAACGCTGCGCCTGACGGGCGATCTGTCCCATCAGTGTCGTGGGCTTGCCCTCCTTGGCCTGCTGCTCGGCCCGAGCCGTGAGTTGCTGGATCTCGTCGGGGAATCGCTGCTGAATCTCCAGGGCGAGTTCTTCGGTGTGCCCCAGCATGCGCCCCAGCGTGTTGTAGAACTTGCGGAGTTCGGGCGACTCGGCATAGATCAGCCTCGGCAACTTCTCTGCCTGCTGTGTCTCAACAAATTGACGTGCGGCCAGAATGGTCGCTTCGGGCGTGTCCTGATTGAACTCCTCACGAGAGCAGCCGGACATCGAGGAAGAGACCGCGCCCGCAGCCAGAATAGTTGAAAGCACGGCGGCACGAAAGCTCGATGGCGGCCTGTGTCGGATTGGTCGGCGAGGGGTGTGGTGCATAGAGATCGATGGTTTATACGTCCGCTCGGTCGGGGTGTTTCGGAGAATGCAAAGGGGAATCAAGCGGATTCCGGACCTACTTCGCCCGCGCAGGCGTTGCAGATGGCCTCGTGTCCTAGGGCTGTACCGGTGCTTGTGCAAGCGGCGCGACGTGGGCGGGAGGCTGGCCCGATACCCCGCGAGAGACGTCGGAGGTTTGTTTCCCGGGAAAAAACTTCCCGCTCCGACCATTGAAGTTCACTGTGAAGCCCCTTGGAGATTGCCATGCGCTGGAACTCTGTGACGTCGGTTGGCCTCATGCTTGTAATCTGCGCGGGTGGAACGATCGGTGGTTGCGCCGCCCGTCGCAACGAAGCCGTGAACCCCAACACGCCCATCCCAAGGCCCATGGCGTTCAGCCTGACCAAGCCCGACGCGCCCAAGGCCATCGCGCGGGACACAACCCAACGCGTTGAAGCCAGCCCCCGTCCGGCAGTAACGTTCACACCCAAGATGCCAGCGACCACCCCTTCCATCGCCATGGCGATGG
>CAYRPC010000071.1:0-14617 GCA_964425995.1 uncultured Phycisphaeraceae bacterium
GGGGGAGAGCAGAAAGGCCGTCGCAAGAGCGTGACGGCGAAGGGCGGGCCAGGCTGGCCAGTGTGGGTACGAGGGTTGGAACCAGGAGCGGGTCTATTCCCGCATGAAGGACGGCGCATGGCCACGATCACGAAAAAGGAACTGGTTGAACGCATCACCGAGAAGACCAAGGTGAAGCGGCACGATGTGAAGGATGTCTGCCAGGAGTTTCTCAACCAGATCATCGTGGAACTGCGCAAGGGCAATCGCCTCGAGTTTCGTGACTTTGGCGTCTTCGAGGTCAAGGAACGCAGCGCGCGGACCGCGCAGAACCCCAAGACCATGCAGAAGGTCGAAGTGCCCGCCAAGCGAGCCGTGAAGTTCAAGGTGGGCCGGCTCATGCGAGAGAGCGTCGAGATGCCCCCGCCCGCTCCCAAGGTGGTGGTCGAGGTCAAGACCATCGACAGCAAGAGCAAGCAGCAGCCCGTACACGCCTAGGACCTGTGCATGTAGCCACCCCTGCACCGAAGCGCTGTTCCGCATCACGCGTTCATTCCAAGACTCACTTCGCCCCAAACCAACCGCAATCCGCCATCGCCCCAAGCCCATCTTGGCCCGCCTTGGCTTTGCCGCGTCGCACCGCCGCCAGCCCACTAGGCTTTCCCATGCAAGACATGCTCCAAGGCCCTTTGCTGGGCATCACGGTCGGAAACTCGCGGACCCGCTTGGGGCTCTTCATCCGGGGCGAACTCTCCAGTGCCAGCAGCCTGGGTAATAGCGATGTCCAGGCAATCACGCGCGAAGCCGAGCGATTACTCGCCGATCAGCACGGGGCACCCATCGTCATGGCCTCGGTCCACAAGGCTTTCTCGGCCCAAGTGCGCGATGCGCTCGAAGGCATGGGCGATGTCTTCCAGATCGGCCAGGACATCCCCGTGCCCCTGCGCCACAATCTCGACGATGCCAGCACGCTCGGGCAGGATCGCCAACTGTGCGCACTCGCCGCCTACTCCCGTGCCCACCAGGCATGCGTGATCGTCGACGCGGGCACCGCCATCACGGTCGACTTTGTCGATGGCGAAGGTGTCTTTCAGGGTGGCATCATCGCGCCGGGCCTGGCGATGATGCTGGCCAGCATGCACGAAAAGACCAGCGCCCTGCCCAGTTTGGCGTGGGAAGTCCCCGATGCCAATCGAGGTCCATTCGGCAAGGACACCCGTCACGCCATGCTGCTGGGCGTGCAGAATGCTGCTCGCGGACTGGTGCGATACGTCACCGAGTTGTACGCAGAGCACTACGAGGCCTACCCACAGATCGTCGCAACAGGCGGCGATGCTGCCACGCTCTTTGAGGGTGACGAAGTCGTCGAGCATGTCGTCCCGGACTTGCAGTTGATCGGCATTCTCGAAGCCTGCAAAGCCGCAGTCGCTTCGGAACACGATGCAGAGAACGACGATGAGGGGACGGTGGGGTGATGGCGCGGGAGACAGTGGTCAGCACTCGAGCCCGGGTTCGAACCCCCAGGCAGGCTGCGGGAGCCATCGCAATCATCGAGGTATGCAGCGACGACCCGCTGGAGTTGGACAAGGTCTTTACGCTGCTTTCTCTGGACCACATCCAGATCGGCGCGATGCGGCTGCGATCAATCGCTGGGATTGACGAGGGGATTGTTGCCCGCCTGGATCAGACGACAGCCTGGCTGATGCCGCACGGCGGCATCGCGGTAGTACGCGAAGTCCTGGCCGCGCTCGCGGATGCAGGAGTCAAGGTACAAGACCAGTGCGAAGGTGCCCCTTCCAGCCTCGATGATGTGGAACGATGCATGCTCGATGTCCTGGCCCGTGCAGCCAGCCCCGATGCAGTGGATCTGCTGCTGGATCAACCGCGACTGTGGCGAGAGGCGGTCCAGAGCAATCCCAACGCTCTTGATCGTCCCGCCACCGATCTCGACCACGTGCTGCTACGACTGGTTGATCCTGCGCTGGTCGTGATGGTGGGCACAAGTAACATTGGCAAGAGCACGCTGACTAACACGCTGGCGGGGCGCGGTGTCTCGATCGTCGCCGACGAACCGGGCACCACCCGCGACCACGTCGGGGTCCTGATCGACATGGCTGGCCTTGTGGTGCGTTGGGTGGACACGCCCGGGCTGCGCGAGGGTGCAACGCCCGAAGAAGCACTCGCGAGAGAATCAGCACTCCGATTGGCCAAGAGCGCCGACTTGGTGGTCCTGGCGGGTGACCTTGGCAACGGGCCGGTGGCGTGGGAAGGCAGCCAGCCGGTACTGCGTGCCTGCCTCCGAATGGATCGCTCTGCCGATCAGGTGGCGGGCCAGACCGGATCGCAAGTCCTCAACAGCAATGTCCCGTCTTGGGATGTCCGACTAAGTTGCGTGACCGGCGAGGGCATCGAAGCACTGGTTGCTCGAATCCGGCAACAACTAATAGGCAATATGGTCGCCAGTAATCAGGCCTGGCGGTTCTGGGCAGATTGATCCCCCCAGCAGCCCAGATACCGATGACAAACACCTACAAACACCTATTTGCGACTCGCAACTAGTGACGATCACCAACACTAAGCCAGCCGGGGCGACTCGTCACGAGTCGTCATATCATGCCCCCCTATGGCCGACGAACGTGATCAGGAATTGAAAGCCAGCCAGACGCCGATCCAGATTCGCGAGGGTGCGGGTCTGGAGGAAGCGCGATACAACGTTGAGTTCATCGAATGGCTGCGCAAGTGGTCAGGACCGCTGTTGGTCGTCATCGCGGTGGTCGCGGGCGGATACGCCCTCCGCCAGAACCTGCAGGGACGAGCCAAGGCCAAGATCGAAGCCGCGTTCAGCGAGTATGAAGCAGCCCGACAGGGCACCAGCCCCAACCCCGATTCGCTGGTGGCGATCGCCGATCAATACAGCGGCGTGGGGGCCATTGCCTACATGGCCCGTTTGGATGCCGCGGATGTCTACCTCGATTGTGTACGCCGGGGTATCAAGCCCGGAGCCAGCGTCCAGCCCGATGGCACCCTAGCGAGCGTTGAGGATGAACTCAAAGAGAGCGAACGCGATGGCATTCTGGCCAAGGCACGCGAGCATTACCAGTGGGTGGTCGACAAGGCGGGCAAAGACCCGGTGTTGGCGATTCAGGCGATCGGTGGGTTGTATGGACTGGCTGCGGTAGCCGAGTCCAAGTCTGATAACGCAACTGCCAAGACCTATTACGAGCGGATTATCGCCGCAGCAGAGGCCGCCAAGTTCCCCAGGCATGTGACGGTGGCCAAGCAACGCATTGCGTCCTTGGAGACATTGGCGACGCTGGATCCAATCCCGTTGCGTTCGAGCGTGCCCAAGCCGCTGGACACCACGCCCGCACCGCCCGCCCAAACTGAACTGGCCCCATCAGAAGTTGCCCCATTGACTTCGCCCATGTCTGAACTAAAGACCGATGCGCCGCTTGCACCCCCTACTGATGGTTTACCGACACCCGTCGAACCAGCACCGGCGAATCCCGCACCACCCAAGCGCTAATGTGCGAATGGGAGAGAGAGTCTTTGATGGGCAGTTGTCGGGTCATGTAGAGGGTCGGTCGAGGGCGATTCCTACACTACCTCGTTCGCCTCAGTCCACGCTTTACTGAACTTTGTATTTTACTTTCACTGCTTCGAATCCGTTTGGTTGTTGTCCTTGTGAACAGGTGCTCCATGACCCATTGCTTTTCGTCCCGTCGTGTTGTGTGCGTTGGCGGGCGACAGGTTGCGCTCCGCGCTGCCCTGCTACTTGCCTGTGGCACCGTGACCACTCTTATAACCTTGATCACCTTCTCTGGCTGTGACAACGCCAGCCCATCCAACGCCGCCGTGTCGACAGCGAGCACCGAGTTGAATGGTGCTGGTGTCGTGGCTTTCTCGCCCGACACACTCAGCAAGGGCATCGGAGCCAATGCGAGCAATGCGCAGGGCGGCTCTGCCCAGGGAACAAACGGAGAAAAGTCCGCCTCAGCCATCCTGACAGCCCAGGCAGCCTTGGCTCAGGGCGAGAAGGAAGCCCAGGCAATGACCAGTGCCGACGCGGAAGTGCGCCGCCATCTGGCCAGACTCAATGAGTTGGCCGGCCTCTGGTCGCTGAAGAGCGCGATCGCGTCCACAGCGGAATCCTTCGATCCGGCTCCCAACATCGCAGAGTTGGCAAAGAGTTCGCAGCAGAAGGATCTGGAACTGGTTGCCAACACGGGTCGGCGCGATGCGTTCCAGTCCAAACTCACACAACTTCGGACTGATGCAAAGGTGGCCTTGGACGAGGCGAAGCGTTTCAGTGATGAGACCAATCTGCTGCGCCAGAAAGCCTCTGCGTTGACCGCTCGCGAGGGTGCGCCGCTCATCGAGCAGGCTGCGATGCTGCGTCGCCAAGGAGATGCGCAGCGTCTGATTGGTGAGAAACTCGCAGCGGAGGCGGACATCCTGATGCCCCAACTGGCCGAGCAGGAAGCCCTGATCCAGAAGATCAACAACCAGAAGGCCAAACTCGCTGAGGGCAAGAAGGGCCTCGAAGATCGCAAGGCCTCAGCCAGCAAGGAGGCCGCCGACGCACGCGAGGCGGCGGGGCAAATCAATCGCGAACTCGAAGGAATGTACTCGGAGATGATCAAGGCACACGACGGGCAGTTCCAGCCCGCCTTTGACAACGCGAAGACACAGTTCGAGAAGGCCATGACCTCGGCTCGGGGCGCGAGCGAAGCGGGCGGGACAGGCAAAGTCATGGCTGGAAGCGCGGGCTTGTCGGTGGCAGGGTTGCAGACAACCCGCCTGCAGATGCTCAGCAGCATTGCCAGCACGCTAGACGTGTTGATCAAGAGCGAGCCGGCTCTGCCCCGCAAGGCCGACTATCAGAGCCGGCGCAGCACTATCACCGAGGAATCAGTCAAACTCCTGGATGAGGCCAAGGCATCGATCGAGCAGGCCTCGAGCACGTTCGCCGGAGCTTCTGTGTTGGGCGATGGACGCGAGAAGTTGCAGCAGTTGTCAGAGCGCCTCAAGAAACTGCCCGAGCAGTTGGAGCCAGCGCCCGCGGACGGCGTGCCCCGCGGGGCTCGCATGCTGGTCGAGGAGATGATCGCAGCCAGCAAGGAAGGTCGCTTTGAAGCACTGAACGAAATGACCCACACCACCAGCGATGCCGCAAAGGCGGCGGTCGAAGCGCAGAGCAAGGTTGGTGCGGCGTTCAAGAAACTCAACGATGCTTCCGAGGCCAAGTTCGAACTCGGCGCAATCGAGATGATCAGCAAGGCACCGGGTGGCGGCATGCTGGCCCAGGGCCTTCGCCAGGCCGATCCGAGCGCCATGGACATCAGCACCATGAGTTTCTCCATGGATGGCGATGTTGTCAAGGTCTCGGTACCCGGCTTGCCCATGCCCATGGAAATCAAGCAGATTGAAGGGGCGTGGAAGTTCATTCTGGGCGCAAGCGAGCCCATGGTGACGCAGATGACGCCCATGATGACTGGCATCAGCGGAGCAATGGAAGCCGTCTCGGCCAAGATCGAAGCCGGTGAGTTCAGCGATGCCAGCGCTGCGGGCGCAGCCTTGATGCAGGAAATTCAGAAGGCGCTGATGGGCGGGGGTTGAGTGAACGCCCGATGTTGATTCCTTCTAGTTGACGTTTCCAGTTGATGCTGCTTATTGATACGTGCTGTCGCTATCTCTCAGGCAGCAGCGAAGCATCAATGGTGATGATGGGCATTCATAGACATGGGCATTCATTAATGATGGCTATGCCCCTACAAGTTTTTGCTTACTTGCCTGCCAAGAATCGCGACCATGAGCGAAGCAACCAACCCGCGTGAAGTGCATCGGGATCCCGGGCCCGAATTGGTCCTGGCCAAGATGCACCTGGCTTCGCCCGCCGCGCCTGTCACCGGGATCGTCGTTAAGAACCAACGCTGCACCGCCAGCAAAAAGGCCGCTGGCTTTGTCCGTCATATCGAGTTTGATGTCACTGGCACGGTGCTCGCCGGTTCGTTCGTCAGCGGGCAGAGCTTTGGCGTGCTGCCACCGGGGCTGGACGCAAACAACAAGGCCCACAAACTCCGCCTGTACTCGCTCGCCTCCCCCACCGTCGGTGAAGATGGCAAGGGGTCTATCGTCGCGACTACGGTCAAGCGATTGGTCGACGAGCACTGGCAGACCAGCAACCTGTACCTGGGCGTTGCCAGCAACTATCTCTGCGACCTCAAGCCTGGCGACCGGGTGCAACTGACGGGTCCGAGCGGCAAGCGCTTCGTGCTGCCCGCCAAGCCCGCTGAACATGACTACGTCTTCTTCGCGACCGGCACAGGTATTGCCCCGTTTCGCGGCATGCTGCTGGACCTTCTTCGCACCGCACCCCACTCGCGGATCGCGCTGGTGATGGGGTCTCCCTATGCCTCGGACCTGCTCTATCACGATCAGATGCTCGAACTCGCTCAGACGAACAGCAACTTCCAGTACATCACCGCCATCAGCCGCGAGAAGCAGTCCGATGGCAGCCCCGCGTTGTACGTCCACGAACGGTTGACCCGCTCTCGCGACCAACTGGAGCCGCTGCTCGCCAGTGATCGCGGGCTGATCTACATCTGCGGCATAGCCGGGATGGAACTGGGGGTGCTGCAGCAACTGGCCACAGCGCTCCCAGCGTCGCAACTCAAACGCTACGTCGAGGGCGACGCTGAGATGATGACGACACCATCGAACTGGACTCGCACCATGCTGCACAAGCAGGTGCGACCCTCGCGAAGGGTGTTCATGGAGGTGTACTAGCGGAACAGCAACACTGGCGTGACAGTTGCTGCTGTTGAAACCGCTCGTTTTTGGCTTATCGCACGCTGAACTGCCACACGCCTTCGACCGCTTTGACAAACTCCTTGTCATCCGTGATCTGGATGGGCTTGATCGCATCAATCACTTTGCGGCGCGGGATGCGCTGCTCCTCAGCGGGCAGGCCAATGTTATCGATAGCGCGGAGCGTCTCGCGGGCCTGATTCAGCAAGGCCAGCGACATGGACTCGTCGGAAGCCCCAGTCGTGCCCTGCGTTTCGAGGTAGGCCCGCCAGCCTTCGCCCGTGGGCTTCTTGGCCTTCTGGCTGTAACGGGCCCACGATGCGCCCAGAATCTCTCGGATCGTCTGCGTCCGATCACCCAGGCGCGGGTTGCCCAGTTCGTCAAACAGGGCCTGGCCCTGATCGTCGCTGAGCGGGCCGTAGATCAGGCTGCGATACGCCCCGACCGCAACGCCAACGCTCGACGCGGACAGGATGTCATTGCGAATGCCGCTCTCGGCAAGGCCCGTCGTGGGCAAGCGATCATCAAAGTTGCGGCCTTCGAGGCCCTCGATGACTTCAGCAAGCGTGCGAGCGCGTGTTGAAATGCCCAGTTCGGCAAGGCCTTCGATGGCCGCCGAAGGAAGCAGCGGAGCGTTGCTGCCCGCGGGCTCTGAAAGCCCAGGCGGGGGCTGGATGATCGCGGTGGTGATGTTGGTCTGGGAAGGGCCGCTGGCACGGAGGTCCAGCGGGAGCAGTACCGCCGAGTTGCCCGAGTCAGCAAAGTCGCTGGCCGTGATCGGGCGCGCGGGCGTGCGGAACGTGAAGCCGGCAAGGTCCGCATCGGCCTGGCCATTGCCCGGGCTGAATGTGGTCGGGAAGCCATTGCCCAGCAGCACGGGCGCGCGTGAGAAGTCAATCA
Organism: uncultured Phycisphaeraceae bacterium; assembly: GCA_964425995.1. GTDB lineage: Bacteria > Planctomycetota > Phycisphaerae > Phycisphaerales > UBA1924 > BJHL01. The sequence goes on from CAYRPC010000071.1 coordinate 7,690, forward strand.
GGCCAGCGGTGACGATGTCCGCCCCCGAATCCCGTTCGATCTGACGGCTGCGATTCAGCACCTCTCCGAAGCCGCGCGTGCGGAGGTTGATCGTGTTGGCTGTGACACGGAAGTCACCAAGCACAGTGACATCGCCGAAGGTCACACTACCACTCAGCGCGTTGAGCGTCAGGCTACCAAACGACACAATCTTGTGACCATTGCCAACGTTGATGCCGCCAGAGGCAGTGGTCACTGTGAAGGAGTCTGTGTTGGCCACGCCCGCAGCAACCACTCGCCCCTGCTGGTCATATGAATCCGAAAACACAATGGTCGATGCGAGCGCGTTGGAACGATCCACGCCCAGATTCAGAGCACCCAGCCTGCGCGTCGAACCGATGTTGGCACCAAACCGGAACGCGGGATTGTCGGCATCGCCAGAAGCGTTGCTGCGGAGCGTCAGGATCGGGTCAGTCGCTGCGCTGTCTGCGTTGATCGTGCTACGGAAGGTGATCGAGGCGTTGGAAGCATCCAACGTTGCGTTACCCGCCAGTAGCACCGCATCGCCAAAGTTGATGGCTCGGGACGTGGTGATGTCGCTTGCGATCAGCGTGGTGCCATCGCTATTGGTGGTGATGCTGCCCAGGCGGCGCGTGCCGCCGACGCGACCCCGAAAGGTCGTCTCGCCCGTGTCGGCACCATTCGCGACCGTGTTCACCGTCAGGTTGCGCGGTGTGTTGGTGTTGTCGCTGTCAAGCGTCGAGCCGAAGAGGATGTCGTTGCCCTCAAACGTCGCGTTGGCTCCCAGCGTCACGCTGTCGTTGAAAATCTGATCGCCGGTGGCGCGCATCTGGCTAGTCGCAATCACCGTGGAGCCGTCGGCGTTGGTGGTGATGGTCGAAAGGCGACTGGTGCTGCCCACCGGACCGGCGAATCTGGTCACGCCATTGCCCCCGGTGTTGACGGTGATGCTTCGTCCCACCGCCCCGTCACCATCAAGATTGCCCGAGAAGGTGACGTTACCGGCAGTGGTCGTCACCGTGGTATCAGCGAGTAACTGGGTCGCGCCGGCGATGGCAATATCGCCCGCGAGGGTGGACGTCAGGTTGCCATTGAGGAAGGTCGCCCCGGTATAAATCTGTCGCCCCGTCGTTCGCGCAGAACGCAGAACGATGCTGTTGCCCGAAGCGTTCAGGTTGGCGAGCGATGATTCGCCAGTGGTGGTTGTGCTGCCAATGTCAGACGCAAAGGAGATGTCACCGCCACCCGAATCAATCGTGAGGTCAAAGGGCGAGGCACCCAGGCTGTTGACCGTCCCGCCGAAGATGATGTCGGAATCAAGCGAGGTCGAGGTCGTGCGGATCGTGCTGTTGGAAGTAAGCAGGACGTTCTGGCGGAAGTCGATGGTCGAGACATTGCCGCCCACAATCGTCCCGCCGATCTGGGTAAGCCCGTCGTAGCGCTGATTGCCCGTCGTGGTTACGTTCGCCAGGTTGATCTGGCTTGCGATGATGTCCAGGGCGCGAATCGCAGCAAGATTCCCGATGGCGCCCGCGAACGATACCGGCTGACCCGTCGAGACGACTGTCAACGATGGAACACCTGCGGTGTTGGCGTTGACGGTGCTGGCAAAGCTGACACCTTGAGCACGAAGGGTCGTATCGCTGAAGAGCGTCACGGGTGCGGTGATGGCAAGCGTGGTCGTGGTTTCAACAATACCGCCCAGACTCAGGCCAGAGCCAGTCACGCTCAGGCTTTGGAGGGCACCGGCCCCGCCAGCCCCGCCCAGCAGCGATACACCCTGCGCTCCATCCAGCGTGAGAGCCCGAGCCGTCGCGTCACTGTTCACGGCACCATTGAAGATCACTGATCCAGTGGTACTCGTGATGCTGGTGTTCGCCCCCAGCGTCGTGGTATCGCCGATGTCAACGTTGCCGGTGGTACGGATGATCGCGCTGCTCAGGGCGAGCGTGCCGCCCGCGTCGGTGATCAACGCACCCAATATACCATCCGTCGCCGTACCGATCTCGCCCAGAAGCGTCGTCGCTGGCGAGTTGATCGTCAGGGTGCGGGCCTCTGTCGCGGCGGAATTGACCGTTCCCTGGAAGACGACGCTGCTGGTGCCGGTGGCGACGATGTTCTCTTCGAGAATCACCGGTCCGCCAAAGACCAGTTCCGCTCCGCTCAGATCGGCGTTGAGCGTCGTCGTCGCTCCATTGAAGGTCAGACGCCCCAGCGTGTTGGATCCTTGCAGAAAAATCCCACCATTGCCAGCATTAACGGCGAGGTCTGCCTCCGCGACTGTGCTGTTGATTGCCTGCTGGAATGTGACATCATCGCCCACAAGGCCAGAGGTCGTGACGCTGGAATCGGCGGTGATGTTCACGAGTTGCTGGAAGAGCACATCGCCCGCGTTGCTCGAAAGATCACCCGCAAGGTTGACGACGCTGGCGTAGGTCTGGCCTTCCTGGGTCCGTACGCCGCCATTGATCGACACGGTCTGAGCCACTAGGCTCAGCGAGCGCAGACGCTCCGCCGCGCCCACGACGCCGTTGAACGTAACGTCACCCGTGCTGCCCGCGACCACGGTGAGCACACGGTTGTTGGCAGCGCTATCGGCATCGAGGCCGCCACTGAAAGTGATGTCTGCCCCTGCGAGGTTGGTATTGTCGGTGGTGCGGACATTGACGTCGCTGGTCAGGCTCGTCAGCCCATCAAACAAGATCGCCCCGCCTTCGGTTGACACGTCGGAGGCGAGTTGAATCGACGAGGCGCGGAAGGTGATCGAGGCACCGTCGGTGGCGGTGACACCCTGGTTGACGAGAATGCTGCCGGTGCCGCCCGTCGGCCCCATGCGAAGCAGGACGTTGTCAGAGAAGTTGGTGGGCGCGGAGAACGAGAAGGTCCCGGTACCTGTGGCGCTGCCGATCGTGATGGACTGGAACCCATCCTGCAGGAAAGCCAGTTCGCTCGCCGTCAAGTCCAGCACGTTTGCGCCCGAGTCTCCAGCGCCGTTGAGTCGGACGTTCTGTGCATCGGTCACGGGTCGAATCGTGAGTAACCCCGAGCCACCGACGTTTGCGCCAAAGTCAACCTCGTCTGCGATGAAGGCGAGTTCGCCGCTCTCAACGATCGCATCGGCCGAGTTTGTCAGCGTGCCGGTCTGGGCCTGGAAAATGGTGCGCCCGTTGCTGGCGATGAAGCCAAAGTTCGTACCAACAGTGCCGATGTCGAAGCCATCGCTATCGACGATGCTGTTGGGAAGCGCGCCGCTGAGATTACCCGCGATGGTCGTGAAGTTATTCGCGGTGTTCGTCAGAACAAACTGCGATGTGCCAAACAAGTTGAGACGTGCTGCGTCAATCGCTCCGGTCTGCTCAACCGTCCCCGCACCGCTCGACGGATTGTCAAAGCGGAGCGTGAGAATCTGGGAGGGCGTGGTCGAGAGGCCAGCCGTCGTGAGGCTCGTGCCACGCAGGCGAATGCCATTGCCCGAAAAGAGACTGAAGTCGATGGTGTCGGTCGAGATGAGGCCCGAGGAGATGCTGCCAAAGGAGAGGCCCGAGTGCGGCGCACTGAGGATGTTGGCCAGCTCGATGTTGGAAATGCTCAGTGTTCCCGCTGCGCCATCACCCAGCCCGATGGTGGTGTTGGGAGAACGAGTCTCGATGCTCAGTGTGCCGTTGCCGCCAAAGTTGGCCGAGGCCAGGTCCATCGAATCCGCACGCAGCGTCAGGTTGCCGCTGGTCGAATCGATCGAACTGCTGCCGCCAGTGAACGCGATGCCCGTGGCATTGGTTGAGCCGCCAACGACCGAAATACCCGCACCACTGACCGTAGAGCCATTCACAATCTGCACACCGTTGGAAGCCAGCGTCCCCGTGCTGCTGCCGTCGATCTCGACAAACTTGATGGAGGAGGTGATGCTCGCACCTGCACCGCCCACGAACACTCCAACAGAGTCTTCGCCCGAACTGCCCACACCAACTACTCGCAGTGGCGATGTCTCGGTCGAACCGCTCGAACTTAGAATCTGGCCATTGCCGACAACTACGCCGTGCGACTGATTGCCCGACCCGGTTGCACGTCCGGTTGCGATCAGTCCGCCCGATCCGCCCGTGCGGGCCTGGCCAGCGCCTTCGATCAGAATGCCGTGATTGCGCGCCCCCGTGCCCGAGCCGCCAAAGCCGTTGATCGTCAGGAATCCGTTGGAAAAACCATCGACGATCGCGCCAGCAATGCGAACGCCGATGACATCCGGGCCCGAATCGGTCGCGCCGCCGGTGCCGTTGATGGTCACGCCGCCACCGACCGAGCGGACCAGCGTCGTCGCGCCGGTAATATCAACGCCATTGGTCGCGTCGCCACCAACGCCGGTGAAGTTCGCGCCGATGCCATCGATGCGGACAAGACCCGCAGAAATCTGCGAACCATTGGTGATGGCAATGCCCGATGCGCTCGTCACCTCATTACGCCCCGCGCCGCGAATCACAATCGTGCCCGTGCCCGCGTTCAGGCTCGCGCCATCCAGCGAAACGCCATCGGGATTCAAGGCAGTCCCTCTCGCAGCGCTGGCCCGAAGGGCCCCGTTGTACGTGGATGTGCCCGAGGTGCCCAGCAAAAGTTCGGGATTGGGCCCGCCACCCAGCACGATGTTGCCGCCTTGCGTGGAAATCCCGCTGCCCGAGTTCATCACGATCGCGCCGCTGGCGTTGTCCGGGTCAGCGCTGTCGCCTCGATTCGCGTTGAGCGTGACATTGACCACGCCTGCGCCCGTCGCGCCGATCTGCACCCCGCTGTTCACAAAGATGCTGTTGGCCGCATCCAGGCGAAGCGTCGCGCCGGTTCCAGTCGTCAGCACATCCGCAGCAACAGTAATATCGCCATCCTCGCTGCCCGTCGCGCCAGTCGTGATGGTGACGCTCGTGCCCGCATCAAGCCGGCTGGTGATGTCGGAATTGAGCACAACGCTCGCGTCCTGATTGGGCGTGAAGACATCGGGATTCACCGCCGAAAAGTCCCCGGTGGTGGGGCCAACAGCGTCGATCGTGACGTTGCGCGGATCCAGCAGCCACTGCCCGCCCTGGCCTCGTCCCTGCGTCGCACCCGCGTCGATGCGGGAACCGTCCACCGAGAGGTGGTTCTTGCCCGAGGTCTCGATGAAGCCGCCATTGCCGCCCTCGCGACCGCCCCGTGCCGAGATGCTGGCAAAGGATCGGGTCGTGTCGTCGGACCAAACCACCACGCTACCGCCGTCGCCCCGTTGCGTCGCGTCGGCCCGGATGGTTGTGCCGGAATTGATACTGGTGAACTGCGCGTTTGCCAGGTTGTTGCCAGTGTTGTTGGCACCGCCGCTGGCAATCTGCGCCCCGCGAACATCCCCGCCAATGCGCACCGAGCCGCCACCGTTGGCGCCCGACACATCCAGCGTGGTGTTGAACAGCGCGATGCGCTGACCGACGATGTCAATCGAGCCGCCCCGCGTCTCAATTGCCTTGCGCTCCTTGGGCGTCAGCGCCGTCGCAATTGTCTGACCAGCACGATTGCGTCCCTCGCGGACAATCTTGACGCCGCCACGCACATCCGCATCTCGCGCGTCGATCGTGCCCCCCACGATGACATCGCCCGTGCTCGCGCCCCGCACCTGCACCGTCTTGCCCTTGACCGTCCCGGTGATATTGATGGCAAGGCCAAACACATCGCCCGCGGCCATGATCACCCTGCCGCCACCCCGACTTGAACTTGTATCAATCGTGCCCGTGTTGGTCACAGCAGCGCTGGTCTGATCCCCAAAGGCCGTCCCGCTCACGCGAACATGCATCGCGCCATCACGCTGGGTGATGAACACTTCTTCGCCCGCAGCCATCGCGACCGTCCCCTGCGGTGCCACGATCGAACCATAATTCGCCACCTGCCGCCCCGCCATCACAATCTGCTGCCCCTGCAACGATCCTTCGTTCACGACACTGCCCGAAAGACCCGTGAAGCGGTCGTTGCCGCGAATGAAGTCGGCATCGCTCAACTGGCCCGCAGCCGCAAAGAGGCCCGCCGTATTCACGACCGCCCCGCGCCCGAACGCCACGCCAGCGGGATTGACGATGTACACCCGCCCGTTGGCTGTCAGGCTGCCATCGATGCGCGTGGGCGTCGCTGAATTGATGCGGTTGAGCACTCGCGACTCGGCCCCGGGCTGAACAAACCGAACACTCTCGTTGGCGCCAATGTTGAAGTTGCGATAGTTGATGATGCTGCGATCGCCTGCTCGAATCACGGTCTGGTTGCCGCTGCGCTCAAACTGCACGTTGCCGCGCACCACCTGCTCTCCCTCCGGGCCAGCCAGCGCGGACCCGCCCAGGGCCAGCGCAAGCAGCGTCGCTGCGGACCGCCAGCCCCTGACCCTGCCCTTGAATACGCGACCATGCTGGAACGCGGCGGCGCGGTCGAGAAGATCGCCCACGCGCTGGAGTCCGGGCGCAAAGGTGGAATCGAGGCTGGCGTTGGTCGAAGGCTTGATGCACATAAGCAGGGCTCTCTGTTCTGGGGCCAAATGTTGGGCCAAAATCGATCCTTCTGGATCCGGGGAGGGGTCTGGCGAAAGCGTCCTCAAAGCGTCCTACGGGCGACGATCTCGCACTTGTTCGATGGGGCCGCGCTGGCGGCAAGCGTTGGACTTACCCCAACCATGCGCGATGGTTAGGACTTTGGCCAATCTTCCGCGCATCTGAGGCCTCGAACACCCGGTTCTCGGGCGTTAGAGTTCAAGATTTGGCGGGCGGTTCGTCCTGTGCGACTCTCGTGCGCAGCCCAGGCACCAACTGTTCCACCAAACCGTGAATCCCTCTGAAGCGCGAGGCATGCGGCTAGACAGGCCTCGCGATAAAAATCTCAAGCTGATACGACCGAGACGGGGACTGGGACTGGGACTGGAGGCCGGCGGCGAGGAGGAGAC
>CAYRPC010000072.1:0-14208 GCA_964425995.1 uncultured Phycisphaeraceae bacterium
CGCCGGTAGCTCAATTGGTAGAGCAGTGGATTCCAAATCCACAGGTTGCGGGTTCAAGTCCCTCCCGGCGTGTTCACTTGATAGTTGATTCTTTGGCACACCATCATGGCAGATCGCAACGACGAACAATCCCTGGCCCGCATCGATGAAGACTCCGGCTCTGAGCCGATTGGTGAGCGTTCGATTGAGCGCGGCGACGAAAAACGTGATGAGAAGTCGGGTACGACATTTGGCATCTACAAGTACGGACGCGGGTATTGGGTCCGCATCATGACTGCGGTTGCGTTGGGCATGCTTTTCATGTCTGGCGCTGCGTGGGCATGGAACCAACTCGAGGCCCTGAGCCTGCCCAATCGGGCGTGGACGCTCGCCGTGACGCAGACTGAAGGGGCCGCGAGCGTTGGCCAGAGCGTGACGTTCGAGCAATTGGTGGACGGCAAGGCCCAACCACTGGGCACCGGCGTTCTGGAAAGCGTGACGACGCAGGGTAAGGCCAGCGCGACGCTGACGGTTGCGAATGTCAGGATGAACGATGGGTATGCAAGCCCACGCGAAGCGAATCACGTCTCGATTGCTGCAACCACTGGCGGCGTGGCGACGCTCACTGGAGCGCTGCAAGGCCAGCAAGCGGCTATTGGTGTCCCGGTCTTTCAGCGTGTGTACCTGCAGGGCGCAGTGGCCCTTGCACTGCTGTTGGTTGGCTGCGGCATCGTGTATCAATATGTCGCTCGCAAACCCGCTTCGGTCGAGTTCCTGATCGCCACCGACGAGGAGATGCGGAAGGTCAACTGGTCCACGCGGAAGATCATTATCGACTCGACGCAAGTTGTCATCATGGCGACGTTCCTCATCGCCGGGTACATCTTCATCGCGGATCTGGTGATGAAGATGGCCCTGTTCGAGCAGATTGTTCGGTAAGCCAAGTCACTAAGCCAGTTTGGTAAGCGGGTGATTTGGGTGGGCGGTATTGGGCAGGGGTGTTGGTTGTGCCGGCGTTGTCCGGCCTTGCGTGTGGCCATGTGCCCCACGACAGGCCGCGCAACGCCGGTTTGTCCAGAATGAAGCGAGTTTGAGCGAGTGGTTGCAGCGATCAATTGCACATTTTCCAAGGAGCAGGCCATGTCCGACAACACCAAGCAAGTTTCAGCATCGGGCTCAGCAACCAGTTCCGGATCTGCTTCCACGCCAGTCCAAGCACAGACCAAGCCTGTGATCACTGGTCTGATCGGCGTCGACGATGTGCTGCGTCATGAGGGGATGAACTGGTTCGTCCTGCGCGTCGCCAGCAACAAGGAAAGCAGCGTACAGAGCACCTTGCTCCGCAAGATCCAGATCGAGAACATGTCGCACCTGGTGGGACGCATCCTCGTCCCCACAGAAAAAACCAAGACCGTCAAGAACGGCAAGACCAAGATCACCGAGACCAAGCTGTATCCCGGCTACGTCTTTGTCGAGATGAAGCTCGAGGCCGATGGCCGCATCCCTCAGGATGTCTTCTTCCTCATCAAGGAAACCAGCGGCGTGGGAGACTTCGTCGGGACCAGCGGGCGTCCCTTCGCGATGAAGGACCATGAGATCGAGAAGATGCTCCGCGACAGCCGCAAGCCCGAGGACGAGCCCAGCATCAAGCTGGTCTTCAGCAAGGGCGAGCATGTGGTCATCAAGGAAGGCCCGTTCGCGACCTACGAGGGCACGGTGGACGAGTTGTTCCCGGATAAGGGCGTTGTTCGTGTGCTGGTGACGATCTTTGGGCGTCAGGCTCCAATCGATCTCGAAGAGTGGATGATCGGCAAGGCCGACGAGACTCAGTGAGTGGGCCAGAAACTGGACCAAACACTACACCAGAATCTGGAACAGGAAGCAGCACCACTTGGCGGTATCGAAGGGGCGATCGCCAGCACCCGCGCCCCCTCAATGTGATCGCGGCCACTGCTGGCCTGAGGTTGAGTTGATCGACTTTGAGCCGCTTCAGGCGTCCAGACAGGTTCTTGGACTGATCTACCATCGCCAATGCACTCTTCATGCTTTGATCGTTTTGGCTTTCTGGTCGTGGCCTGCGGGCTTCTGGGCATCGCGGCCAACTTATCGGGGTGTAAGTCGTCGCCTCGCGCGCCCAAGCTCGATGCTGGGGCGGAGCAACTCAACCGTGCTATCGCCCTGATGACCGGTGCGTTTGCCAGTACCGAGCAGAGCAATCGGGACAAGGAGTTCCGAGACATTCACCTGCACATGCAGCCTATTTGGCAAGAACGATCCACACCGACGGAGCAGTGGCTCTACGTCGAGCAGGCCACCGCGGAGCAACTGGACGCACCATATCGCCAGCGCGTGTATCGCGTGGTGACGGGATTGACCACTGGCACGATCGTCAGCGAGGTGTACGAACTGCCGGGCGGTGCTGAGGGTGCGCTCAAGTTTGCGGGCGCGTGGCAAACACCCGAGGCCTTCGACACGATGACGCATGATCAACTAGTGCAGCGGGTTGGTTGTTCCGTCGAGTTGCGGGAATCCAGTCCGGGCGTTTTTGAAGGCGGGACCAACGGCAGGGATTGCCTGAGTTCACGAGGCGGCGCGACCTACGCGACCAGCCGAGTGCGCATGGACGAGCAAGGGCTTGAGACATGGGACCAGGGCTTTGACTCGAGCGGGACGCAGGTCTGGGGCGCGGTCAAGGGCGGATATGAGTTCCGACGCACGCGACAATGATGAAGAAAACTTCATGGCTTACTCCCGCATTTGTGAGAGTGTTTGTACCAACATCCACCCAACAACTGAGAGATCAACAATGGAATGTACGGGCAAGTACAATCTTTATACGCATGTCCTTGTGAAAACCCTTGACGTGCTGATAGGTCTGGTAATCTATTGTTGAAATGGAGTGTCGGCCATGGGAAGGGGCGGATATCGGGAGCCCAAGTAATGGCAGTCACGATGATGGATATCGCAAAGCGGCTTGAAATATCAGCCGCGACTGTGTCGCGAGTCTTGAGCGGCAAAGGTGCAAATTACATAAGTGCAGGAACACGCGATCGCGTGATCGAGGCCGCTCGGTCCATGGGCTACAGGCCCAACCGGGTCGCGCAGGGGCTTGTGTCTGGAAAGACCAGAGTCTTTGCACTGTGGCTTCGCAACAGCGATGCACCCTTCTACGCCCGAATGCCGCGCGTTCTGGCGGAGTTGGGGCTTGGTGCCGGCTACGAGATGATTCTCTCGGGCTATCGCGACAAGGGTGGTGAGACGCTGCCCCGCGGGGCTGAGGACTTTGACATCAATGCCTGGCCCGTCGACGGAATCATCGCGGCGGACTGCCCACAGCGCGTCGAGCAGTATCGCTCGTTGGATCCTGTGGGCGGCGCACCAATCGTGGTCATCTCTACCGATAATGGGATTGAGACCGACTCGATTACTTTTGACCCCGAGTCGGGCGTGCAGCAGGCGGTCAAGCACATGATCGACATCGGCTGCAAGAAGATTGTACACTTGACTGGCTGGTGCTCGGTCAGTCTGGTGCAGCGTACCCGCCAGCGCATCTATGAAAAACTTATGGACGAGGCGGGCCTGCCCCGCCGCGTCGCCGTCGCGGCGGACGAAACCCGCGCAACGGCCCGCGAGCATGTCAAGAAAATCTGGAACGAGTCCAAGTTTGACGGATTGTTCTGCATCAACGATGATGTAGCCATCGGTGCTCATCGCGGGCTGCGCGACCTTGGCGTACGAGTCGGCGAGGATGTCGCGATCGTCGGATGCGACGACATCGAGGATGCCCAGTACATGGATCCTTCGCTCACGACGATCCAGCAGCCAGTCGAGGCGATGTGCAAGCGAGCATGGGAAATGCTGGAGCAGCGCTGGGCAGACCCCATCGCACCACTCCAGCAGGAACGCATCCTTCCCAGGATCATCGTGCGTGAATCGACAATTCGATTTGGGAAGTAGGCAGATTGACGCATCAGAAGCGTGATGCAATTACAGGGCGAAATTCCTAAGAACACCGGGATGGACGGTCCGCCCAACCGGCGCAAGGCGTACGCACGCCCAACGTCTCGGTGGTGTATCGTTTGTCCAGACCCCGGCGCGCACGCCGGGGCAGAAGCACGTTGGCAGTCGCGTTCGCGCGGTCTGCCGATGGGGAGGTTGCTCATGACTGACTTACATCGTGTTTGTGGCCGTCTTGCCCCGATTGCGCGATTGGGCGTTCTCGCCATTACGCTCAGCGCAGGGTCGTTCTCGCACGCGGGCGGCTTCCAGAGCGCTACCACAGTGACAGCGGTTGCCATAGCGGCGCTAGCCCAGAACGAGGCTATGACCAAGGAAAATGTCATCGCTGGCACGATGGACATTGACTTTTCAACGCGGACAAACAAGGACACCAGCGGCGACCTGAAGACCGGCTCGCCCGCTCTGGGCGCGAAGGACTCGTACAAGTTCAATCTGGTTGTCGTGGATACGACCCGGTTCAGCGGCATGGTGACGCGTCAGCCCAACCTCTATGGCAAGACGCTTGGCCGCAAGCAGCAGGAAGCACAGTTGTTCTACAGCGTGGACCTTGCTGTTCGCAATCCCAAGGATCTCAAGCAGGAAAAGAACGTGGGCAAGTGGGTTGGCACGGTGCCGATCGACCAGGCAAGCGGTGCATTTGACCTTGCAGGCGGCAAGGCCAAGGAGAGCGCGCTGCGCATCAGCGTCGATGCGGTCGGGCGTGCCGCGGCCTTCCAGGAAACGTTCCGGGGCAAACTGGTGGGCAAGGCGGAGAACAAGGAGAGCCTGGCTGCTTATACGTTCAAGCGCGTCGTGGGTGGCAAGGAACGCATTGTCACCGTGAAGAAGTCTGACCCCATGCGGTTTGACAACATCGTGCTTGCCAAGGGGCCTGCGGACAGCTATCCCACGACGACCGTCACCGGGCGCCTCGACTACGACTATGAGACCGGCAACTGGTACACCGACGGCATCCGCTTCAAGTATGACCTTGATGGCAAGGAGTACGAAGATGTCGTCACTGGCTCGATCAAGTGGGTCGAGGACGCGGACCGCGCGACCAATGGCAAGGGCTTGTACGACTTCAACCTCCGCTACAACGAAGACAAGAACAAGAAGAGTGGCGGCGAGGCGGCGGCCTTTGACAAAATGAGCGACGAGGACGCCTTTTTCGCCATTGATGATTCCATGCCCGCGCTGACTGGTCGAGTGAACTATGTCGACACCATGAGCGGCGAGACCGTGAGCAACAGCAAGGTGACGTACGGCCTGCACGCCAACAAGTTGACAAAGGTTCAAGTCATGAACTTCTTCAAACTCTGGACACTGGCGATTGGTCCAACCAACGATGAGTAATAACTGAAGCCCAGTGGGGCGCATCCTTCCACTTGAACACGACTGCACGAACAAAGACCCCGAGAGCACTCGGGGTCTTTGCGTTGCTGGATGTCACTAAATGCTGTGGCAGCTGCGCGCGGCTCGGTCCTTAGAGCAGGTCGGGCCTGCGAAGGAATGTCCGGCGGAGTCGCTCGGCGTGACGCCACTTTGCGATTGCCTCGTGATCGCCCGATAGCAGGACATCGGGCACGGCGCGACCTCGCCACTCGCGCGGCTTGGTGTAGTGCGGGCAATCCAGCAGTTGCTTGGACTGTTTGCTGCTTGAGAGCCCGTCTCGGGCGGTCGAGAAGCCCTCGGGCGGTGGAAAGAACGAGAAACTGTCCTGCCCGCTGCTCTCCTCATGGCCCAGCACGCCGGGCAGCAACCTTGCAATCGCGTCGATCGTGACCAGCGCAGCGATCTCGCCCCCGGAGACCACAAAGTCACCAAGTGAGAGTTCGAGCGGCGCGAGTTCTTCGATGACGCGCTCGTCGATTCCCTCGTAGTGGCCCGCGAGCATGACCAGATGATCGTGGGTCGCGAGGTGCATGACGATCTGCTGCGAGAGGGGCGTGCCCTGGGGCGTGAAGTAGACACGCTGACGGTTTGTACCGAGTGCGTGGGCCTGCTCGACATGTTCAAAGGCATCCCACACTGGCTGGCACATCATGACCATGCCCGGCCCACCGCCGAAGGGCCGGTCGTCGGTCTTCTGGTGCTTGTCATGCGTGAACTGGCGGAGGTCCGTCGCGACCACACGGAGTTTGCCCGCATCGATGGCCCGCTTGGGCATGCTGATGCCCAGCAGCGCGGGGGGCTGGGTCGCGAAGAGTTCGGGAAAGGTGGTGAGGACATCGATTTGCACGAGCGACTTTATGGTGAGGCGGCTCACTCTGTCAGTCGCATGCCAAGCCAGACCGCGCCCAGACCGAGGACGAGGTTGATAGCGATATTGGCAAAGGCGGGCGCGAGCCGGCCTTGCTGAAGCAACTGAACTGTTTCGACGCTGAAAGCCGAGAAAGTCGTCAAGCCTCCGAGCACGCCGACCATGACGAGCAGTCGCAACGCATGCTGCGGATCACTCGCCCACCTGGTCGCTCCCAACAGCAATCCCGCCGCGAGACAACCGATCACGTTTGCTGCCAGCGTGCCCCACAGTAGCTTCAAGGAAAACGACGAGGCGACGAGCGACAACAGGAAGCGAAGTATCGCGCCGCCCGCGCCACCCACTGCGACGAGCAACGCTGCGTGCCAGATTGCAAGGGGTTGGTTGGAAATAGTAAGTAGCATGGGCTGACCTACCTTGCGAGACCTCTGGCGAATCGCTCGCGGACGAAGGCGCGGGCTTCGGCTTCCGCGCTCCAGACATCATCCAGCGTGCTCAGCGGACCAACCCGCAGTTCATCCATGGCCGATTCGACCAGCCGCGCGATTGCGCCAAAGCCGATCTCGCGCGCGAGGAACAATGCGACGGCTTCCTCGTTCGCGGCATTCAGCATCGCGCCACTGGTACCGCCCCGTTCGAGGACTTGGTACGCCAAGCCCAGCGCAGGAAACCGCGAGAGATCGGGCGGGGCAAACTCCAAGTTGTGTAGCTCGCTCCAATTCATCTTCCGGGCCACACCATCGAGCGTGTGTGGCCATGTGAGCGCTCGCTGGATCGGCAGGCGCATATCGGGCGGGGCGAACTGAGCGATGCTGGACCCGTCGATGAACTCTGCGATCGCATGCACGATCGATTGCGGGTGGATAAGCACGTTGAGTTTGCTTGCGGGCAGGCCAAAGAGCCAATGCGCTTCGATCAGTTCCAATCCCTTGTTCATGAGTCCCGCGCTGTCGATAGTGACCTTCCCACCCATGTTCCATGTCGGATGCTTCAGTGCGTCCTGCGGCGTGGCCCGCTCGATCTGGTCCTTGGTCCAGGTGCGGAAGGCTCCGCCCGAGGCGGTCAGAATCGCCTTGCACACGTTGGTGGTGCATACGAAGGGTGGGAACCATGGCGCAAGTTCTCGCACACATTCGGTCATGGGCGCGGTCTGTTTGACCTTCTGCCAGACGGTTGAGTGATCGGTGAGGCACTGCCACAGGGCGGCATGTTCGCTGTCGACCGGGAAGAGCGCGCTGCCCTTGCGAGCGTTCAGGGCCTGAATCACAAGCGAGCCAGCGGCCACCAGCGTTTCTTTGTTGGCAAGTGCCACAGGCCGTCCACACTGGATTGCCGCGAAGATCGCTGGAATCCCCGCACTACCAACCATTGCGGCAAGCACCAGATCACAATCGACAGTGCATACCAGTTCTTCCGCGGCGACGGAGCCGCGACGAAGCGTTGCTCCCGCCGACAGGCTCGCTCGCTCTATGACAGCAGTTGCCTCTGCAAGGGCGAGTTGCTTTACGTTGAATCGGCGCGATTGCTCGGCGAGCAGCGCACCGTTCTTGCCCGCCGCGAGGCCAACAACCTCAAACCTGATCGGAGACCGCCCGGCCATTGCGAGATCATTGACGTGCGCAACCACTTCCAGCGCTTGCGTACCGATCGAGCCGGTGCTGCCAAGGATCAGGAGTTTGCGGTGATGGGGAACCACTCGGGTAGGCTGCAAAAATCATGTGACCAAACCGCTGTCTTCGGCAATCTTGTTTGCGAAACAAGGAAGCACCAAAAGTCACCGTATCCCGCTCCATCAACCTCCATCACGCTATCACGATCTTGCCATATCGAGATAGCTTGGCTCGAAACTACTCGGGCTTGGGCTTGCGTGCCAGTTCCGCCGGCGTCAACTTGCGGCGGAGATTGCCATAGAGCGTGCGGGGCGGTGGCTTCAGCGCATCCGGGCGCGGGAGTGGTACAACCTCGACGGGCGGACGTGGCGCTTCGGAGCGCCGTTCCGCGCGTGGTGCCGGTCGGGGTTCGGGCCGCGATTGTGGTCGCGGTTCGGGCTGCGGTGCTGGTCGGGGTTCTGGGCGAGACTCTGGGCGTGGTTGTGGCCGCGCCGGGTCGCGCCGCTCGGAGCGAGGCTCGCTGGGTCTTCCATCACCACGAGGCTGCTCGCGGGCTTCTGGCTGGTCACTTGCGGGCGAGCCCGGTTCACCAGGATTTGCGCTACGCCCACGACGACGGCGACGACGACGCTTGCGTTGCCCGCCTTCGCCGCCTTCCGCAGCGCCAGGTTGTGCATCGCTACCGGCAACTTGGCCCGATGCGTCCTCGATGTCGACGGCAGCATCATCCTCGCTGTCGCCATCATCGATCGCCTCATCGCGGCGGACCTTTGGCGTGCTCGCGGGAGCGGCCTTGGGCGCTGGGGCATCGCCCCACTCGTCATCATCGCTCTTGGCCGTCTTGTTAGCCGGGCTGTCGGCCGGATTGTCGCGACCTTTGATGCGGGCCAAGGGTTCGCCCGAACTATCGCCGCCATCGTGACCGGCTTGATCGGCTTCGCCACCAGGAATCAGCTGACCATCAGGACCAACCTGTCCACCGCGACCACGACGACGACGGCGACGACGACGCTTCTTGCGAGGTTCGCCATCCGGGCCAATCTCGCCCTCCTGTGGGCTCTCGCCAGCCGGCGCGGGCGGGAGCGGTGTGCGAACATTGTCGTGAGAATCATCGCTCGCAATCGATACACGCTCCGCACGTTGCTCGTTCACTGGCGGAGCAACCGGTTGCTCGCGACGTGGCTGGATGGGATCACCATCCTCGCCGACCTCGCGTGTCATTGGCTCGCCCCATTCATTGGTGTCATCGTGAATCGAGCGCGGGCGATCGGACCGACCGCCTCGACCGCCAGCATCGCGACCGCCGCCGCGCGGACCACGATCATCGCGCCTGCCGCCTCGACGGTCATCGCGCGGCCCGTCGCGTCGCTGCTCGCTCGGACGGCCATCTCTGCGTTCATCGTTTCGCGGGCCACCATTCGTGCGTTCGTCACGACGCGCCTCCACGACCTGCTCGCGCCGTCCGTCTCGCTGATCTGGATGCCGCTCGGCTTGGGATTGCGGGCGGGGCTGTTCTCGCGCCGGGTCTCGGGACTGGTCTCGGGACTGGTCTCGGGACTGGTCTGGTGACTGGTCCCGGCGAAGCTCACGGTTGCCCGCTCGCTCGCCACCTCGTCCGCTTTCACGTCCACCTTCGCGTCCACCTTGACGGTCACCCCGGCGATCACCACCACGATCTCGCCCGCGACCGCGACTGCCTCGCTCACGCTCGCGACGATCGTCGCCGCTCGGCGCTACTCGCGCGCCTTCGGCAATTGCCCGATCCACTTCCGCGTCCGACAGGTCTTCTTCGAAGGGGTGGAGTTCGCCGCCGTCCGGATCGGGATCAACCAGCGATGCCTGAGCATCGCGCGATTCCTGGTCCAGATCGCCAGCCCAGTCGTTTTCCGACGCATCGGCCAATACCAGTTCGACAAGGTTGGTGGGCTTGCGGGGCTGAGGAAGCTGCGTCAGCTCCATGTCGGCCCCTTCCTGGTCATAGGCATAGAAAGTCACGCGATCGACTGCGACCGCTTCGCTGACGCGGACATCAACATGCTTGCCATAGGTCCGTTCGATTCGAGAAAGCAGCTGACGCTTGGTGCTGAGCAGGTCGCCCGCGACGCGCGGAGCAACGACCATCTCGACGCGATGCACGCGCTCAACGTCAAGCAACGCGGCCAGATCACGAAGGGCATCGCCCGTCACGCTGTCGGGCTTCTGGATCAAGCCGCGGCCCCTGCACGTCGGGCAGTCATTGAAGTGCACGCTCTCGTGGCTGGGACGCATGCGCTGCCGCGTCAGTTCGAGGATGCCGAACTCGCTGATGGGGAGGACGGTGCTCTTCGCGCGGTCACGCTGCAGGCGATCTTCAAATCGCTTCTGGATGTCCTTGCGGTGGGTCGCGAAACGCATGTCGATCAGGTCGTTGATGACGATGCCGCCCATGTCGCGCAGGCGGAGTTGGCGGCAGATCTCATCGACAGCCTCGATGTTGGTCTGGTACGCGTTGGTCTCGCTGTCGCGAGAGTCGCGGCTCTTGCCGCTGTTGACGTCGATAGCAACGAGCGCCTCGGTCTGGTCGATCACGAGGCGACCGCCACTGGGGAGCGGGACCTCGCGTGCGTGGATGAGCGAGATTTGCTTCTCGATGCCATAGGTGTGGAAGATCGGAGTCTTGTCCTTGAAGTGCAGGAGTTTAGTGTTGGTGCGGGGAGCGACGATCTTCAGGTATCGCGCAGCTCGCTGCAGGGCGTGCTCGTTATCGACAACCACCTCGCTGGTCTCGCCATTGAGCACATCGCGCAGCGCACGGACCAGCAGGTCGCTCTCGCTGCAGAGCAGGCGGGGCTTGCCGCCGGCCTTGAGGCGCTTATCCATGTCCTTCCAGAGGCGCATCAAGTACGCCAGGTCACGCTTGAGTTCGGCCTTGGTCCGCGTCATGCCCGCAGTACGGAGAATGAAGCCAAAGCCCTCGGGTAGTTCGAGTTGGTCGAGAATCTCGCGCATCTTGCGCCGCTCTTCCTCGTCCTCGACCTTTCGCGAGACACCGACCTTGTCCATGTAGGGCATCATCACGAGGAAGCGACCCGGAATGCTCAGGTAGCTGGTCAGCGTCGGGCCCTTGGTGCCCACGCCTTCCTTCAGAACCTGCACGATGATCTCATCGCCCCGTCGCAGCGCTGCCTGGATCGGCGGACGATCGCGGCGCGGCGTCTTGATGCCGATGCGTTCGGTTGTATTCTCTTCGCTCTCGCCCGGGAAGTAGCGCGGGTGCAGGTCCGTCACGTGCAGGAACCCGTTTTCACCCATGCCAAAGTCGACGAACGCCGCCTGGATCGCGGGCTCGACGTTCATCACCTTGCCCACGTAGATATTGCCCACGTGACCTGCGCTCGCAAACTTCTCGGTGTAAAGCTCCTCAAGTTTGCGATCCTCGACCACCGCGACGCGACACTCTTCGCCCGGCACATAGTTGATGATCATCTGCGTGAAGGGCTGGCCTTCGCGCTTGGGAATCGTGCTGCCGCCCACTTCGCCCTTGTCGCGCACGCGACTGCGACTGGGGACTCGCTCGGGGGCACGCTCGGCCCGTTCGCCTCCGGCGGCGCGTTCTCCGCGACGACGACGTCCCTTGCGCGGTTCGCTTGGGGTCGCTGCTTCGCCAGAACTATCGCCAGATTCTTCGCCAGATTCATCGGCAGACCGACTGGAAGCCCCGGCTGATTCAGCCTTCAACTCGTCCTGGCCGGACTTTTTGATAGCTGCTTCGTCGGTTTGCCCAGGGTCTTTACTGATTGCTTCCGCCGGCGCGTCTTCCGCGCCATCAGTCGCATCACCCGCATCACCCTTGCGCTTGCGGCCTCGCCCGCCGCGGCGGCGACGTTTGCGCTTGGTCGCGCCATCGCCTGCTACACCTGCGCTGTCTCCACTAGTATCGCTGGGGCCATCGCCAGCATCGTTGTTTTCGGGTGTGGCATTCGAAGCGCCGTCGCTCGCCGCATCGGGCGCGAAGCCATCGCTGCGTGTTGGTTGCATGTTCTTGAGTTCTTCCATGAGTTGTGTCTCCCGTGACTTTCTTTCGCCGGGGTATTTCACGCCGGGGCGATTGGTCGTGTCCAGTTGGAGCGGAAGTGTCATTGCTTTCGCGCGGGATCACCATGATCACAACACGCCCAACGCAACGACACCATCCCGTCCTTTGAACGACCGGGAGCACACACCATAAACGAACACGAAAAGAAGACCCATCCGAGGCTGACGGATCGGCGCTACGCGCCAATCCTCGTTCGCCGTGTCCCGCACTGCCCAAGGCTCTTTGGCCCAATCGCAGCACAATGCACAACGACCCCGCACTCGCAACGCGCCTTCAAACAGGCACGCGCCAGCGCCATCAACCGTCGCCAATTGCGAGCCCTTGCGAGCCCGATCCTGGCGTGTCGACCCGCCCGGGCCGACTGCTAGAGCGTTTCACCCCGCCGCACAGGTTGCTTCAGCAGCAACGCGGGCCGGGCAAGCACGCCCCAAGTCTTCGATCCGCGTGCGTTCCAGGGGCAATGCCCGCCAGACGCTACCGCCGACCTGTTCCATTTGCAGGAACGAGTTTCTTCTCCCGACTCAATCCGCGGAACGCCCGCTGAATGCTTCGGGAACGATTTTGCGTGCCGAATCCCGCAACAACGCGGCAATCTGCACGTCCGAATCAAGGCTGAGGACCTTTCGGGCCACGACCTCACACTGGGGTATCGTCACACTGCGGACGAACCTTTTCAACTGGGGTATTACACTCGAACTTACGGACAATGAGCGTAAGCCCAGACCCAGCAACAACATAGCGTATTCTACGTCCCCCGCAGCTTCTCCGCAACAACTCACCGGAATGTTTCGATGGCGAGCGGAACGGGCCACATCGCGGATCAACTTGATCACAGCGGGGTTGGTCGCCTGGTACAAATGGGCCACTCGCTCGTTGATGCGATCAACCGCGAGCGTGTACTGGATCAGGTCGTTGGTGCCGATGCTGAAGAAGTTTACTTCGCGCGCAAACGCATCGGCGAGCAGGGCGGCGCTGGGTACCTCAACCATCATGCCCACTGGAATGTTGTTGTCAAACTTGATTCCCTCTTCGGTCAAGTCCTCCATGACATCGTGGAGGATGAACTTGGCTTGTCGCAGTTCCTGGAGCGTGCTCACGAGCGGGAACATGATCTTCAAGGGGCCAGATGCGCTGGCTCGAAGGATCGCTCGCATCTGCCGCTTGAACATGGGCACGTTGCGCAGGCAATATCGTATGCTGCGATTGCCCAGGAATGGGTTGCGCTCGGGCACTTCTTCGCGGCTCTGTGTCATCTTGTCCGCGCCCAGGTCCATGGTGCGAATGACCAACTCGCGCCCGGCAGCGAGTTCGACGCACTGCTTGTAGGCCTTGAAGTGATCCTCTTCGCTGGGCTCGTCGGCGCGTGTGAGGTAGAGATACTCGGTGCGATACAGGCCCACGCCCTCGCCCCCCATCTTCAGCACCTTCTCGATTTCCGCGGGTAATTCGATGTTGCCGACGATTTGGACCTTCACGCCGTCAAGCGTGACGTTGGGCAGGCTTGCGATATCGCCCAGCGATATGCGATAGGTGCGCCGTTGCTCGATGGCCCGCTTGTACTGCTCGATGGTCTGGTCGGTCGGGTTGATGATGATCGCACCGGTGTCACCATCCACGACAATGGTCTGGCCATCGAGCGCGTGCTTGAGCAGCGTCTGAGCCCCCACCACCGCGGGTATGTCCAGTGCCTTGGCGATGATGGCGGTGTGGCTAGTGAGGCCGCCCAGATCGGTTACAAACCCGAGAATTCTTGCACGATCAAAGCCCACGGTCTGGCTCGGCGTCAGGTCCTTGGCAACCACCACTGTGTCGTTGTCGGCCTGCTTCAAGCGGGTCGCCTGCTCACCGACCAGATGCCGGTGCAGACGACGCGAGAGATCATCGATGTCGTTGACCTTGGTGGCAAAGACCGAGTTGTTCATGGAACGGAAACGGTTGGCCAAGACGCCAAGTTCTTCGTGGGCCGCCGTGTCCGCACTGACCAGTTCCTTCTCAACCCGTGCGCGGATGCCCTTGATGAGTGTGGCATCCTTGAGCATCTGGATGTGGAACTGGAAGATGTCCGCCGTCTGCTTGCCCATCTGGGCCTTGGCCTGGTCGTAAATAGTCTTGATGTCATCGATCGCGTTGGCGAGGGCGCGGTCGAGTCGCTTGAGTTCTTCCTTGACGCTCGCTGCGGGAATCTGGCGCCGGATGACCCTCAGTTCGTCCGCGTCGATGGTCATGACCCGTCCGATGACAATCCCGGGACTGACGGGCAGCCCTTTGAACATCATCTGTGC
>CAYRPC010000073.1:0-14197 GCA_964425995.1 uncultured Phycisphaeraceae bacterium
GGATGGGGGCAGGTCGCGCGCAATCTCAAGTCCTGCTGGCCCAGATGACTCACTCGAAGGGGCTACTTGGGATCCACTTCGCCCGGCAGCGGAGCCTCGCTGGGGTTCTGCGGTGTTGGCGGAACAATCGGTACTGGCACCGTCGGCACTGCTGGCCCGGGGTTGAGCCCTGGTAGAACCGGCGGCAATGTGGTAGGCACAGCAGAAGGCACACCAGGTGCCGGCTGCATCGCTGGAGCCAGCTGCGTGGCTGGAGTTATTGTGCTCGGTTCATTTTCTGCGGGCTTGCTTCCAGCCGGCGGCATCCCAGGCAGTTGATCCGATGACGCGATCGCAGCGGGCGCATCGGTCCCATCCGCGTTCGTTCGCCACGCCCCCTTGCGCCAGAACGCCTTGGAAGTATCCACGCGGAACAGCCTCGCGACCACACCCGGATCCGCCAGTTCCGCCGGTTGTCCATCGTCCAGCGTCACTTGCAGCGACCAAGGCTGCAGTTCATCCCGCAGCAACCATAATTCGCCCCGCAAGTACGCGAGCAGTTGCGTCGTCGATAAGTCTGGACCAGGCGTGCCCTTGCAGGTTGTACACGTCCGCATCTGTCCATCGCGCCTGCGCGATGCTCCGCGGTTGCCACACTCCACGCAGGGCCATCGCCGCGCTTCCCTCTCCACACTGTCGCTCCCGCCAGCGATACCGAATCTCGCGAGCAAGCCATCGATTGATTGAAGTTTCTCCGAGACCTCGGGCTTGCGAAGCAGTGCCTTGGCGTGGTTGCCATACCCCGCACGAGCCAGACCGATCGTGACCGAAGCCAGGTATTCAGGAGATTCCGCGTGCAGGCTCGCGGGGAGCGACGCATTGCCCTTCATCGGGGCCAGCGCCCCGGCAAGCGAACGCAGCCGCGCACGCTCTGCCCGGGATGTCGCGATATCGGCCAGGGCCAGACAGGCACTGGTCGCGGTCGGTGAAGAAACATCCGTCGCCCTCGCCACATCAAACGCCCGCACCAGCAACTCAATCGCCACACGCCGCTCTGCGGGAGTACTCGCAATATCCAGCACTTCTTCTGCAAGCAGCAAGTAGGCCTCGGGATCTCGCGGTGAGAGCGACATAAGACGCTGTTCCCATGCAGCGCTGACAGATTGAGTTGCTCGCCCAGGCAATTCGGGAACAATGCTCGCTGGCATGCCCTGGTCATTGATCCCTGCTTGCCCGATCGCCCCAACGACAACCAGCAACGCAAGTGATACGCCAAGCACCCTGCCACTCGATGGATTCTGTGTCATCATGATCCTAATGATCCTCACGATCCTGCTGATCCTGCACCTGTGCCGCCTGAAGAATTCGTTGGAGCGCTGGTTGGACTGATGAGTAACCCTCCAGGCTGGCCCCCGGATAACTGCGCACCAAACCGCAGCATCCACAACCGCGCCTGTGCCAGTTCGCCCGCGGCCATCTGGTCAAAGACATGCAACGAGCCAGACGCATCCCGCCTCCACGCCTCGAGCACCAACACCGCCTGGTCCTTCGCGGCCCGGTTATCCATCGCCACGGTCCTCGCCTGCAATTCGATGATCGCGTTCTGCTCGACGACAAATCGCTGCAAGTCAGTTTCGCACGCAACCAGCCGTCCATCCCGCACCCGCATCGCGTCTTGCACGCTCACGAACGCAGGATCCGCAAACCAGCCGCGCTGCGCATGGGTTGCTATCTGCGCCTGATACCTGCGCGCCGCTGCCAGCAATTCTGCGGGCACGGATCGCAACTGGGGCAGCCCCGTGGGTCGGTCCTTCTCGATTGCACGCTGCTCAACAGCAGCATCGCTCCCGATCTCGTCATCATCTCCAGCGGGAGTTGTCGCAGCAACGACCGTGATCCGCGCCCGATAGTCCGTCAAGAAAGAATCGGCCGCGACATCAACAAACAATCCGTCGTCTGGTGCCAGCACCTCGAGCAGCCTTCGCAGCAAACCTCGCCGCACCTCGACGCGCCACTGTGCCGCCTTTGGTGCGGGCAACGTTGAAGCCGATGCCGCTTCGAGCAGTTTGCCATTATCTCTGGTCGCGGGTATGAACGGCTGGAAGTCCAGCAACGCCTTGAGCACCTCGGGCTGCTCCAGCGCACGTTGCAGCACTGCGCGTGCGTCCCGACGCACCTCGGGACTGCCCGCCCGCATCGCCTCCTCCACCACAATCCGCGCCTCCAGCGCGCTCACTGGCCCGCGCACCGCCTGCAGAATTTCACGCCGTTTGGGAATGTCGTTCCCCGCCCCGACATATTGCTCGCCCCACGACGAACTTCCCTGTCCGAGTTGAAGACCACCACCCGTGTCCCATCGGCTGATCGGCGATCGCGCCCGTTCAAGTGTCAGGCTCGCGCTCGACCACTCACCCCGCATGACCTCAACCGCCGCCGTGTTCAAGGTTGACAGTCGCACCGCAAAGGCCAGTCGCTCCTTGAACGAGCCCTGGGGCACACCACCAGAATCACTCCCCAATATCGCCCGCGCCTCTTCGAGCCATCGCCCCGACAGTGTCTGCTGCGTGCCCGACTCACTGATCTGCCACAAGTTGGCGTAGCGATCCCGCAACAACTCGCGATCCGATAGCGTTGCGCTCGCCGACAAGGTCGCCGTCAGTTCCAGCCCCGAATCAGACCGCTGCACCAGCGCGCTTGTCAACACATGAAGGTCCACGCTCGACACCTCTGCCTGTGTCATCCACCGCAGGACCGCCGGTTTGGCTGGCCCGCTTGCGTCCAGGGGCAACTGTCGCGCCAACTGATCGATCGCACCGGCGATCATCGGATCCAGTGATGGCTCGTTACCCGAAGTCATCGAACGATCAAGCGCCAGCAGCAGCAACTGTGTGTACTCGTCGGGCGAACTGTCCGCCAGCAGCGCCTTCGCACACTGCGCCCAGGACAACCACGCCGCGTCGATTGCCTGTTGTGATGCGATCATGCTCGTACCACCCAACTGACCGCCCAACTCGCCAGCCAACCCGCCACCTGGCTGAACCGTCATTGGCTTGCCCATGCCCACCATCAAGCCGCTCATCCGATCCAGCGCCGCGCCCACACTCTGTCGAACGGTTGCCTGATCCGTCGGAAGCGCACCACCAAGTGCCGTCGCTAACTGCTTCCGCAGCCGCACCCGCAGTGCTGATGGCAAGTCTCGCTCCCCAAGCAACCGCGCCGTCACGCCGCATGAGAACGAGGCTCGACGAATTCTCTCGCGCGTCCAGACCGCCGACCCGTCCGTCATCAGCCCCAGTCCGGATTCAAGGCTCCGCACCAGTGGTTCCAACGCTTCCTCTCGCGATGGACCCAGAATGCTCCCCGCCCGGTAGGTAAACTCCGCCGTCGCATCTCCAGCAGCCACCACATCGCTCGCGGTTGCCGCTGGCCATCCCTGTCCCATCGCTTCGAGCGCGAGCACAAGTTGCTCGCCCGACCGTGCCGGCTGATCCTGCACAACACCCGCAGCCTCGCGCATCTGGGCTAGCACTTCGCCCGCCCGAAACTCGCCTGCCCCTGTTCCGCTCCCAGTCGCCAAAGGAGCGCTGCTGCTGACACCTGTAAGCACATTCGGCTGGCTCACACGCCCGGCCCCGCTCGCCACCGCATCATTGCTCGTATTGGCCAGCACCGGATTCCCATTCGCTTGCGGCACGACCGGCGCGTTCGATACGCCAGCATTGGACGCTCCTCCCGCACCACTTCCTTTTCCTGCAAACATGATCCGAAGCCCCATCGCGGCGACAACCAAGAACAACAACCCGACCACCGCGCCGATCAATCCGTTCCGCAGCATCCGCCGCGCCGGGTCTTCGCTGGTTCGATAGATCTCAAACTCATCCACAGCCGCCCGCAGTCTCTCGTCGCGCAGCACCTGCGTGGTCTTGGTTTCTTCCACCCTGGGCGGCACATGCTGATTGCCGACCACTGCTTCACGAAGCGCCGCCGTTGCCTGCGTTGGATACCTGCCCGGAACATTCACCGCCGCTCGGCTTGCCGGACCGCCCAGTGTTGCCAAGTTGGTAAGGATCGACGGCACACGATCCTGCGCCACGCCCATGGCACTCGCCAGCATCGAAATTTCTTGCGCCGCCGCAGGATTCCACCCGCCGTGCTTGGCCAGCGTCAGTGTTGCCAACTCGTCAAAATCTCGCATCGGATCCGAGACCAAACGATTTGTGCCACTAACACTAACACCACCAACACTTGCCCCCGTCATTGCTGACACGCTCGCCCGCTCCACTGGCGCAAGTCCAAACGCCGCATCCTGAGAGACTCGTACCGCGGGCGAAAGCAACAACCGAGCTACCCCCGCGTGCAGCATCATCCGCAGTTCCGCCGCCTCCGGCGTTGCCGCCAGCGAGTGATGACTGACCCGCTGCAACCGATCTTTGAGCGCACAGAGCACCTGTTCACGCGACAAGACACCGCCAAGGGGCACGCCCAGCAGCACCCGATCATCTCGTGTCCCGCCTGGCAAGCCAAGGAAGATCGCTGGCAAGTCCGGCATCGAGGGTGAACTTGCGCCACCAGTTGTCGAAGGAGGTGCTAGGTTCACTTGCCACCTCCCTTGCTATTGCCACCACTCCCATGGCCACTTTCAGATGATGAACCCTTCGCCTGTTCGATAACGACCAATCCCAACTGCTCGATCTTCGGCCCAAATGGGTCCGGTCCGGTTTGCGGGTACAGCAACTTGTGCTGCGTATACGCCTGCCTCGCGCCAGTCAGATCCGACTTCTGCAGCAAACGAAGTGTGTGAAAACGCGGCTCATACCAATCGGCAGTGCCCGGCTCCATGCTGCCCAGCAACTGCGTCCATGCCTCCAACGCCCCACCAGCATCGCTCGCGTCTTCAAGCAGTTGAGCCAGCCTTCGCAGGCTAGTCACCGTGCTCAAACCGCTCGCGGCCTGCTCGCGATCAAGTTTGATCGCCAACTCGCGCATTCGCTTGTCCTGCTCCACCTTCCATAAAAACGCCGATGAATGCGCAACGCGGTCTCGCACCACCGTTCGCGTGTCTCCCTCGGGCAATCGCTCGAGCCACGCCGCACCAAACCGCACAAGATCGCGTGCCTTGCTCGCGTTCTGTTCTTCGCGTCGCCATGCCTCATCCGCTAGGCGATACATCCACTGGTCCGCCGCATCCGCAAATGGACCCTTTAGTCCGCGCAGTTTGTCCCAGATTTTCTGCGCCTCTTCGTTCATTCCACGAGCGATCAGCATCTGCAGGCGACGGAAAAGCAACTCGGCCTCAAATTGCTGGGTCGATACTCCATGCCGCGATGCCAACTGATCGATCGTGATAAACGCGGCTTCGGCCCGAGGCAGGTCCGGCGTCGCGGTCGTCAGCAGCACATCCAGCAGCTGCCTGCTTCGCAGCACGATCGACTCCGCCGCCAGGCGAGACGAATCGTCCGAAGCGCTCATTGCTTGCGGCATTTCCAGTCGCATCAGTTCCTCCGCAACATCCGCGAATCGCAGCGCGAGGAACTGGCGCTCGCTGGCCAACGCGCCACGATATTGCTGATACAGCAGTCGGGCCGCATGCCTGCGTGCTGCAAGATACAAGGGCGAATCCTGCGGCACAGCCAACAGGATTTCCATCGCCTTTCGATCATCCACGCCCGCCACCTGCGCCTGGCGAATCAGCAATCGTGTTGCGTTGGGTGACTGCGGAAACTGCTGCACAAACAACGTTGCCAATCCGTCCCGCTGCGCAGTGCGCGTCGCTTCGCCCCGCTCCACCAGCATGTCCAGCGCCACCACTGCATACCACAGCGCGTCCTCGCGGACACGCGCATCCTTCCCCGCCTCAAACGCCCGCTCAAACGCCGCCGACGCAGGCAGCAAATCCCCAGCGTAAAACAGCGCGAGTCCGCGCCGCAGGTGAGCACGAGCCTGTTCAGTCTCAAACTGCCCGATGTCGTCCGCCTTGAGCGCCGCTTCCACCAACTGTGCCGCCTCGCGGAAGGCATTGACCACAGCCGGATCGGTTTCTGGCCCACCAACGCCGCCCGGTGTCTCCGCGCTCGACTTGCTTTCCGAGTTTAACTTGTTCTGCGTACTCGACTTGCTCTCCCCTGCGCCCGTTGCCCGCGCCGCCACTTGCAACGCCGATGCCTTTTCGTAGGCTTGCAAGCCGCGCACATACGCAACGATGAACCCGTCATCACCAATCGGCAGCGTTCCGTACTGCTTCACCAGGTCAACAATCTGCGCCAGTTCTCCTTGCGAGACCAAGTCACCAAGCGCCGCGCGAGACACCATACCCACCGACACCTTCAAGCCCTCGCGCAATTGCCCACCCCGCAGTGCGTCCAGGCTCGATATCGCCACGAGCCGCGCCTCCTGAGCCGACAGCGGCTGGATCGCGCCGTCGCGTCCGTTGAGCCGCCGCCGACGCACCAGCGACTCCACGTCCGACCAGCGATTCGCCTGCACCAGCACCATGAACTGCCTTGAGAAAATCTGCGATGAAACCCCAGTGGACAATTCGTCCGACGCGATCATCACATCCAACCAACGCATCGCATCGACCTCATTGCCCAGCAACGAATTGCTGAGCGCCGCGCCAAACACCGAACGCGCCACATGGTCCAGCCGAAGGTTGCTGGACGGAAATCGCTCGACGCTGGGCACTTTGCCGGGCACAGCGTTCAGCAGCACGCCAAACGCTTCCAACGCATCCTTTGCCTTGCTCTTGTCGTTGCCCAAGTACGCGAGGTAGTACCGCGACCACCCCTCGTAATACGCCGCGATCGACCGCAATCGCCTGGCATCGCCAAGTTCGGCCCGCACGCCCGCCTCATCCCCACCCTGCGGTATCGACTTCTCGCGCTGCTCAAGCGCATCCACGCGCCGCTGCAGTTTCGCACGTATCTGCGTGAACGTCGGCAGCACATCCTGCAGCACGCGCAGCGATTCGCTGCGTTCCTCGGGCGTCGCCAATCGCAATCGCCACTTCTCCGCCGCTTCCTCCGCTTGGAGGTATGTCGCCTTGCACATGTCCAGCCGAAGTTCCGACGAATCCGCCTCGGGCACCTGCTCGAGTAGTTCCTGGCTCAAGCGTTCCAGTTGCTTGCGTTGCTGGCTGTCGGTCGTCGCGCCCAGCATCCGCACATAGAGCCGCCCCAGCATCTCCGCAGAGCGCACCCGCGCCTCGGGCTTGGCCGTCGCAATCCGATCCCGCAGTTGTGACGCCAACACGTTATCGAGTTTCAAGTCCAAAAGTAATTGCTCAACCACCGGCTCGGAATCGTTGGGGAGCACATCCTGCACGCTGCCCGTCTGACTGCTTCCAATAGGCGCGCCCCCGCCTCCACCTACGCCCCCGCCCTGAGCAATCGCACTCTGAGCAAGCGCACTCTGAGCAAGCGCACTCTGCACAAGCACACCCTGCGCGAGCAACCACCCACCAGTCAACGCCAGCAGACGCACAACCGTCGACTTACTTTGGCCCGTTCGTATCCGCATTGCGGTCCGAGCCCCCTTTCTTGTCGTGCCCAAATCCAGTTGCAGGCTTCAAAGCATGCGTAACAGCCTGAGCCAAACCCTGGGCCGGATGACCGGAATACCGCTCAAAGAACAACTGCCGGATCCGACCCGCACCCTCGCCATCACCCTCAGCGTCCAACGCAACCGCCGCCTCCGCCAGCGCCAACCCTGCAAGATACGGATGCACGCCATCCAGTCGCGCTGGCACATGCAGCAAGTGAACGATTCCCAGGTTCCGCTCATCCAGCGACGCGAGCATGCCCGAAGCATCCGCGCCGGTCTTCTTTGCCTCCCCATCCGCAATCATCGCCCGCCCTAGCGCAACCCGCATCCACGCTTCAGTCCACCCAGGCAATGGCGCTGCATCAGGAGAACCAGGCGCGAGCCGACCTCGTAGTCCGCTGATTGCAGTTGCTCGCTGCTCAACCGTCCCGCAGCGCGAAGCAACCACATCCCACACCAGTTCCAGCCCTGCGTCGCCTGCCATCCGCTCGGGCACCACCACATCCTCGCCCGTCTCAAACGCCGCGCTCACGCGATACAACTGGGCCACTCGCCCCGCTCGTGAACCAACGTTCGAACCATGCCCCTCACTTGTTCCGACATCATTCCCGGCAATCGCCCCCAGCACCACGCTCAGCGCCGGCCCCTTGATCCAGATGGGCGGTAACTGAGGCGACAATCCCCATGCCTCATCATGAACCGGAATAACCCGCACGTCCGCGTCGCTCTTCTCTCGCTCAAACAATACTTCTTGCTGTTCCGATGCCATCAACGCGAGCCACGCCTCAACCGCCGCGCTCTGCGCCTGACGCGCAAGCCTGCATCGCAACAACCCGGAAGCCACCATCGCTGCGGTTGGCCCTTGCTGCCCGCGCACCTTTGCGAACAACTGCTCCAGCAGCGGCTCAGCGCCCGCAAGATCGCCCCGCTCCATCCGCACCCGCGCACGCCATGCCATCTTCGCCATCTCGCCAAACGGCTCTGCTTCTGCGGACAACTTGCCCCGCACCTCGGCAACCCGATCCCATGACAGCACACGCGTTCTGGCTGCGTTATCGCCGCTCGAAGTCTCCCGCACCTCAACCCCAGCGAACGACACAGTAACCACCTCACCGATGCCTTCGTTCCCCGGATCGCCCCCACGCAGCACGATCTCGCTTTGCGCACGTGCGCCCGGCACACACGCCAGCAGCGTGCAGCAAGCCAACAGCCGCGCAGTCGCGCCGCTGCCGCCCTTCGCCGATTCGTGTTGTGTGATCCAAGTGTCCATGCTCATTCCACAGGCACGAAGGCGTAAGTCCCCGCGCTCTGTCGCGCGATTCGTTTCATCTGTTCCTCTCCCCTCGCATCGCCAAAGCAAATCGCGTGAATGGGCGTTGGTTTGTCCTGTGCCCGGTTGAGCAACGCAAGTTCCTCCGCAACACTCTGCACCGGATCCAGAAACTCGCCGTCGGTCATCAGATAAATCGCATCGGGCCGGGGACGCAACTGAGAGAAGACCAGCCGCATCGCTGGCATGACCAGCGTGTTGGGGCCAAGGTCAAGGTCCGAGAGCACGCCAACTTCGGAGATCATGTCCCGCTTGTTGGCCGCCGTCGCATCCAGCCATCCCATTCTCTTGCGCAATGGTCGGGGCGTATCTGAAAAGAGCACCACGCACACCTGCGCATCAGGAGACAACCCCTCGATCGTGGCCGACAATTCTCGCTTCAGTCGCTGTAGCCGCAACCCCTGCATCGATCCCGACGCATCAAGCACGAGCACAAACCTCGTACCGCCCGCTTCCACGCCAAAGAAACTCGCGCCACCGCCACCCGAACCACCAAGCCCGCCGCCCGCCGAACCACCCCCTTCAATATTCACATCTCCGCCGCCTGCTAACGATCCAACGTTTGGCGTGCCGTCCTCAGACAATGCAGGTGCGTTCAACTGCCCATCCTCCACCAACGGAACCGAGATCACACTACTGGGCTCATCGGGCACACTGGGCATCGCCGCTGGCGACCCCGCCGCAACCGAGACCGCAGCCAACTCCGATTCGCTCGCGAGCGCCATCCCGATCGGCCCGCCCTCTTCAACCTCGCGAGAAGGGGCACCAAAGCCGCCACCTCCAAGTCGGATCAGCGTCGTCAGATATCCGCCAAACAAGTGCAGCGCCACCGAAGCAACCAAGGCCAGCAACCCCAGACGCGTACCCCACCGCTTGGCAAGGTCCCAAGGCGTGGGCGGCAACACAGCGTCCCGTTCCATCGTCGGGTCATACTTCATTGGCGTTTGCTTCGTCCTCATGACGCGTTCACCGATCCTTCGCTGGCCTGCGAAATCTGCCCGCCCCCGGTCCCTGTTCCTATCGACACGTTCGGCGTGAAAAGGCTATTCGAGCACCTTCGCACGCTTACAGTGCCCCAACAGTCTTGCCCCATGTAGCCTGTTGCAAAGACAACCTGTCAAAGTCCGTACCACATCCGTTGCCCGTCGGTTCCCTCTCCCCCACCCTTTCGTTCATTCAACCTTCGCTTCCACTGCCCCACACCCACGCCCCAATCCGCCTCACCGCCCATCCCATCCCAAACTACGCCATGCAGCCCAAATACAATCGCGTCCTTCTTAAGATCAGTGGCGAGTCCTTCTGCAAGCCCAACGGCTTTGGCATCGATCCCGACCATCTCGACCACATCGCCAAAGAACTCCAAATGGCCGTGAACACTGGCGTGCAGATCTCCGTCGTGGTTGGCGGTGGCAACATCATTCGCGGCGCAGAACTGGCCAAGCAGGGCCATATCCAGCAGGCCACGGCGGACCACATGGGCATGCTGGGCACCGTCATCAACGCCCTTGCTCTCAAGGAAAAACTCCTGAGCATGGACGTGGACTGCCGCGTCATGAGCGCAATCGAAATTCGCGCCGTTGCGGAGATCTTCATCCGCAGCCGGGCCGTTCGCCACATGGAGAAGGGCCGAGTCATCATCCTGGCCGCTGGCACAGGCAACCCCTTCTTCACGACCGATACCTGCGCCGCCCTCCGCGCCACCGAACTCGACTGCGACCTGCTGCTCAAGGCAACCAAGGTCGATGGCATCTATACCGCCGATCCCAAGAAAGATCCCAATGCCACACGCTACGACACCATTACCTACGCCGAGGCAATGGCCAAGAACCTCCGCATCATGGACATGACAGCCATCGCCATGTGCAACGAGCACCAGGTGCCCGTGCTGGTCTTTGACTTTCGCGAATCGGGCAATATCGCCCGAGCCGTCAGAGGCGAAAAGATCGGCACCCTCCTGCACCATGGCTGATCCGAGCCAGAGACCGGCCAACGTCCGATCCGTTCCGGGATTGTGATCTCGCCGACGCGCGTCCATCCCTGTTTGTACTACCAACTGCCCAGGCGGTTGCTCAATCCCCAGAAAACCAGCACCAGTTGGCAACCGGTCCCCATTCAGCAGCACGCTCAACTGCGATCATTGTCAAACCGTCGAGCCGCCCGTTTCTTTGCTGCCAGCAAGCCACCCCCCCCGTCCGCCGAGTCTTTGGGGTTGGATATTGCTTTGCCCCGTTCTTCTTTGATTGCCTCTCCAGCCACTTGACCAGAGACCGCAGTGCCCCTCCCTGCCCCGCTGGCAGCACCAGCAGTACCAGCACTGGCCAGCCTAGCCGCTCTCCGCCGATCTCGTGCCACTGCCGACAGCGTGGCCGCATCCTGGTCCGAAAGCGTCAAACTTGGGACCGCCAGACGCTGCTCTTCCCCCTGAGCAATCTTGGCTCGTAAGCCCCCCACAACACCCGCCGCCGTCGCCTGTGAATCAACTACAAACCTCGACCCAGGCATACGGAACCGCTTGCTCACATACCGATCCCACGCCACCCTACGCGTCGCAACATCGATCAGGAACAGCCCCATCGTCGCGAGCATCATCACATACCACAGGCTGCTGATCGATTCCGCCGGCTTGATGCCCGTCCGATCGTACAAGTTCACGCCAGCCAGGTTCACGCCAGCAGGGTTCATCACATCAAGCACCCGCCCGCCGCCCGCCTTCGCGATCTGCTCCAGCAGCCCGTCGTTGCTCGACAGCACTCGATACTCCGCCCCCTCTTGCAACGTCGAACCGACGATCACCGGTGCCAACCGCTTCCCGTTTGCACTCGGCTTGACCAGCGCCACGTAACTCCCATTGTCACGCGTTGAGACTCTCGTCTCATACTGCCCGGGCCCCACCGCGCTCAACATCACTTCGCGTGTCCCTCCGCTGGGATCATAAATCGTCGCTGGCACATCCAGACCAACCGAGGGCGACCCATCCTCGTTGCGAATATCAACCCTGAGCGCCAGCCCATCGCCCGAAGCCGATGCGGTTGCCTGGATGCCTCGCCCATCCGCTGGCCTCGATGCCGCTCGCACGATCTGTGACCACATCCGCTCATACCCGGGCCACTCCAGCCATGGCTCCGCCCACTCATGCGCGTCGCTTGTAAACGCGACGACCTGCCCCAACCCCACCTGCCACGATGCCAGCACCGGCTCGCCCGTTGGCGCGATCATCGACTGCACCACCGTTGGCTCCTCGCGAAGTCTCGTCAGCACCAGCCCGCCCAAGTCAGGAATATCCCGCACCCCAGCCACCATCGCCGAGCCACTGGGCAGCAACTGGGGCGAAAACAGACCTTCTCGAATCAGCGGCGACCGCACCACGCGCACCGCCTTCAGAAAAATTCGCGGCAGGTTCTTCGGATTCATCGCGTGGAAGTACGCCCCGCCCCCCTGTCGCGCCATTTCCGCCAGTGTTGTCGTGTCCGCGTCATCACCAACAGCAATCGTGTTCACCTTCACACCCAACGCCACCAACTTTGCCACCAGTCCGGGCAACTCATCCTCGCGCATCGACTTCCCATCCGTCAGTAGAATGCACTGCTTAACCTTGACGTCCACCCCCTGAAACAGATCAATCGCTCGCTCCAGCCCCTCCGCGATATCCGTCCCCCCACCCGATCGGATGTCACGTACCACCTCGACCGTGCGCTTTGAATCTCGATTCTGTCCCATCGCCACAAGCACATCCGCCTCGCTGTTGAACGTCACGACGCCCACCAGGTCCGATCGATCAAGCGAGTTGATCGCCAGTGCCGCGGCATCGTTCGCCAATTGCTGCTGCGTTTGTCTGGACCCCAAAACAGGCCTGCGCATCGATCCCGAATTGTCCAGAACGAAAACCGTCGCAACCTCCGGCGCCACAATCCGATCCGGCAACTCCACTTCCACGGGCAGAATCGACGCAACCGGAGTCCCCTTCCAACCTCCCGCCCCATAAGAGTTCGGTCCGCCCACCATCACCAGCCCGCCCCCAAGATCCCGCACAAATGCCACGTACGCCTCTTGCGCCGCTGGCTCCAACGCATCCGCCGCAATGTTCTCAAACACCACCAGGTCATACGCCTGCAACTGTAAAATCGTCGTCGGCATCGCGTCCGGCGGCATCACCGTGACATCGATACCAGCCCGTCGCAACGCTTTCGCAAGTATGCTCCCCGCCCCGTCCTGGCGTCCATCCCAAACCCCGTCCACCAAGAGCACATTGCCCTTGCCGGGTGAAATCGTGAAGGCCTGACCCTGATTGTTCTCAAGCACGCTATCGCCAGCAAAAATCTGATTCCCGCTTTCACTCGCCGCGTCGCTCGCATCGGGCTCATACACCGCCTTGAATCGATGCACTCTGCCCGGGCCCAGGTCCACCTCAAGTTGCACGACGTTTCGTCCTGGTGCAACCGTGACCCGCCGCCCCAGCCCCGGTGCCGCACCATTCAAATCCACCGCAACACCCTCGCGCAGCAACTGCAACGTTCCCTGGGAGGATCCCGAAGCCGTCGTGGCCCATAGCACGACCCGCACGTTCACCGTCGACTCTGCCGGCGCTGTCGGCGGAGCATCCACCGCCTCGACAATCACCTCGCGATCTAACCTGTACCGCAATGCTGCGACATCGATCGGCAACCCGCCGCGTCGTTCCCGCCCCGCAACGCTCCTCACCCGGGCCACCGTTTCCAGCGCATCCCCCACGGTCTGATTGCCATCCGAAAACAGCAGCAGCCGCCCCGCCGCGTCGGGTGGAATGATCGCACTCGCCAAACCAATCGCGTCCGCGATATTCGATCCGTCAACCCCCGGCGCAGGCAAGTCCCGCTCCCATACCTTCTGGGGCGGCGGACCCGGCAGCATCACTGTCGTCGCGTCACCATCAAACACGACGATACCCGCAAGATCATCAACTCCGCGCCCGCCCAGCGTTCGTTCCAGATAGGCACGCACCGTTGCACGCACGTCCTGCGACGTTCCGTCCGCTCGCTTGCTCGCAAAGAAACGCTGCACCGAACCCGAAAGGTCCACCACAGCCACCACAGCCAACCGATCCGTCGTGCGAAGCATCGATAAACCGCCCAGCACGCAGGCAATCACCACGCACAAAAGAACGCGAATCAAAACACTCACCCAGCGCCGTACGGGTGCCATCGCTTGAAAGAGCACCAAGCCCGCCCATGCCAGTCCAGCCGCTCCTGCCAGCAGCCAGAGCCAATTCGGATTTTCCAGATACAGCCGCATGAACCTGTGCTTCGCCCAAGTCTGATCTGATCCACCATACGCCCATACACCACGACCCGACCATTCTACTTGGGTGCAGGA
>CAYRPC010000074.1:0-14084 GCA_964425995.1 uncultured Phycisphaeraceae bacterium
CCGATCCCCCGCCCCGGCCCAGCCAACACCCACGCAAATATCGAATCAAGTTGCATACTCGGCTTCGGTGGGGTTGCCTGTTTCTGAGGTTGAAACCAAGCCTGCTGCAATAGGTACTGAGACTGGGTCGAAAGCGTCATTGCATTGACGATCCAAGTTCAGAGTTACAACTCGAATACGTGGTGACCTCAGTTTGAGGTTTCAGTTTCAAGCACGACCAAGAGGCCGTCCGATATCGTACAAGTCCGGTTGGATCTGCGCGAGCGGTCGCTCCCGTAGACCCAGCCTCTCAACGGAGCCGCAAGCTCCAGAGGGAGTGCGATGCGCGCGATCGCGATCATCAACCAAAAGGGTGGCTGCGGGAAGACCACTTCGGCAATCAACCTCTCTGCTGTGTTGGCGCGGGCGGGCAAGCGGGTACTTCTTGTTGATATGGACCCTCAAGGGCACTGCGCCGCTGGGCTGGGGATTCCTGAGCAACGCATCGAACTAGATGTGAGTGACGCGATGCTGGCGATCGGGCAGCGTCCGATTGATCCGGCCAAGTTGCTTTGGCGGGCGGTTCGCAACCTGGATCTGTTGCCATCGCGTATGAAGTTGGCAGGACTTGAGGCGGCTCGCGGCGGTCTGGCAGACTTGCCCGACAAGGAACGTCGCCTGCACCATCTGCTCGAAAAGTTCTCCAGCGACTATGACATCGCGGTGATCGACTGCCCGCCCAGCATCGGACTGCTGACATTCAACGCACTGGCCAGCGCTGATATGGTGCTGATCCCTGTGGAAACGGGATTCTTCAGCCTGCAGGGCGCGACCCGCCAGGTGAACACGGTCAAGACACTGGGCAAGCGTTTGGGCGTGAACCTTCCCGTATGGCTGCTGCCGACGCTGCACGATGGAAAGAACACCGTCGCCATCGACTTGCTGGAAGAACTACATCGTCGCTTCAAGGAGCGGGTGGTGCCGATCACGATCCGCCATGACCAGCGCCTGCGCGAGGCTGCCAGTTTCGGCCAGACGATCATCGACTATGCCCCGGGAAGCCTGGGAGCCGAGGACTACGGGCGGCTGTGCGTGTGGACGCTTGAGAACCTCCACGAGCGAATGCCCCTGCCGCCTGAGCAGCGAGAGTCTGTTGCGGTGTCGGGCGATATGGCCCACTTGCACCCGTCCGCCTCACAGTCTGTGGTGCCTGGCGCGGGCACCGTTGTCACCACCGATCATGTCAGGCATCAGCCCGCTGCGACCCTCCATACTCCGACCCTTGACGCTGGGGCCAGCGTTGAGAGCAACGAGGTCAAGCCGATTTCTCGGGCTGAGGATGTGGCACGAAGGGCTCAGGAGTTCCTGCGCCGGATCGCCTTGGGCAGGGCACCGAACAATGGGCAAGCCCCACATGCGACTCCTGTTGATAGTGCCAATGCAAGTTATGACACCAACGGGCACGGCTCGGCCGCCACGAGGACTGCAACGCTATCCCGCTCTGAGACGATGACAGCGACCTCTACTACCCAGGAGTCGCATCAGGCACTCAGGGCGGATGTGCCGCATGTGCTGCCAGCCCGACAAGTGCTGAGCGTGCAGGAGGCTGCGCCGACGCAGACACAGCTGATCGCACCCGCGACGCAACGGCTGCTGGGCATTCGCGAGACGAGCCAGGGCATCCTGTTCGTGCAGCCGAGCGCGCAAGCCAAGACCATTGCCATCGCTGGATCGTTCAATGAATGGTCGGGAACCACGCATGTGATGCGTCGCAACGACGCGCTGGGGATTCATGAGTTGTGCCTGCGCCTTCCCGCTGGCAAGTTCGCGTACCGCATCGTGGTGGATGGCGTGTGGCAGAACGACCCGCATAACCCCAACAGTGAGCCAAACCCATTTGGCGATGTCAACAGCATCGGATACGTCGGACAGCGGTAATTGGCTGATGACAAGGACCTGCACTGGTCATCAATGCAGGGCCCAAGCAAGCCCGACAGAACTGCTCGAAGACTCGGCGCGTGAGCACCATAGCAAACTCCAACGCGACGACTCCGCCCGATGCATGGCTCCACGCGTCCGCGATCCATATGGACCGTCGCGCGGTGCGCGAAGGACCGTGGGGCGACCCGCTACCTACTGAAATGTTGGGATCGGGTGGGCCCGAGCAACTATTAGCATTTCCACAGTCTGGAAGGCACGGATCTTCATACGCTCCCACCAACGCAGGAGGCGGCACAATGTCCCAAGGAAGCAAAGCGGGCGATAGCAGCACAACTAGGTCAACAAGTGGGCCAGTCAATGGAGCGTCCATGCAGGGCGGAGCGGCCATGCAGGGCGACTACGACGCGCTTGCGGACTTGTTTTTGTCGCCAGACCACGCGCGCAACATGCTGTCGCAGCCTGGGCGGGCGATGCAGGGGCCGCTGGCGAGCGAGGGCGGACCGGCTTTGCGATTCCCGCAGCCGCGTGAAGCCGTGAGAAATGCCGGGCTGAATGTTGGGCTGGCAACCGCTGCGATCGAGAACGCCCCTCGAACGGAGCAAGCGATCGATCAGGCCCGTGCGACCACACTTCGTGTTGAGGGGCTTATTCTGGGGCACCTGCCCGTGCTGGGTGGCGCGTGGGTCGGCCAGTATGCCAAGCACATCGCGTCGCAGACCCATGAACCCGTCGTGTTGGTGCGGATTCAGGAAGGTCAGCTTTCCATCGACCTTGTGACACCAATCGGGAGCCCTGCGCGAGCCAATTCGCGCGTTGGCGCTCCGTCCATGGACCCCGGAGCGACCACGCTCGATGGCGCGATTGCGATTGCTCGACGCGAGGCGGGCCGGTGGCTGGTGCGTGTTGACGAGGTGCAGGAGACGGAGATGCTCTCCCTCCATGGGATAGACGCGATCACGCTGCTGACTGGAGCAGACGACGCGGCGGTGGTCGCGTCGTATCGCACGCTCAAGCACTTCTGTCGTGAGTTGCATGCTCGGGCGACAGACGGAACTACGGACGAAGCCACAGGCGAAGTCAGGGCAAACGAGATAACGCTGGGCATTGCGATCCTGGGCG
Organism: uncultured Phycisphaeraceae bacterium; assembly: GCA_964425995.1. GTDB lineage: Bacteria > Planctomycetota > Phycisphaerae > Phycisphaerales > UBA1924 > BJHL01. The sequence goes on from CAYRPC010000074.1 coordinate 3,040, forward strand.
CGGACAGCACTCGCGCGGACGAAGCCGAAGCCAAACTTCGCGAGGGTGCCCGCACGTTTCTCGCGACGCCGCTTCCGCCCGCCGCCAAGGTTGGGAAGATCAGCCCAGGCACCACCATGACGGTCTATCGCGCCGCACTGACCGGAGGAGCGAGCCAAACGCTGGCCTCGATCCTGAGTTTGGTACGGACGGTTTCGGGGCATTCCAATACTTATTCTCAGCAAGTACCGTCGGCGGTTGCTTTCACTGCACCGCAGGCGACTGCACGTGTGTCGAGTTCATCGCCCGTTCGCGCGGCTCAAGGGATGGCTCAACTTCTGGGCCTGCACTCCTGTGATGTGACCTGCCCGTATGCGGGCGAGATCGAACTGGCCTGGGCTGCTGATGGTTCGCTGCACCTGCTGGCGGAACACAACACGGGGAGCGTGCGCGACTTGCTGGTCGCAGCGTCTTGGGCCAACGATCATCGTGGGCTTCTGGTGCGGCTCGTGCCTCTGGCCAATGCAACGCAGCCCGCGAACTCGAGCAGCGCCTGGGGACCCACGCTTCACGTGATCACCCGCGATCTGCCGGCTGTCCGTGCGCTGCTCGACACGGCGATCCGCGTGCATGTGCTGGTCGAGGTCAAACTGCCCGGGGGGGGCGTAGCCCACGCAATGACCGCGGCGAATTGATGGGATTTACGTTGTTGGGATTCGGTTGGCGGGGGGTTCGTCCAGCAGACGGTGCCCGTACGCTTATGCTTGCCACGCACACGCATCAAAATCTGCGGCATCCGCGATATTCACAGCGCTCATACTGCTGCGGACGCGGGGGCCGATGCCATCGGGTTCGTCTTTGTCGAGTCTTCACCTCGGTTCATTTCGCCCGAGGAGGCGTTTGAGATCATGGGAGCACTGCCGCCATTTCTGGCGACGGTGGGCGTGACGCAGAACCTGGATGTCGATGACTTCACGGACATCGAAGAGGTGTGCCCGACGCTTTACAGCCAACTGCATGGCGACGAACCCGAGCGCGATGTTCGGGCGTGCGGGCCTGATGTCATCAAGGGGATCATCTTTGATCCGGCCAACCCTTCGGCGGTCGCTGCGCAGTTGCAACGCTGGGCGAACGTTGAGGAGGTGTGCGCAGTCCTGATTGATGCGCCAATGCCCGGCGCTGGCGCGCCCTTTGACTGGAACCTGCTTGAGCCATTCATGGACCTCGTGAACATCCCCATCATCCTCGCGGGCGGCTTGACACCAGACAATGTCGGAGAAGCAATCCGCACCCTGCGACCCTGGGGCGTGGATGTGAGCAGCGGGGTTGAAAGCCAGCGCGGCATCAAGGACGAGGCCAAGATCGAAGCGTTCTGCGAGGCCGTGCGCCGAGCGGATGCCGATTGAAGTACTGATGGATCAAAGGTGTGGCTACTACGCTCTGGCATGAAAGCCGAGACTCTGCTGGCCGAACTGAATCGACTGCGCCAAGACTTGCCCAAGGACGCCACGGATATCGAGTGGCTGACGCTGCACCATGTCTTCTGCTTCGTCAGTTACCAGATGGGTGACTTCCAGAAGTATGTCTCCGATGAAGCGGCGAAGGGGGCGTTCAAAGAGTTTGAAGAGGCACCATGACGGAGATTGCTTCTATAAAAAAAGCCCGGCGATGTGCCGGGCCTTGCTGTGCTTTCTTGTTCAATCAGTTGCAGACGTCATCAGATGCAGCAGTCAGATGCCGCAGGAGGTGCAGGGACCTTCGCTGAAGACCGTTAGGAAACTGCTAATGTCGCAGGGATCGAAGAGGCCCCCGTCATTGTTGAAGTCGATATCGTCGCAGATCTGCGGCTCAGGAATGCAAGGCCCTTCACTGAAGACACTCAGCAAGGCATCGATATCCTGAGGGTCGAAACTGCTGCCATCATTGTTGAAGTCGATATCGTTGCAGGTTACGGGCGGCTGGCCCGCGAGATCGATGACCAGGAACGCCTGGCCCAGCGACGTGCCCGCGCCGTCGCGGAGATCTGCCAGGAAGTGGAATCTGCCATCGCCGGTCAGGAAACAATCGTCGTTGTTTAGGACGCTGACGAACACATTGTCGTCGGGCAGGTTGTTGTTGTTGATGTCGATGGGGTCGCCCTCGCGAACCACCACGCGCTGCCCATTGAGCACTAGCACGGCATTAGCATTGGCATCGGGGTTGTTGGTGGTGCCGCCCACGATGTAATCGCCATTGTCGTTGATGGCGCTGATGAAGAACGTGTTGCCGAACGAAGCATCGTCGAAGAGTTCGGTCTGGCCAGATTCATTGGTGATGGGCGTGTCGGTCTGAGCGACTACCAGGCCATTCTTGATGACCACGTCGGTCGCTGTGGCGCCGGTGCCGTCTGCGAGAGCGGTGCGGAACACCCAATGGTCGCCATTGGGGGAGATCAGGTTGCTGCCTGCATCGCCACTGAAAACTCCTACGTTGGGCAAGTTGATGATGCCGGGGAGCTGCGCGCCTTCCTGTGCGACGATCGTGCCGTTCACCATGATGAAGGCATCGGTGGTGGTCGGGCCATTGAGATCCCCGAAAGCGATCCAGTCCGTGCCGTCGGCGCTGGTGCGGAAACGGTCGGTGGTCGTCCAGGCATCAAGGGTCTGGTCGGGAGCGAAAAGCTGGCTTGCGGGGGTCGAGACATCGGTCTCGCCCAGGATCACGCCGTTGATCTGGATCAATTGCTTTGTCGCGCCACCCGTGCCCGTGAACGTGCTGGCGCGGCTCGCAACCGAGCCATTGGACAGGATCGTCGGATCAGAATTAACAGCGCCCCAATTGGCCGAGGGGAGCGTCGCGCTAGTCAGGCCGTGGGGATTACCCTCGCGCTGCGGAGCATTCCAGACGTTATTGACTGCATCAAAGCGAACGATCATCTCATCGGCGGTCGTTGCGGCGGTGGTGTCGCAGGAAAATGTAAACGATCCCGCGTTGTTGATGCTCGCCTGGGTTCGGATGAACGTGCCGAACAAGGCACTTGCGTCGAAGGGAAGTGCCGTGCCCTCACGAACAACAAGGGCCGCCGAGAAGGGGGTGAGGGTGCCAACCACGATGATTTCGTTGTCGGTCTCGCTCGTGCCGGCATCATAACTGGCAACGAGCAGGAACCGGTTGCCGTCGGGGCTGACGTGGGGACGGTCAAATTGTGTACCGATACCGTTGTCAAAGAGCAGGCCACCAGAACCTGGAATCACGCTGCTGGGGTCTGTAGCGATGTTTGTATACAGAACCTTGATGATCTGGGCTTGCGAAACGCCAACGGCCAAGCCAGCCACCATCGCCAAGGACAATAACGTGCGAACGTTTTTCATCGTGATCTCCCGTGCCGCTTTCGCGGCGCGTACTCAGGACAGAATTTAGCAGATAGAACTGCATGAGGCTACCAAGAATTCTCGCTTTCGCAAGCATGATCCAGACGTAGTGATTGTTAATTTTGCGTTGCGACTAGGGTATTGGCAGGCATGAACCCCCGCTTGGGTTGTGGTCGTGCCTCGCTCTGGATGAACTGATGCAGTTTTTCCAACCCTGCCCAAGCCGGGTACACTCGCGCTCGCCGCAGGATGGAGTCGTGCGGCTTGTTCACCGGAGCGACGTTTCCCATGAATCTGCTCGACATTCTTTCGCCTGACTGCATTCGTTCGCCACTGCAGGGCACCGGTAAGCGCGCCGTCATCGAGGAATTGGTCGACGCGCTGGTTGCGTCGGGCAAGGTCCAGGATGGGCGGGTGCTCAAGGATGCTGTCTGGGCTCGTGAACAGACCCGAACAACTGGTATCGGACATGGACTGGCGATTCCGCACGGCAAGTGCGGCGGCATGGCCAGCATCGCGATGGCGATTGGCAAGCCCGCCCAGCCCATGGAGTTTGAGGCCATCGATGGCAAGCCGGTCAGGCTGATTGTCCTGCTGGCCAGCCCCCCGGACAAGACCAGCGACCACATCCAAGCCCTGGCCCGCATCAGCCGGCTCATGACCATGGATGAGTTCCGCGAGCAGATCTACACCGCATCGACCGCGGCGGAGATCTATCAGTTGCTCAAGACCAAAGAACAGGGCTAAGGCACTAGCCACCTTCGAACTGAGCCTGCCCCCAAACCTCGTCTGCGTGGACCCGCACCCATCCATTTTCGCCCCGCTGCCCATGGTTGAGCACGAGCTCAATCGGGTGCTGCACGCGTCGATGGTGGCAAGCCCGCAGCGCGACGCGATGGCCTATGGCACGCTGGGCGGGGGCAAGCGGCTGCGGCCGATTCTGGCCTGGCATTGCTGCGAAGCAATAGGTGATGGACAGATGCCGGGCGATGCCAGTTTGCCCGCTGGGGTCGCGGTGGAGTTCGTCCACTGCTTCAGCCTCGTGCATGATGATCTGCCCGCGCTGGACAACGACGATCTCCGCCGCGGCAAGCCAACCTTGCACAAACATGCTGGCGAGGCGATGGCGATTCTGGCGGGAGATGCACTGCTCACGCTGGCCTTCGAGCATCTGTCGTCGCCAAGGGTGCTGATGCCGACGAATGTCGAGCCAGTCGAACGGCACTCGACCCATGTTCCTCTCGAAGCAGCAGCCAATGTGCAACTCGCGTTAGTGCGAGAATTGTCGCATGCGACCAATTGCATGATCCAAGGACAGGTGTGGGATACGTTGGGCGGGCTTGCCAATAAGCTTTCAGACGAGGAAAAACTCACGCAGGTTCATTCGGGAAAAACGGGAGCGCTGATCGGAGCGTCGTGTCGGATGGGAGCCATGATCGGCATCGCGGATTCGGATGAGGCGGCAATCGCTCCCATCACGCATTACGCCAAGGCCATCGGCGTGTTATTCCAGGCGGTTGACGATCTGCTGGACGTCACACAGACCGCCGAGCACACCGGCAAACGCACCGGTAAAGACGCGGACGCGGGCAAGTTGACGTATCCGGGGCTGTTTGGCGTGGATGGGACAAGAGCCAAGATCAAGCAACTGCGAGAACACGCCCATGAGGCGCTTCGCCCTTTGGGAACACGAGCAAGAACATTGGAAGCAGTTGCAGAGTACCTTGCGCAGCGCACGAAGTGAGACGGCTGGCGTACGGTGCTGTTCCGAACGAGCAATGCCATTAAAAATCCAGACTGGGTGAATACAAAAGACAATCTCTGAGCATGTCGTAACCAATCTGGCCAGATGCCCAACGAATGATGACAGGCCTACTATTTCAAGAATAATTGAAAGTTCTTTTCTCTGTTTCATCTCTGGCCAGGCCGGCCTCCCGCTATGACCCTACTCGACACCATAAAGTCACCCCGCGACCTTCGAGCCCTGCCAATCGCCAAACTGCCAGAGGTGGCGAGCGATATCCGCAATGCGATCATGGCCCAAGTGGTCAAGACGGGCGGACACCTGGCACCAAACCTGGGCGTGGTCGAACTGACGATCGCCCTGCATTACGTCTTTGACTTTGGATATGACCGGCTGCTCTTTGACGTCGGGCACCAGTGCTATCCGCACAAGTTGCTGACCGGACGGGCACACCTGCTTTCCAAACTCCGCACCCGCGAAGGCATGGCGGGCTTCCCCGAACCGCGCGAGAGCGAGTATGACCTGTTCAGCGTCGGGCATGCGGGCACGGGCATCAGCACGGCGGTAGGCATGGCCCGGGGCGACACCATCAACAAGGACGCGTTCGATCCCGCTACGAATCCCAACGGACGACGGGTGGTGTCGATCATTGGCGACGCGAGCATCGCCAACGGGGTTGCGATGGAGGGTTTGAACAACGCGGGAACGCTGAAGCGGCAGTTCCTTGTGATCCTGAACGACAACGGCATGAGCATCAGCAAGCCGCAGGGCGCGCTGTCGCAGTACTTTGACAAACTACGAGTGAGCCATCTATACAGCGATGTCAAGAAGAGCGCCAAGAAGCGGCTTGAGACCATGGCGGGTGGACAGACGATTCACAAGGCATTACACGCGGCGGGTGAAGCGACCAAGGCAATGTACCACGAGGATGCCTGGTTCGAGCACTTCGGGCTCAAGACGATGGGACCCATCGACGGGCACGACTTTGACGTCCTGATCCACTTCCTGCGCGAGGCGCGAGACTTTGACCGTCCGATGGTGCTGCACGTCAAGACCACCAAGGGCAAGGGGTATGGATTCGCGGAGAAGGACGCGACCAAGTTCCACTCGCCCAATGCGTTCAATAAGGTGGATGGCGAACTGGATGACGAAGGATGCAGGGTCGAACTCAAGAGCGATGGACGTAGTTTTACCACTTCGGTGGGCGATGCGGTGCTGTCGCTGATGGAACGCGATCCCAAGATCGTCGTCTGCACAGCAGCGATGCCCGACGGCACGGGATTGACCAAGGCGCTGGCCAAGTATCCCGAGCGTGCGTGGGATGTCGGTATCTGCGAGAGCCACGCACTGGACATGATGGCGGGCCTTGCCAAGACGGGAAGCAAGCCGTTCTTTGCGGTGTATTGCACATTTGTGCAGCGGGCATTTGATCAGGCTTTCCAGGAAGTCTCGTTGCAGGGACTGGGCGTGCGGCTGCTGCTTGACCGCGCTGGGCTTGTTGGGGGTGACGGCGCAGTGCATCATGGGTTCTGCGATGTGTCGCTCCTGCGGACGCTTCCGGGCGCAGTGCTGATGGCTGCGATGGACGAACCAAGCCTGGTCGCGTCGATGGAGTTCATGCGCGGGCTGGACACAAACCTGAGCGCGGTGCGATATCCGCGCGATGTCGTCAGCACGAAGTTTGCCAGCGCATGCCCAAAGTTTGAGATGGGCAAGGCGCGCCTGCTCAGTGGCACGTCCATCCATATCGGGGTCGATTCTGTGTCGGAAGCAATCGCTTCACCGGGACAGGGTGATGTACCAGTTGATGTCGCGATATTGGCCTTCGGCACACTTGCGATCACAGCCGTCGAAGCCGCCGAACTAGTCGGACCCAGCGTCAGGACCGCCATCTATGACGCTCGCTTTGCCAAGCCAGTAGACCGCGACCTGATTCGAACCATTCTCGAGCGGGGCATCCCGCTCATCACGGTCGAGGACCACAGTATCATCGGCGGCTTTGGCTCTGCGGTGCTCGAAGCAGCCCAGGAAATGAGCCTGGACGCATCGCTGGTCACGCGTTTGGGGCTGCCCGACGCATGGATCTACCAGGACACACGGGCCAAGCAGCTTGCCGAGGTCGGACTGGATATCACAGGGATTGCCAAGGCGATCAAGGACGCGGCGGCGTTGCGTGAGCGTGGATTCGTACCGGCGAAGTGAATGCTCATGGTTTCAGACCCAAACAACCCGAACTTTCGCGAGTTGATTCCGCCCCTCGCGTCGGTCGAAGATCGCAACGAATACGATGTACGAAAGTGGCTCTTCCAAACCAGTTCAATCCAGTCCGCGATCGCTCATGCCCACATGTTTTGGCCTCGACTCGTGCTTCACGATGACTGTGTCCTGTGGGCCGACTTCAATGTCGAGTCGTTTGAAGGATTTCTGAAACAATGTGAGGGCGACCGAAGCAGGGTGGAAGAGGTGATGAATCACCACCACATCCTCGACTTGTTCGATCAGGAGGACCCGAGTGAGTTGCAGGTCGTCCATCTGGGGCGAATGCTGCAAGGCATGTGGAGGGCCAAACTGGCGTTGGACTTTCCGGATCGGTCCATCAACGTTTCGTTCTTCGAGCCAGAGGTGGGTGACTTGGTCGATTTCGTGATCACGTTTTATCAAGTGCGGATCGCGGATGGATGAACCACCTCACTTTGGCCATAGCTCGTAATACCGCTGCTGCGCACTTGTGGCACCAACAGACCCCCGACATGCACGAATACCGTACTTGCGATGCCACGTACAGCCGTTCTCGTCGTCAACTCCCGCAAGCAGGCCGCGCTCGATGGAACACACGAGGCACGGGCGATCCTGCGCGAGCACGCAACCCTGCTGGGCGAAGTGGACGCGGAGGATGTGCAGCCGGGCAAAGAGTTGTTCGGGGCCGACATCTATGTGGTGCTGGGCGGGGATGGCACGCTGCTGTCGCAGTCACGGCGCTGGGCCAATTCACACAGCGCCATGCTGGGCGTCAACATGGGGCGACTGGGGTTCCTCGCGGAATTTGATCTGGCGGCGTTGCGTCGTCACGGGCGAGCGATTTTCGCAGACGGTTCACACCTGCATTCGCATGAGTACAACCTGATGAAGGTCGCGCTCTATGGGCAGGAAGGTGCGGACACGCAGACCGCATTGCCAGGCAGCGTCGGACTTTCACGCACGGCGCGGTTTGAATCGGTCGCGATGAACGACGCGGTGATCACAGCGGGACCACCCTATCGCCTGATCACGCTCTCGATCTCGATTGATGGCTTGGCTGGACCAACCATTCGGAGCGACGGCCTGATCGTGGCATCGCCGGTGGGCAGCACTGCGTACAACCTCTCGGCGGGCGGACCGATCCTCTCCCCCACTGTCGACGCGTTCGCCATCACGCCCATCGCCGCACAGAGTCTGTCGTTCCGGCCCGTCGTGGTGCCCGGTGCGGCTCGGATCGAAGTTATTGCCCAGCGCGTCAATCAGCACGCAAGCATGGAAGAACGCCGCGTGACGGGCGGCGGAACAACACTGGTCCTGGACGGACAACTGCATGTGCCGGTACGCAACGGCGACCACATCGTCATCACCAAGCACGACCACGGCGTGCGATTCGTGCCCAATCCCGACAGCAACTGGTGGGCGCGGCTGATCGGGAAGTTCAACTGGGCTCAGGCACCGCGAATGGAATAAATTGCAGCGAACAGGTCATGGATAGACACAAGCACGGCGGATGTGAGAAAGTTGTGCAACCCTTGGTGTGGGACCACACGTCGCCAACAATGCTCATGATGCCACGCCGCTAATTCTCCACTTCATACTTCTGCTTGCATCCCTGTGTGCCTTCACTTCCCAATGCCCGCTCAATCCCACATCCTCGCCCGGCTTCGCCAATTCACCAACGGGGTGCTCGCCTTTGGTGAATCGGTCGGGGACGTGACCGAGCCATGCAAGTTTGTGCTGGACCCCGCCAGCGGGGAGCCAGTGATGCCAGTCGGAGCAGAGACGCTGCGAAGTGAGGAGGTCATGTTGTACCTGCCCGACGACGCGCTCGAGAATCCCGAGTGCTTGCAGGTCCATGCGAGCGCTCAGGAGATCAACCCCGATCGCGAGGCAGCAGCGGATCGATGGCTGGCCTATCACCAGCGCCCCACGCATGCACGTTGGGCACGACTTATAGTCCAGAGCGTAAAGCGATTGGATGAAGTGATCGATGGCGATCTGGTCCGGCTGGCAAATCCATTCGCAAAGGACGAAGGGCGACTGTGCAAACTGGCGAATCTCCATTCATCCAAGGTTTCGGCCGCAGTGCAAAGGTTGCTTGGGATCAGAATCGAGCAACCCATGGTCGTTGGCGTGGACCCATGGGGAATCGATGTGCGTCATAGTTTCGGAGTGTTGCGCATGGAGTTTGAGCATCCGGCGAGCGTGGCTTCCGAGGCTATCGTCGCGTTGGAAACCTTGCTGGGCTGATTGAGAAAATCACGACGCTTTACGGGGGGCAGGATCATGCTCCGCGCCGGACCATGTCGGTCAGTTTCCCCATCTTCCATCGCAGATGCATGAAGCCCGCAGCGCCGATCGTGCTGATGATCAGGCTGCCCGCCTGCACATAGAGGTGCGCATCGATGCCCTTGTTCTTGAGCAGTTCATAGAGCGTGGTGACGGCGATGGGTGCGAGCAAGCCGCGAACACCATTGAGGGTGACATGGGTCGCCATGTACTTGCTGGTCTCGCTGGGCCTGGCGAAGTCGACATGGCCGATGTTCCAGGCGAGCGAGCCGCCCCCAAAGCCGATGCCCATGATCGCGGCACCAGCGAAGTACCAGCCGACATGATCGGTGATCGCACCCATTGTGTAGGCTGCGCCAGCGACGACGAAGGCCCAACTGTGGATGCTGCGGAATCGAACCACGTGCCCCTTGTCGAGCAGTCGCCGCCAGAAGGGAATCGCTAGCAGGGTCATTACGGAAGGAATGGTGCTGGTGATGAGGACGCTCTGAAAGTGGCCAAAGCCGAACTCTTCCTTGAGAGAGATCACGAGCGTGGGCGTGATCGTGAGATTGCCAAAGCCCAGCACGAACATCCAGAGCATGAACTGGGCGTACCACTTGTCCTGGCGAAGTACCTTGAGCACCACCAGCGGGCCTTGCCAGGGCTTCATGATTCTCTGCTGGTCGGGGTCGCGCTGTTCGTCGCGTAGCAGGCGATACTCACGCCGGACACGCTGCTTGCTGGCAATCGATACACCCAGCAACCCGATGGCGGCGGCTACTGGCAGGAAAATACGATACGCGTCGGGGTGCTTGTCGAGCGTGAACGCGAGCGACGATCCGACCACCGCGACACACACAACCTGCACGCTCGACAACACCCCCACCACCCGAGTGCGCACCTCGGGCGGGTAATTGGCGCGCCAGATCGTGGGGCGGAGCGTGACCATGCCGCTCCAGCAGACTCGCGCCGCCAGAACCAGCCCGAGTAGCAGCCAGAGCGGCCCCATACCCGTCGTGGGCACGAGTGCAATCGCACCGATACACGCGATCATGGCAGCGAGCATCAGCGTGAAAAGTTTGATCTTGGGCTTGCCCTGGCTGAGACCGGTCCAGAAGAAACTCAGAATGTTGGCCAGTTCGCCCATCGCGCCCAGCAAGCCCACGAACAGGTTCAATGTGGCTGTGGGCACGCTCCCCTCAAAACTCTGCTTTGCAAAGACCGCAATGACACCACCCTCAATGGTGGCAATAGCGAGCATGATGAGGAAGGTGGCGAAGAAGTCGATCGAGAAAGCCCGGCGTGTGAGTGCCGCCCGCACGGTGCCAGCATCGCCACGGTCTCGCATTGCTGCGCTAGGAAGAAATACTCTGGTCGCACGAGCGGCCAAATGGTTCGTGCGTGAAGCAACCACGCCATGCCCGCGCGACGTGCCGGGACGGCGGTGGGCGCCAGGGCTGGTG
>CAYRPC010000075.1:0-14078 GCA_964425995.1 uncultured Phycisphaeraceae bacterium
GTGATACGACTATGCAAGAAGTGCTGGACCGGGCCGCGTCATTGGAAGCATTGCAGAAACTGCCCGAGAACATCAACGACCCGTTCGTGCCGATCATGAAGCGGGTCCATGCGACACTCGCCGTCTACAAATTGTGGGACAAGGCGGGCGGCGCGGGCGTGCTCGACTGGGCCACCATCCAGACCGGTCTTCGCGACCCCATGTCGATGATGAGCCGCCACGAACTTGAGGCCCAGATGGATCGATTCCGCATCAGCCTCGATGGCCACTTCAAGAAGTTATTGAAGGATGCACGTCGCGAAGACCCCAAGAGTCTCGAGGCGGCCCTGACCCAGTGTGGCCCCGCGGCCAAGGCCGCGTTGCGTCGCGTCGACATCGGACGTTGATCCCACACCACGCACGCTACATTTACAACGCCCGGATACGCGGTGCTGCCTGGCCTTGACTCGCACATCAAGTTCGTTTGACGCTCAAGCCCGATTTTCTCGGAACTTGGATTGGCACGCTATCGCTTGGACCCGCTCCAGCCTTTGGCCCGGGCGTTGTATCTCTGTCTCCTCAACCGGCACGCATCACTCAGTAGTGAGCGCTCGGCTCAAATAAGCGGCCCAGGCACGTTGTGTCTGTTCCCTCATGCGGGCATGCCGGCAACAAGTCAAGACACGAGGAGACAGCGATGAACGAGCAGGACTTCCAGCAAAAACTTGGCGACCTCATCAGCCAGATCAACGCGCTGCCCGAAGGGCAGCGCGCACCGTTGAGCGCCCTCGCCCAGGAAACCAAGGATCGTCACGAGCGGATGAAGAAGACCGTCGCGGACTTGCAGGAGTCGCTGGATTACTTGCGCCTCTCGATCAAGTACCTCGTCTTCGACCTCGAAGCGACCCGGCGCGAGAACGAGTACCTCCGCAAACTCGTGCAGAGCCAGGGCGAACACGAGAGCGACGAATAAGCACAGCAATCGCGGCACAGGCATTCTCGCCTGTCACGCAGTTCCGTACTCACGAAGTCACGAACTCACTCAGTATGGCAATTCAAGACGCGACGCAAGACCTCACTCCCTTGCCAGCAGTCCTTCCCACGCGAGGCGCCAACCACCGCCTCGCGTGGTGCATTTTTTGTCTTACTCCCCGCAAAGCCTGCATGGTCCCTCGGTAATGACCGTCAGGAACCCCCTGATATCGAACGTATCGAACTGTCCACCATCGTTCGTTGAAGTTAATGCCGTTGCAGGATGGGCTACTTTGCGGCAAGTTGGCGCGTAGGTGGTGAGCGCGGTCAATTCGCAGAGACGAACGCGTACATACTTCTTGGCTTGGATAGTGCCGTTATCGATCGCGTTGCTGATGCCTGCACGCTCTGCGTCACTGTGCCAGCATGAGGACATATCTACTTCGTACCTGCGAGACTGGTGGGTTCGGGCCGAGACAAGTTGGCGTGAATACCTGATGCCTGACCAAGGTTGTAGCCCACCCTGATGTACACCATATGGCCCACCACCAAGTCAAAAACTCAGACACATGGTCGAGCGTTCAACCCTTCTTCCCCAAGAACCATCCCAGGCCACCCGCGAGCAGCGCCACGCCAGCGCAGACTCCCATGATCACGATGAAGTTGTTGCCCAGTTGATCTACCAGGCCGCCGCCCGAGCCGGTCATCGCCGCGATCATCGCGAAGATGCCCACCATGAGCGCCACCACCGCACCGATCGCCAGGCCACCCACAAGACCGGAACCGGGTCCGTCATAGGCTTCGACATAGGCCGCCATCGCTGGTGCCGCGTTCTCATAACTCTCAGCGCTGGTGCCAGGACTCTCGAAGAGCGCTCCGCCGCCGGAGTCGCCACCACTGCCCATCGCTCCGCCCACAGCGTTCTCGCCCGCATCAATCGCTGTCGCGCTGGCAACGGTTTCCGATCCGTACACGTCTTCGAGCAGCCCGGCTCCAAGGCTCGTGTCGTCCGCTTCACGCGTGAGGTCGAGCAGCCCAGCGCTGCCGCTTTTGCCCTTCTTGTCCTCGCCAGGGTCGACCAGCGCGCCGGGAGCATTGCTGATGCGTGTGACGGCGTTGGCATCCGCTTCTTCGGTCTCTTCGATATCCAGCAGCGCAATGCCGGTGCCTGTGTTGTCCTTCATGTCGCCCTTGGCATCCATCCCTGGCGCACTGCCCGAGGAGGCCAGGCCCATGGGCTCAAGTTCGCCCGAGTCCGCCAAGCGCAGAGGTTCTTCCTCGGCCCCGCCCGCAAGCAGATCGACCTGCTCCTTCTTGAACATCAGGCGGTCGCGATCGCGAAACTCGGCGAGTTGGCCCCGCGAGGCCATTTGGCGCACATCATCCGCAGACTTGCCCAGACGCTGGGCAGCTTCTTCGAGCGTGTAGAACAGCTTTTCCATCGGTCACTCCGGCGTTGGGGCGGGCGGCTTGCCCGGCAAACTTCACTGTCCAAACTTTAGAGAGCAGGACTGGCAACTCAGGATAGGCGCTGGGAGCAGCCATTCCCCTCCTCACCCTATCCGCATCGGCCTGGTGCCCGGTTCGCCGGTTCCGGCACTGTCCGAGAACTACGCTCGCAACCTTTCCCGCCTTCGCCAAACCGATAGCCAGCAGCCTCATGCGCAAGGACGACGCAGTACCGGTCCTGACTAGTCGATGCTAGAGACATGCTTCGATTGCTCACCCAGCATACTCGGCCCGGCATGACCTTGGCCCTACCCATCTTCCATCCCCGCGTGCCCGATTGTGTATTGCTGCGTGAGGGCATGACCCTGGACTCATTCTCGATCCCGCACCTGCGCGAACTGGGCATCCCCGAAGTCTGGATCAAGTATCCCGGCCTCGAGCATCTGGTGAAGTTTGTCGATCCGCAGTTGCACGCACAATTCCGTGAACTGACCGCTCGCCTGGGCCTCTGCATCGATCAGGCCCTGGTCTCTCCCATCGAACTCGACTTCTACTCCTGCAAGCGCACACTGCTTTCCACCATCCGGCGCCTCTCGGAAAATCCGACCACCGCCCTGTGGACCAGCGAGATCGCCGGCGCAGACCAGCCCTTCGTCCGTCACTGTGGCACAGTGGCGGGCCTTTCCATCATGATGGGCATGAAACTTGACTTCTACCTGGTCCGCGAGCGCCCGCGACTTCCAGCCAACCGCGCCAAGGACCTCACAAGTTTGGGAATCGGTGGCCTGCTCCACGATATCGGCGTGCTTCGCCTTCCATCAGACACCGTGGCCCATTACAACCAGACTCTCGATGCCAGCGAGCCCATGTGGCGCAAGCACACCGCGATGGGCTATGAGATGACACGGGGCAACCTGGACCCCAGCGCCAGCACCGTGATCCTCCATCACCATCAGGCCTTCGACGGAACCGGATGGCCCCATCGCATGAAGGGCAAGGATGGCCAGCGACTTAGCCAGAGGAGCGGGGGGGGTGGCAGCCAGCCTGTTGCTGGCAATGACATTCATGTGCTCGCTCGCATCGCCGCCGCGGCGGACCTCTTTGATCGCCTTCGCTTCCCCGCCCACGCGCCCGGCTCCAACGATGACACGCAACCGGCTCGTCCCAAGGTGCAGGCCCTGCACATGCTGCTGCAGCATGAGTACGCGCGATTGCTCGATCCCGTGGTCAGCACCGCGCTGTTCACGGTCGCGCCGCCCTATCCCCCGGGCAGCCTGGTGACTCTCAGCGACGGCACCGATGCCGTGGTGGTGGATTGGAACCCAAGCAACCCATGTCGCCCCATCGTCGAGTTCGCGGAAATCCTTGGCTCTGCGCAGGTTCGCCCCAAGCGTTCACGCGGCAAAGTGACCAGGCTGGACCTGCGCGAAGCCCCGGACCTGATCGTCGCGTCCATGGATGGAGTCGATGTCCGCCCCTGGCACTTTGAACCGCAGTTCGAGGGCCAGTTCGACATCAACGCCGTGGCCCGCGCCCTGAGCAACCGCGCCCACGCCGATCTCAAGGCAGAGGCCGACAAGGGCCTGGTCGCCGATGAGGCCACGTTGGACATGGAACAACGCCTCCGCGACGCGGCATAATCCTGAACCAGATTGCGTGCCCCCCCATGCCCTCGCGTGCCACCGACTGGCGCTTCGCCGGTCGGTGCTAAACTGGATCCCCCCTCGTCCACAACGATCCTTCAATGCATGCTCATTCATCATCACTGCGACCGCGCTTATCGACGGCGGCGGCTGAGGATGGTCATACCAGCGAAGATGGTAACGATGGATATGGGGGTGGGGATCGGGATGTAGACAATGTCTTGAATAGGTCCAGATTTCGGGATTGGTACTGACCAGAGTGGCACGGCAGAGCCGAACGCGTACTTGCGAAGATACCCGACGTTGGAAAAATTCGCGTCGTAAGCGACGTAGAGGTCGTTGTTGTTGGCGTTCATGTCTATGGAAGCGATGTAGTAATCAACCACTGGATTGATATTGCGCTGACCTTGAAGCGTACCGTCACTACGCCAATAAGCTACCCTGTTGTACTCACCCGTCATACTGTTGGATGTAACAAATGCATTACCGATACCATCCCATGCTATTGACGTGAATTCACCGGAAAAAAAGTCTGAGCCTGCTGGCGGGGAGAGCATGATGTAATCTGTAAAAGTTAATGTTGAATCATATATAAAAACATTATTAGAACCAATTTGTAGCAACTCGGTACCTCTGGTGCCGATTCGTGTTGGGTTGAATCCTAGGCTAAGAGGCGTTGAGGACAGTGTTCCAGTCACGACATCGATGGGTCCAAAGTGGACAGAAGTCAGCGACGACGCGGTTGCAAGTAATTGACCATTGACATACGCCATGGATCGAACCGTGGTCGATGACTCGCCATCGGGCTGAAAGACTTGCAATGATCCGACTAATGCTCCGGTGCTGGCGGAATACTGCCTGATCACACCGTCGCTTTGTTGACCGACCAGCACGGTGCCTGGCAAAGGTGCCAGCGCGCAGAGTCCGATGTGTGACACCGACATGATCGTAGTGAGAGCTACATATAAGGTGCGATACTTCATGATAATTACTCCGGTATGCCGAACGGACCACGCATATACGTGTTGACATGGCGGGCTTCGAGCAAGGTATTCCACGAACCACGGCGTTGATTGCGGCAGAGTAGCATATATGCATCGACCACATCGTTCTGAAAACCGGTAGTTGGCGGAGCAACAAGAAGCACGTCTTGCATATAGGTTGCGAGCGAGGGCTCGCCCGTTTCGCCGAGGTTCAAGAAGGTAAGCATCGACTGTGTTGTTTCTCGTGTGACTGAGCGCCAACCAGGACGCCCTTGATAGTCGTTGAAGCCTGCCCAATCATCTGCTGTGTCTGGTTCGGGACCGTATGGCTGGGTTCGGAATCCTAATCGCGGAGGATTTGGTGTGAGAGACAGCAGCGCGTAGTACTGATTGCCCACCCCCCCCCCGGCCCTAACGATCGACCCCACGCTTTTGCTTTGACAAACAGCGTGGATAACCCGGACAACGACTGCTTCACCATGATGGTGCTCCCGAGCACGGTGCCGAAACGCTTTGCTTTGCCGGCGAGGGAGCAAGCGCGGGCACACTGCCCACAACATACCTCACGATTGAAATTTGTGCAACTACTTTGGAGGAGTATTTATCGGTTCTTCAGAAAGAGCGGTCCTGCTCTGGTCGAAGGCTGGACGACTCCAGTAAGGTCCAACGATCCGTACCACACCCTGTAACAGAGCACGGCTCGTCTCCTAACGCTTCTCACCTAGCAACGCATTGGGTTTCGCCTGTTGCTTGATACGTTGAGAGTGGGTCACGACGCCCGTGCGGATTGCGTCGAGCGCGACCCTGGGATCATCCGTTACGGTGAGCAGGTCGATGTCCGACGGGCTGATGGTTCCAGCGGGGATGAAGCGATCGCGCATGAGATCGAGCAGCGGCTTCCAGAAGTCGGTGCCCATGAGAATAATCGGGAACCCGGAAACCTTGCGCGTCTGGACGAGGGTCAGGGCCTCGAACAGTTCGTCCATGGTGCCAAAGCCGCCGGGCAGGACGACGAAGGCGTAGCTGTACTTGACCAGCATGACCTTGCGCACAAAGAAGTACTTGAATGTCACGAACTTGTCAAGATAGGGGTTTTCTTTCTGCTCTTGGGGCAGGATGATGTTGCAGCCGATGCTGCGCCCGCCCGCCTCGCGTGCGCCCCGGTTGGCGGCTTCCATGATGCCCGGTCCGCCGCCAGTGAGGACCGTCATCCCCAGACCAGCACATCCCTTGCCGATTTCACGGGCAACCTCGTAGTAGGGATGCCCTTCTGGGAAACGGGCCGAGCCGAAGACGGTGACGCATGGTCCGACAAAGTGCAGGGCGCGAAAGCCGCGGATGAACTCGGCGAAGATGCGGCAGGCCCGAAAAAACTCGTCCAGGCGGGCTCTGGGACCGGCCAGGAACTCGGGCACGTCCGCACTGCCGGGGCCCATCCGCCAGGTGGGCGTGGATGGATCTGCGACGCGGGCATGACCCGCAGAGGGGGCATCGGGATGGAACTGTTCAGACAATGAGGGGAATATCGGCAATGCGGACTCCGGGGTCAACGCTATCCAGAGACGGATATCAACGTTGGGCAGTCTGTTGCGAAGATTCAATAGAATCTGAAACCATTTTGGGGTGGTCGCAGCATCCAGGGTTGACCATTGGTCGCATTCATTGGCGCAGCGGTCGTCGCTTCGCCATGTCGCGTTGCTCCGGCCCTTTTATGTTTGAGTCTCCGGGCAACACAACTTACTAGCCGTGTGGCAAAACGCACAGCAAGATCACGAGAAGCGAGGCCGACCATGGCATTGAACATGACTTCTTCAGGGGCACACGCAGTCCAAGCCAGCACCGCTAGCACGGGCAGCATGACCAACTCGGGTTCTCAAGCGGCGCGGGTGTTGTCTCCGACGACCGACTCCGGATGGCTCTGGCAGACCTTTGCCGAGCACGCGCCATTCCCGGTGCTTGTTGTTTCCAAGGCTGGCATAGTCGAGTATGCCAATACTCCGGCCCTCGCGCTCGCCGTGGCGGGCGCACGAGCCACGTTGATCAACCATTCCCTCGTGGAGTTTTTCGGTGAGCAGCATGCCCAGGAACGGCTGGAACACATTCAGCAGTCGCTCAACACCGGGCGTCCGATCGTGATCGAAGAGATGCGTCGTGGCAAGCAGTATCAGAGCGTGATCCGACCGATTCCAACTGGTGCCAGCGGCCCCATGGGCGCACCCAAGAGTGTCCTGTACTGTGCGTATCTCTCTTCGTTTGCTTCGCCCGCTCTGAATGGCTTCCCGGTGATCCGCGCCAAGAACAACGACGCTGGCAAACTTGGCGACCTGACAGTTCGAGAGACGGAAATCCTCCGCTTGATCGGACTAGGCATGTCTACCCAAGACATTGCAAAGCACCTGGGGCGAAGCGTCAAGACCATAGAGTGGCACAGGGTCTCCCTCGGAGAAAAACTGGGCATTGTCAACCGCGTCGAGCTCGCTCGAATCGCAATCGCGGCGGGGCTGGTGGGCGTGGATGAAGCGCCGCCAGTGGGGGTCGTAGCCCAGAAGAACTGACGTTTCCTGCACACAGTAATTTCGAGATAAGTCTTCGGGATTGGGCCTTGGCCCATTGTTGAAAGTAGAACAGCAAGCGACCGCGGCCTATTGGTCGCGGCTTTTCGTTTGCAGCTGTTGGCTACTACTGGCTGGGATGCCTGGAATTCGCTGCCAATCGCCAGTAACTGAGAATTATTTCTCAAATCGCACCCAAGACCCTTGACACGCCCTCGTCCTGAGAAGATAATCTCATTGCGAATGCATTCTCACGTGCGAGCCATCCTTTGCCAACCACGCACAATCGGGCCCCCTCCCGCCATGAACTCTGGTGCTCGTAATACCTGCGGTACACATCAGCGTGTTGATCGAAGGATCCCGCTCGCCTTCACGCTCATCGAATTGCTGATTGTCATCGCCATCATCGCCCTGCTCATTGGCGTGCTGCTTCCCTCTTTGGGCAAGGCACGCTTGGCGGCTCGCCAGACTCTGTGCCTTGCCAACGTTCGCAGCATCCAACTTGCCCAGGCAAACTACGCCGACCACTTCCGAGGTCAATTCGTGGACGTCGGTCTGCCGCACGGCTCGATTGGCGATCCCCGTCGTTCCTTCATTTACACGCTTCGGGAGTACATCGGGGCCTTGCCCGAGACCTACGACGCCACGCTGCCCGCCGATGCGTACACAACCCCTGCGGTCTATCGAAGCCCGGGCGACCGCAGCAGGTATCTGCTCGCAAAGGAAGGCGGGCAAGGTCCGATCAATGGTCTGTTCCGTCGCACCAGTTACGGCATGAACAACTACCTGTCGGGCATCTACAACCCCGGCATCAGTCGTCGTGAACCTTGGAACAGACTCGACAAGATACAAGCCCCATCGAGCACCATCCAGTTCCTGCTGATGACCGAGGAAAGCCCGGCGAACAAACTCTTTGAAGTGAGCGATCATCCACACGTCGAGGGCTGGGGCAACGCGATGCAAGGGCCAGCCATCGCCAGCGAGCATGTTTTCATCGCTAAGTGGGGCGGGCCACGCAAGAGCACCGAAGGCAAGAGCAACTACTCATTCATCGATGGGCACGCCGCAGTGCTGCGCTTTGGTGATGTCTATCGCGACGAGACGAGTAACTTGTTTGATCCGGAGTTGATCTACGGCAACAAGTTGATTGATGGCGAGTGAGAGAACCGGGCAAGTGAAAGAACGTGACAAAAAAGGGACAAGCGAAGCGAGTTCTGGGTTTGAGTTTTAGTCTGGAGGTTTCTGATGGTGCGTTGCATGCTTGCGTTGCTGGTCTGCTGTGGAGCATCGATCGGGTTTGCCCAGGTCCATCAGGGCGATGTTATTCTGCGTGTCCAGAACCAGATCATCACCACGGGCGCGGGCGTGGGCACCTCGTTCAATCAGATTCGCGTCTTCTCGACCGACCTGGGCGTCTCATTCCCGCACTTTAACGACGCTCCCGGCTTTGATTGCGAGCCCAGCACTTTTCCGGTTGGTTCGCGCGTGGGCTTTCGCATTCAGGATTCGCTTCGCAGGTGGGACGGGATGGACTTTGACGAGATTCCTCCCGAGCAGATGGAATTGCGGTTTGGCACATCGCTGGTGCGCCTGACGCCCACGCAGCCGCACATCGTCGAGGGCTTCACGCTGACTGTCGGTGCAAACGGTCAGTGGCACCGGCACCTTGGCTTCACCCTGCTCGCCCCGGCGAGCGCTGGGGTCTACCTGCTGCAAATGACTTTGTTCAGCAACGCGAGCGAGATCGCGGAATCGCAGCCATTCTGGATCGTCTTCAACGACTCCGCACCCGCTGCGGACGCAGAGGCCGCACAGGCCTGGGTGCTTGCCAACCTCCTGGGAACCACCCCCGATTGTGACAGCATCGACTTCAACAACGATGGCTCGCTCTTTGATCCCACCGACATCGATGCTTTTCTGAGCGTCTTCAGCGAGGGGCCTTGCCTGCCCCTCGATGCTTCGTGCAATGACATTGACTTCAACAACGATGGCTCATTGTTTGACCCGGCGGACATCGACGCGTTCCTCCGTGTCTTCAGCGAGGGGCCTTGTAGTGGATAAAACGGGCCAATGACGGGCCAGGGGCGTGTAGCCCTTGGCTATTGAATTCGCATCGTGAGAGATTGCGAAACTCAGTGGTGGTTTAGCCCAGGGCTTTTTTCTCCCTGACGCTTTTTGATGGAGTGAGATCATGAAAAAAACAGCAGTATTGTTCATGTTGGTTTCGTCCGCTGGTCTTGCATTCGCGGAGCCGCCCGAGGGCGACGTGTTCCTTGAAGTGGTTGATGGCCAGTTCAGGACCGGCCTCATCAGCGAGGATGGAACGACGATCGAGCGTGGCATCCGCGTGCATTACGCTCCGCTGGGCGTCGACGTGCCCAACGAAATCGATGAGCCCGGCTTCCAGGGCGAGGCTGGTGGCCTGGGCTCCTTGACCGAATTCAGTTTCAGTTTCACGCGTGCCCTGCGTGAGTGGAACGGCACCGATTTCTCCACCATCTCGCCACTGTCGATGTCAACAGTCTTTGGGCCCGCCAACCCGACCACGCCCGCAACCGACGTGCTCACCGCTGGCCTCACGCTGGCGAACGAGCCAAGTGGTGCCCACGACCATCCCACCTGGGTGCTCAACGCACCGGCGACCGACGGTGTCTATCTGATCGAGATCATCTTCGGCGGCGCAGGCGTGCAGAACAGCCTGCCTGTCTGGTTGCTCTTCGGGCAGAACGCAACCGAGGCACAGGTGGACGCGGCCTTCGACTATGCCAGTGCCACGATTCCCGCTCCTGGCGCAGCGATCCTGCTGGGTCTTGGTGGGATCGTTGCTGGCCGCCGTCGTCGATGAGGTATGCCGCTGCAAGCGGACAACTCAATGACTTTGAGTATGGATGGCTTCCAGTAAGTTCGTGCCTTCTTTTCGAGCGCCTCGCACGGAGTGTCTGTGCGGGGCGCTCTGCTTTCTGTCCTGTAGTGGCCGGTAGCCATCAGCAGGTAGACGGTCACGATGTTTATCCGTCAACCAGACTTGCCCCCAGCGGACTTGATACGACTGACCAATCCCTGAGCTTTGACCTCGACGCCTCGCAGCGTGCTTTGGAGCGCGTCGCGGTTTGGTGCGTAGTCCAGCGCAGTGTTGAGGCTGACCCATTCCTTCTTGACAAGGTCCGCCAGCGCGTGCGTGAAACTCTGCATGCCCTCCTCGTTGCGACCAACCAGCGCGGGCAACGCCCCGTCGTCCCCCTCGCGAATCTTGTCGCGCACGGTTGGCGTTGCGATGAGAATCTCGCACGCCGGCACAACGCCAAAGCCGGTCTCTGGCAGCGCGGGCAGCAGTCGCTGCGCACACACGGCACGCAGGGTGTTGCCCAGCGCGTGCCGAAGGAAACCGTGCTCGTGGCTGGGAAAAAACTCGATGATGCGGCTGAATGCCTGCATCGTGTCGGCGGTGTGCATCGTCGCGAAGACCAGGTGCCCGGTCTCCGCGGCCTGAATCGCCGCCATCACCGTGTCGTGATCGCGCAGTTCGCCGATGAAGATGACATCAGGATCTTCGCGCACGATGTACTTGAGCGCGGTTGAGTAGCTGTCGACATCGATCCCGATCTCACGCTGGCTGATGATGCTCTTCTTGGGAATGAAGCGATACTCAACCGGGTCCTCGACCGTGATGATGTGCTCCGCCCGTGTCTGGTTGATGTGCTCGATCATGGCCGCGAGCGTGCTGCTCTTCCCGCTGCCAGTCACGCCCACAACCAGCACGAGTCCCTCGCCCGCCTTCTCGACGATCTCGCCATAACTGGGCGGCACGCGCAGGTCCAGGTAACTGGGAATCTCGGCCTTGACACGGCGAATCGCGGCGTGCGTGTGCCCGCCCGCACGAAACATATTGACGCGGAAGCGATCGCCGTCCTTGAGATGGGTCGCGAAGTCCAGGTTGCCGGTCTTGTCAAAGCGATCACGCAGCGAAGAAGGAATGATCGGATCAAGCAGATGGTCGGCCTCCTCTTCAGAGACTGGCTCGGCGTTCATGATGCGAAGCAACCCGCCAATCCGAAACGTGGGCGGAAGGCCAACCTTGAGGTGCAGGTCACTGGCGTTGAGTTTCTTCATGCCCGCCAGCAGGCGATGGATAGAGAGCGGGCCGGATTGGTTTTCCATGAGGGGCCTCCGCAGGTTTGCTGGCCGAAAGGTGTCAAGCCAGGTCTCAACCGCAACCCTTTCAGCATACCACAAACAGCGGATTCGGTGCCCGCGAATGACGTGAGGATAGTGGATTTTCAGGGATAAACAACAAGTTGACCAGGCCAGAGAGGCCATGAGTGCCCACTGGTGCATGCTCCGAGTATCCGGCATGGGAGGGCAATGGGGAAAACTTCAATGGGCTTGGGATTTTTTTAGAATCAAGACTACTTAGGAGTCAAATCGATTCTTCCATTATCGACGCCACCGCCTCGGTTATTCTTGTAATTCCAACTGTATTGAACATTGATCGACTTGCAAGAAATAGTCCCTTCGCCATCCTCGTTCAATAGCTCGACATCCCGACCTGCCCCGTTCGCGCCACGCAGGTAGCGAACTTTCAAGTCGCTGACTTTTTTGCCCCGGCGTTTGAAAGCATACTCCCAAACTGCGTTGCCGCTGTCGGTTACTTCCATGACAAATCGCTCGTCCGTCACTTGTGTGACCTTGACTGTGACTGATATTGTTTTCTTCACACCGTCACGCTTGCCAAGCCATATCGATCCCTGGGCCGGGAGGCAATCTTTCTCGGCATTGCCGTTCAATCGCGGAGGCTGGGCATCTTTCTTCTTTTCTGCTTGCAACTTCTGGCGTTCGAGTCGATCAACTTCTTTCTTCTCTCGCTCAGACGCCGTTTCCAAGGCTCGAACTTCGACATCTCGAATCGTCCACGAGGCATCGGCCGCCCGTGTGCTAAACCATACCTCGTCCTTTGCCTCAGTCAGCAGCGATGGATCGATCTTCCATTTCACCAATGGGATGCCGTCGTCACCGCTCACACGAAGCTCCTTGCCATCGTTGCGTATTGTGATTTGCGACTCTTCACCCTTCAGCAACCCGTCGAGGAACTTCTCGGCACTCTCGAGAATCGGCTTTGCTGGCACGCTTGCGTCGGGTGGCATGTTGAGCCGCACTCCAAGCACTTCCTTGTCGCCATGATCGATATCAATGATGGCCAGTTTCTCGCCCACGGGAACCGCACAAGCAAAGCCGGCAGTGCCGGTTGTTCGACGTACTTTCATCTTGATCGAGTAAGCGGGCCATTCAATGGCGGCGATCTTGACCTGTGAAAGATCGGTATGTGTTTTGTTCGAGAGGATGCCTTCCTCGACAACCCAGTTCCCATGCACTGCTTTGGAGGCATCGAGTGTTATGGCGCGTACATCATCGCTCTGGGGCAACTTTGCAATGGCGATCAATGAGGTGAAAACGCAGAGGGCCAGCACAATCAAGAACTTAGTATGCCACAGCATCTCGCTCCCCTTTCCTTTGTCCACCATCTAGTCGTCTCACTCAGGACCACATGCCGTCTCAAAGTTGCTCGTACGACATTTCTACCTCGCAAAGTAGGCACCCCGCGATCAGGCTGGTCGCAGTCGTATCAACCTGCTCCAATTGGCGGATGGTATTTGTGCGGAACTCAACGCACTGCATGCTGAATCTCAACATAAAAAAACACCCCGGTCGACCGGGGTGTTTGTTCAAAGCCGATGGTTTGTGCTTACTCAGTCACTCAACTTATTCAACTTGCTCAACTTATTCATCATCCGGCTTGCTGCGTTTGGGCGCGCTGGGCATGCGGTCAAGCACCCCGTCGATCAGGCCATACTCCAGCATTTCCTTCTCGTCCAGCCACTTGTTACGGTCGCAGTCCTTGGCGATCCTGTCCTTGGGCTGGCCGGTGGCTTCGCTGTAGATTTCATACAGGCGCTCGCGGATGCGGAGCATTTCCCGCGCCTCGATTTCCAGGTCAGTAGCCTGGCCTTCCATCACGCCGCTCAGCAGCGGCTGGTGCATCAGGTTGCGGGCGTTCTTGAGGGTAAACCGCTTGCCCCGTGTGCCTGACACAGCGATCAGGCTGCCCATGCTCGCGGCCTGGCCGATGATGTAGGTACAGACATCGCACTGCAGGAACTTCATCGTATCGATGATGCCCAGCCCGGCCGAGACGCTGCCGCCTGGCGAGTTGATGTACAGGTGGATGTCCTGCTTGGAGTCGTCGTTCGCGAGGAAAAGCATCTGCGCAACGATCAGGTTGGCGACCTCGTCCATGACCGGTCCACCCAGGAAAATAATCCGATCCTTGAGCAGGCGTGAATAGATGTCATAGGCGCGCTCGCCACGGGAGGACTTTTCGATGACGATTGGGACGAGGTAACTCATGGGGGAAGGCATTAGAGACTGGAGGCTGGGCACTTGCAACAATCGTTCTTTTCTGCGCGCCCAACTCATGTTCTGGTGCCATGTCTCCTGTCGGGGGT
>CAYRPC010000076.1:0-14007 GCA_964425995.1 uncultured Phycisphaeraceae bacterium
CGCGTAGTACCGCCCCAAACGCCCCGGCAAACCGCGCCGCCACTTCGGGGGTCAGTGTCTCACCAACCACACCCCGGCACCCCGACACTGACAACATGAGCATGGACATGGTTGAGCGTAGTTGGCGAAGCAAAGCCAAGACTGTCGCGCTCGCACTCGACAGCCCGCTGCAACTTCTCGCCAAGGAACCAAATCATAGTTTGTGCGTCCTAACTTGTGGCGAACGATCCATGTGGCTGGTTCGTACGAACCAAGGTTGACGGTCGATAGAGTGAGAACACAATGAGCATTATCTGGACCACCATCTCGTTTGCAGGACTCGCAGTGGCTCAGCAGAGCGAGCCTGTCAAGCCAATTACTGAAGCCATGCCTTCCACACCAGCCATCGCTGGGTGCTACGACAGCAAGGAGTCTCAGGAGAAAGCCCAAGCCGCGGGCCAGGTTGCTCCAGTCCCCGCTCCCGTCGCACTCTCCGCAGCGGAGCAGTTCCTGACCGAACTCGAAAGCGCCGATCAGGGCCTGCGCACACTTCGCACGGGCATCCAATATGACCGCGTGTTTGAGTTGCAGGGAGACCGACAGGTCTGGGAAGGCACGCTGCTCTATCAGTCCAGCGAGCCGGTCAATGGCAGACCTGGCGCAGGGGCCGCCGCTATCCCTGCGGCTCGCAAGTTCATGGTCCAGTTTGACCGCTCGAAGATTGGCGATCAAGTCAATCAAATGGACAAGAAGTCCTTCCTGTTTGATGGCCGCTGGTTCGTCGAGCGCAACGAACGGCTGAAGACCATCTCCAGGAAAGAAGTCTTCCGCACGGATGAGGCGACCGATCCGATGCGCCTGGGCGATAGTCCCTTCCCCTTGCCCATTGGTCAGAAGAAGGCCGACATTCTGGAGCGATATGAGGTGGAGTTGCTAGAAGCCAACGATGGCCTCCAAGCCCATGAACCCGAAGAACTACCCAAGCTCCAGACCTTCGTTGCGGGCTGCAAGCAATTGCTCCTCAAGCCGAAGCCTCTGGACAACCAGCGTGTGACCATTGCTCTGAACGAAGTCCGCCTGTGGTACCGACCAGTCCAGGTTGAGGGTGCGAACGGCACCAAGGTCGAGCGCTGGCTGCCTCGCATGGCTCGCACTGAGAATAAGGAGGGGATCACGATCGTCCAACTCATCAAGCCCATCGTCAATGAGAGTGTCACCGATGCTGACTTTGTCCTGCAAGGCGGCGAAGGTTGGCTGGTTCAGGAAGATCGTTTGGAGCAGTGAATCACGAACAGCGACATGACACTGCCACGATCTTGCCATTATCACGCCATGACCAGCGGCCTTGGCACCAAACGTCCTTTTAGTTTCCTCCATCTGCTTTGTCTGCGGCGAACAACTTTTTCCTCGAGGCCACATTGCACCATCCGCTTATCAACGCAGCCACGATTCTGACTCTCTTCGCCACTATTACTTGGCAGGCTCCCGCGCTCGCCCAAGAGGAGCGCCCCCTCGATCCTCCGGTTGAGATCAGCCCACATATATCACCAGATTTGTTGCCAGATCGGTTACCAGATGTCCAAGACGCAGACCCAGCAGCCGAACCAGCAGCCGCGATTGCACCTGCCGACCTGCCTGAACTCGACGAGGCTATTACCGCACTCCTCGATCAGGTCTATCTCACCGACGACGAGCGTCGTGACTTGCGCGTCAAGCACGGTGTCTGGGATGTTGCCGACATCGGGACCGATGCACCAGGTGCCATCCGCGCCCGTGCCGCTCTTTTGATTGGCGACTACCACAACGCCGCCTTGGATGACGAAACTGTTTCCTCGCTGGACCGCGCAGAGTCTCTGCTCCGTCGGGGCCAGCCCGAGGCTGCCCTGAAGATTCTCGAAGCGAGCGACGAACCTGCTCGCACATCCCTCCGCGCCATTCGCCTGCTCGCCGAGTCGAGCATCGACCTGGGTCAACGCGATCAGGCCGAAGTCGCTCTCGCGGCCATCGCGTCACGCCTGGACAAGGGCGACGTCACCGATGCGGATGAGATCGCCAACGGCGTGCGCGGCTTGATTCTGCTCGCTCGTCTTCGCGGCGCCGAAGGCAAGCAGAGCGTCGGTTATCAAGAACAACTTTCGTTTTTGGGCGACGCACGCGACCGACTTGATCGCCTTTCCTGGTCGATTCGATTGGCCGAGGCCCTGCTGCTCTATGAGAAGGGCGAGTATGAGCAGGCCGGTCCAGCCATTCTGGAAACGCTGGCCCACAATCCCCGCTGCGCTGAGGCATGGCTGCTCCTGGGACGCATCTGGGTTGACGCGCTGGACTTTGAGAAGGCCCAGGCCGTTGCCGCGCGACTCGACCAATTGCAGAATGACTTGACTGATTCGTCCGCCGATGCCAGCATCAAAACCTTGCCCCGTGCATCACTAGGCGGAGCAACCATTCGCGCTCTGCTCCGCATGCGTCAGGTCGAAGGGGCACTGGCGCTGGAGGAACTGGCACCCGCTCTTGATCTGTATCCCACCAGTCGAGAACTGCTCGGGCTGCGCGCCGCCAGCGTGGCACTTTCATTTGACTTTATCAAGTCTGATGCGCTGCTCGCCGATCTTGACACGCTCTCGCCCAATTATGCCGAGGGATATATGCACGCGGGCAAGGCATTGGCCTCGGCTCGCCAGTACGACGATGCTGCTCGTCTGCTGCGAGTGGCGAGCGAACGCGCTCCGGGCTGGGCCGAGCCCTTGTACCAACTCGGTCTTTGCGAGTTGCAGGCTGGAAACTTGCAAGAATCTCGTCGCGCCTTGCAACTTGGCCTCGCCCTCGACCGCCACAACATCCGGGCTTCCAACAGCCTGGCGCTGCTCAATGAACTGACAACCTATGCGTCGATGGAGGGCGAGCACTTCATTGTGCGATACAAGCCGGGTGCCGATGAGATCATGGCCCGCGAGATGCTCCCCACACTCGAACGCATCTACCTTCGAGTCACCGGGGACGGCCCGGGCGGCATTCGCCACCAGCCCAAAGGCAAGACCGTCGTCGAGTTGTACCCAAACCACCGGTGGTTCGCCACACGCATCACTGGCTTGCCGCAACTGCACACGTTCGCCGCCGCGACTGGCCCCGTGATCGCCATGGAAGTCCCCCGCGACGGCCCTGGACACCTGGTCGGGCCCTATGACTGGGCTCGCGTGGTGCAGCACGAATACACCCACACCGTCACGCTCTCTCGCACAAAGAACCGCCTGCCCCATTGGTTCACCGAGGCGAGCGCGGTCTACCTCGAAGACGCGCCGGTTGACTTTAGCGTGGTGCAGATCCTCAGCCGGGCGTATGAGAGCGAGACATTCTTTGACTTTGAAACCATCAACGTGATGTTCGCCAGGCCCCGGCGCCCCACGGATCGAACCCAGGCGTACATGCAAGGCGCATGGATGTACGCGTACATCATCGATCACTACGGGCAGCAGGCCCCACTGGACCTGATGGACCTTTATGCCACGGGCGTGCGTGAGAACGAAGCCTTCAACACCATCCTCAAGACCACCCGCGAGCAATTTCTCAAGGACTTCACGCTCTGGTTCGAGGTCAAACTCCGTGAGTGGGGCATGCTGCCCAAGCAAGGCCAGAAGACCCTTGACCAACTGGTTGAGGAGGCCAAGGTCGAGGAAGTCTCGCCCGAATTGCTCGCGTCGTGGAATAGCGAGCAGCCGGGCAACCCCTTCGTTCTCGAACGAATCGTTCGGAGTATCGCCCAGCGTCCTGCTGGCGCAACCAAAGACGACATTCCCACCATCGAGGCCTATGCCCAGGCTCGCCCAATAGATCCTGCACCGCACAAGTTGCTCGCCGCGTTGTATCTCAATGGAGAACCGGGCCTCGACCCCACGAGTGCGATCCCGCACCTTGAGTACTTGGATGCGCGAGAGCAGAACTCGCCCAGTTTCGCCATCGAACTGGCGAAGCAGTACGCCGCCATGAACGACTGGACCAAGGCGATGCCCAAGATTCGTCGCGCCACACAGATATCACCCTACGACGCAACCCTTCGGGAACTGGCCGCCAAACTCACACTCCGCGCGGGCGACCGCGGTCTGGCGGAGAGTCACATCTTTGCCCTCACGCTGATCGAGCCGGATCGCGAGATTCACAAGCAGCGATTGGAAGCTGTCCGTCGGAAGTAGGCGCCATACGCCATCGTTCTGATATTCCTGTGGCATGACTGCGTACCACAACCTGCCGATTCCCAACAAACAGGACTGCCCAGCAGACAGGACACGATGCAAGGTGATGTTTCCATCCCGGTTCCGCCGACCGTCATGCCCCCCATGGCACCACCAGTCACACAATTAGGCACACCACTGGTCACACAGCCAGTTACACCATTGGCCGTGCCCATCGACATCATCTCGCCCTGGGATCCGTCACACTGGAACTGGGAACTCTGGATCGGCGTCGCTGGCACGCCCGTCATCTGCCTGCTTGGTATCTTGCTCACCGCCCTGCTGCTTCCAGGTACGTGGCTCATGGTCCTTTGGGCCGTGCTCCTCAAACTTTGGCAGCCCGATCTGATCTCCTGGTGGTCGCTTGCCGCCATCCTTGTGCTGGCAGCAATCGCCGAAGGCCTCGAATTCATCGCGAGCGCGCTGGGAGCCTCAAAGGCCGGGGGCAGCAAACACGGCGCGATCGGCGCGATGCTGGGCAGTTTCCTGGGCGCCATTCTTGGCATTTTCGTGCCGCCACCGGTGATCGGTGCCATCATCTGCGCCGCGCTGGGCGCAGCGTGCGGAGCCATCGTGGGCGAACGCTGGCTGAATAAGTCAAGCTGGGAATCGGCCCGCCAGGTCGCCACCGGCGCGGCCATCGGGCGGCTGCTCGCCACGCTTGCCAAGGTTCTCATCGCCATCCTGATCGCGGCGGTCCTATGCGTGGCGGTCGTGCGCTGAATACTCATTGAAATTCTGAGACTTTGCTGGCACGATGTTGATACATCGTGCATGTTTCCTGCATGAACCTCCTCCCCAAGGCGGCCTTGGCTGCATTCCAGCTTGTCACAGCATCTGCGCTGGCCCAGGTGGACCCCAATTCCGGCGCGGACTTCATCACCATCGGCGCGCCCGGCAACCTCGCATATAACCGCGATGATCCGTTCAACCGGGTCGCGGGGCGGCGTCGGGTATGAGTACCTCATCGGGCGGATGGAAGTCAGCTCGGCGCAGTGGCTCGAGTTTGCCAACGCCGCGCTGGCGCGTGAAGACCCGTTTTATATCAACCTTCCCATCTCCTGGGGCGGCGAACGTGATCCTACTTACACCGGTCCGGGCGAGCGCTATCGGCTTCGCAATGTGGCCGATGCAGCGATGCTGCCAGTTGGTGGCATCTCCTGGCGCGAATCCGCGTATTACTGCAACTGGCTCCACAACGACAAGAACCCGGCGCGGACATCGTTCCAAGATGGGGCGTATGACGCCAGCACGTTCAACGGGACCGGCTTCCCCACCTGGACCGACCAGCCCACCCGCCATCCCGAGGCCCGCTACTTCATCCCCACCTGGGACGAATGGCTCAAGGCCGTCCATTATGACCCCAACCGCACCAACGGCGACGGCACCACCGGCGGCTGGTGGCTCCAGCCCAACGGCACCGACATCCCGCTCACCTACGGGCTGCCCCCATCCTTCGGCGGCAGCCCGCTGAACCAATCCAATGCGGGCGTCAACACCGGGCAAGGCATCGAGTTTCTCGTGCCCCTGGGAGCGTATGCAAACGTTGTCACGCCGTGGGGATTGCTGGACGCGTCGGGGGGGAGCAGCGAGTGGACGGAAGGTATATTCCAGACACCGTTCTCCATGAGGCGCATTTACGATGGAGCCGCGAGAGGCGCCTCTGGATTTCCTGATCTGGATATAACGTACAATGAAGGAGGAGATTTTCCTGGAGATCGATCCATTTCCTATGGACTTCGAATCGCAAGTTCGGTACCCTCCACATCTGTAGTGATAAATATAAGCATGTCGCTAATAGTTTTCAGAACGAGACGTCGGAGAATAAAATCATGCGAAGTACCATAGTCGCGGTGATGGTCGTGTTGATTGCGACAAGCAGGCTATCCGCGTAAGTAACGATTCAAGTGTGGCGTGAGACATCTGTGACCGAATCGAACGCTGGGAGCAATCAACCGCTCTCGTTCTCGCTCGATCCTGCAGTGACACGTGTGAATGTCTTTGCTATCAATCCGGCTACGACGAGCATCGGAAGCATATCAATTGGTGCTGCAAGTCCAGTCGATCTGTTTCTTGGACTTGGGTCCGTACCAGTAACATCAGAAGAGCTTCTCCCGGAAGTTGCCAACAACTTTGGTGGGGTGGTTTCAACGTCCGTTTCGGTGCACTTCTCCGGAGCCTGGGGTGGCAACCTGACTGGCCCGATCAGTGTCCACACCATCGCCCGCGTGCAGTTGCTGGGCGACATTCAAGCCAACGTTACCACTACAAACGCCGGCTCGCTGTCCAGCGTCGACCTTGGCTGGCTGGAAGCAAACCGGATTTCAAACGGCGCGAGCGTACTATCTTCTGGCACCATCGGCAACATTGTCCTCAGAGGCACCGGGATAGCCTTCGACGGTTCTATCACTTCTACCAACGGCGCTATCAACCGACTTGATGTCGAACAGGGTAATGCCGATACGCCGACCTTACCCGTGAGCATCACAACCGTCGCTGGCCTTCGTGTACTAAACGTGGGTAGTCGCTTGCCAAACGGGACGTTACTTGGTGGCAATGTATTCGGAGACATCTTCTCCTCGGGACAGACTGAGCAAGTAACACTGCGAAATTCCATCACTGGAACATTCGTGGTTGGGAACGTTGCAACTTCTTCGGCAGGTTGCTGCCCACCTGATCTCTGCCTGAATGGTCCAGCGACATTTTTAGTTGAAGGCGATGTTTTTGGATCGATCGACATTGATACACTCAATGGTCGCTTGCGTGTGGAGGGCGATGTTACCGGCACGGGATCGCGGCCATCGATTCATATCGGCGAAGTCCGGGGCGCGGTGTATGTGCTCGGTGACATCGGGGACATGCAGATCGACGGAGACCTGTTTTTCTGTGATCCGGAGTTGCCTACCGCGCTCTGGATCGCGGGGCAGGCGGGGCACATCCGCATCGATGGGGAAGTGCGACGAGGCGATCTCACGGAGAATATTGGCTTTTCGCTCAAGGTTGATCAAGCCGAATCTCGTGAAATTCAAGGAGACCTACTGGCGGCCTTGTGCAGCACGAGCGATGGACCAGCGGAGGTTTCGCACGTCCGAACAGGGCGGTTTGATGCGACGTACTCCGGTACTGAACAACTCATGTTACTGGGATCGCCGCTGAGTGTTCGACTTGGTTCGATTTCCACCAGCCTCGAAGGACCACTAGCATCTGTGAGCATGTCATCCCTCGGATCAGCCGCGACATTTGCACTAGATAACGAGTTCTTCTTTGGCCAGATCGTCGTCCGAAACCCTGGATCTCTGCAGGGGGCCATCGTGCTTGGAGCAGGCCAAGGTGGTGGCGGCATCAGCCAGTGGGATTTCTCGAGGATAAATGTGGGCAACATACTACTGACTAATTCGCAATATGATCAGTTGCCAGAGTCGTTTGGCGGGGGTGTCATTACAACGCGATTCGGCGGATTGCAGGCTGCACAGTGTTCTCCCGTCAACTTGGATTTCTCAGACCGACCCACATCAACTGATTTCGCTCGCTGGCCTGCTGCATCACCTTGGCGAAGCGTGTTCATGTATTTTTATGTGCCGGTCTTCGTTGCAAATCCTTTGGAACCAGCAGTCGAGGTCTTGTGGTTCGATCCCAACTTCTCTGAACGAGTTGTACCCGTCACATCATCAATTCTCGCTGAAGTTGATCCCGCTGATCCGCGTAGATTAATCCTTCGCGCAAAGCCGCCAGTGGTGTTGCCTGCTGGTATCTATGTTGTTAGGCCGACAGCAGACATGAATCTGAAGGCGGACTTCCCTGTCGAAGTACCAGGCGATACTGGTCAAGAGTTTTTCTACACCTTCGCGCTGTCTTATGACTGCGACTTCAATGGCATCGCGGACTCGCCGCAGGAATACTGCTATTCGTCCGCTCCATGCAACGACATCGATTTCAATAACGATGGTAACTACTTTGATCCGCAGGATACCGAGGACTTTTTCTCTGTCTTCTCCGAAGGAGCATGTTCAACCAGTTTTTGCGATTCCATCGATTTCAACAATGATAGTGTGCTTTTCGATCCCGCCGATACTGAAGCTTTCCTCCGCGTCTTCAGCGAAGGCCCCTGCGCCCCATAAATCTAAACCAAAATTCCCCCTGAGCGGCACTACCCCAAGCGTGCCGCTTTTATTCAGCCAGCCCCGATTCCCACTTCCTCCCCTTTTCCCGCAACCGCCCATGTCAAACCTGCGCAAAGTTCTCCGGATTTGCGCACCTTTGACCCGACAATCTGGTATCCTGTTCTGAATCACCCGCCCGCTTCGGCCGATCCGCAGGATGTGGCTCGCCTTTCGGGCAAGACAGACGCAGCGACCTCTCCCCCCGGCGTGCCGAGCGGGGCGGGGTCTCGAAAGGACCGCCCCGGAAGGGACATCATGGTGCCAACTCTGCGGGCGGAGCCCGCGAGCACCCCATCCCCAGTCGTTCCATCCAGCCGATCCGGCCCTCAATCCGCCGGAATCAGGCCTGGCCCCCGCCCCAAGCGCGATTCGGGCCAGCCCAAACCTGCTCCAGCCCCATCCCCAACCCCATCAAAAGACATGCCCACCGCCACCAAGTCGTCGGCGCGTTCCAAGTCGCGCGCCGCTCACGCCTCCACCTCCTCCAACCCCGCTACGCGGCTCACCCACCACGCCGACACCCAAGTCAAGCACTTCGTGCTCGACACCAACATCCTCCTGCACAACCCCGACGCCATGTTCGTCTTCAAGGAACATCACGTCGTCATCCCCTTCACCGTCATCGAAGAACTTGACAAGATGAAGCGCAAGGACGATGACTTGGGCCGCAACAGCCGCGGCGCGATCCGAAACCTTGACCGCCTTCGCGCCCTGGGCAAACTCTCCGATGGCGTCAACTGGGGCGATCTGCCCGCGCCCTCGCGCGGAGCGTTCAGCACTGGTCCGGGCGGCATCACCGGTACGGTCAAGATTGATGTCACCGACTATCCCCGCCCCGCCGGCATCGACACCGACGCGCCGGACAACCGCATCATCGCCGTCGCCCTGCACCTGCACCGCCAGGGCCGACGCGCCGTGTTTGTCACCAAGGACCTTTCGGCCCGCATCAAGAGCGATGCTTTGGGCATCAAGACCGAGGACTTCAACAACCAGCGCGTGGATGCCGATCGCCTCTACACCGGCTTCCTCAACGCCAGCGTCGAGGGCTCCCTTATCGACGAGCTCTATCGTGACCGCCTGATCGAGACCAGCCGCCTGACCCACGCCCTCACCGAAGAACTCGACAACGGCGGCACCTATACCAACGAATTACTTGCCAACCAATTTGTCGTGCTCAAAGATCGCGACGATGAGACCCACACCGGTATGGGCCGGCGACTGGGCGATACCGAGCATGTCATTCCCGTGACTGGACCGCGCAAGCCCGTCTTTGGCATCATGGCCCGCAACGTGCAGCAGACCATGGCCATGGATGTCCTGCTCGATGAGGACATCAAACTCATCACGCTCCTGGGCAGCGCGGGCACGGGCAAGACGCTGCTCGCCCTCGCAGCGGGCATGACCAAGGTCTTCGCCGAAGAACGCTACGACAAGTTGCTTGTCGCGCGCCCCATCATGCCCCTCGGGCGAGACATCGGTTACCTGCCGGGCGACAAGGATGAAAAACTCGCGGCGTGGATGCAGCCGATTTTTGATAATCTGACATACCTGCTGAGCACGCGGGGCGGCGCAAGCGCGGGCGACCGTCAGGGTGGCCACGCCGACAGCCATTCCGCAGAACAACGGGTGCAGAAACTGATGGCCGATGGCAAACTGGTGCTCGAGCCATTGACCTATATCCGCGGACGCAGCATCCCGCACCAGTTCATGATCGTGGACGAAGCCCAGAACCTGACACCCCACGAGGTCAAGACGATTGCCAGCCGCGTGGGCGAAGGCACCAAGTTGATCCTGACGGGCGACATCGGCCAGATCGATAACCCGTATCTTGACAGCAGCAGCAACGGGCTTGCGTACGCGATCGAGAAGATGAAGGGTGTTCGGCTCTTTGCCCACGTCACGCTTGCCAAGAGCGAACGCAGCGAACTGGCAAGCCTGGTGGCGACCAGACTTTAATTTTGTGCGGGTATTCTGCAAACTGAATTTAACTTCCGCAACTCTGGCAAATGTACACGTACGCTGTTAGACTTGCGAGTGAGACTCAGTCTCAACAGCAGTTCTTGAACTGCGAACTTGTGATAACTGCCGATGCGGTGTCGTGGAGTTGTAGAGTTTTTCCCTGCTAAGGGATTGTTGTGGCTCGCGGTTTCAGTTGCGTTTCTACAAGAGATTCCAGCAGGGATTCGTAGTAGGCAATTCACCCAACGTCGCCCGGCTGTGTTCTTTTGATGGCTTGTCTGGAGTCTGTCATGCACGATACGAAGCACAATCATTCCGCCCCTGTTGCTAACGCCGCAGAAAAGAGTCCCGTGGAAGTGCAGGCCGATGCGTCGATCATGCTGCGACTGCGAGAATCCACCAAGGAATTGCACACACGAGTCGAGCGACATCCGGTCCAGGCCGGACTGCTGCGTGGCACCTCGAATCTCGGCGAATACGCGCTCTACCTGTCGCAGATGTACCACGCCCAGACCGCGCTGGATAGCGCATGCGAAGCGATGGCCGTTTCAGAAAGCGCGATTCGCGCAGTCTTCCGCCCATACCACGTGCGAGCCCAGCACGCGCATGCTGACCTGCTCGCGATCAATCACCCGCTCGCAGATGCGCTCCCGGCATCTCAGCGGTTTATCGGTTGGATCAACTCGCTCGCTGCGCAACGCAATGTGGCGCTGCTTGGTGTGTTATACGTGCTGGAAGGTTCGACCAATGGCGGCACCTTCATCGCCGGAGCCATGCGCAAGACGGTGCCCCTCCCCGTCGGTGCTGGGACAGCGTTTCTCGATCCGCATGGTGCGCAGCAACGCGAACGATGGACGGCCTTCAAGTCCGATGCGGATGCGCTTCTGCTGGATGAGCCTGCCCGCCTTGCCATTCTCGATGCAGCCAGCCGCACGTTCCTGGCACTTGAATCGATATTCGATGACATGGCGGCGCAGAAGTCCTGAAAGCGCTCTCGCTCGCATCATCGAAGGTACTGACTACTCCGGCCTTTTCCACCCGCAGTCTGGATCTTTTTCCAGCATCCCCGCGCTCCGATCAATGCACCAGCGACACACCACCGCGCCCGGTTCGGGCTCGATATCGACGCTGCCCTTTTCGCCTTCTGACCCGGGAACGGTGCTCGCACGCACCGGGCTTTGCCAGTAGTCGCCCCGCTTATTGAGCAGGCACAGTGAACAGGCGATGTGCTCGGGCACAACCACGCCCGCGTTGAGCACCAGCACCTGTTTGCATGCACTGCTCAAACACTTGCCGCAGATCAGGCTGCCACGATGGCCCTCGACCATTGGCCGATCGCCACCATACTCCTGTCCGCAGAAGTCGCAGAAGAAGTCGCTGGCATCCATCGCTTCGGGATCGCTGCTTGGTCGGTGCATGACCAAGCATACGAAACGCGAACGACGGGAGCATCGCGTACGACATGTTGCGGTGGTGACAGCCACGAAAGCAGAGAAGTCAAACTCAGTGGAAGGCAAAAACACAAGGAACGCAGAGACCAATCTCTGCGTTCCTTCTTCGTTGTCGTGCTATGTTCTTTGAGGAAACCGAATGTCGTCGGGTCGTGCGTGTTGTTCCCAGTGACAGCGCCGGGCACGACCAATGTTACGACGCCTGGGCCCTTGGATGGGCACGGTTGTAGGCTTCCTTCACGCGCTGGCTGGTTAAGTGCGTGTACACCTGAGTCGTCGATAAGCTCTGGTGTCCCAGCAGTTCCTGCACGCTGCGTAGGTCCGCGCCGTTGTCTAGTAGGTGCGTCGCGAAACTGTGGCGGAGCGTGTGCGGGCTGATCGAGGGATCAAGCCCAGCCATGCGCAGGTACTTGTCGAGTTTGCGGCGCACCGAGCGGCTTGATAGCCGCCCGCCATGCTTGTTGACGAAGAGGGGCACGACCGTCCCGCCCTTCATCGCAAAGGTCATCTTGGCGTCGGCACGCAGCATGTCCAGGTACCGCTGGATCGAGGCTACGGCGTGCGAGCCCAGGGGCACGATGCGTTCTTTCTTGCCCTTGCCCCGGATGCGCAGTGTCTCGCCCGCAATGTCAAAGTCCTCGACCAACAGGCCGACAAGTTCGCTGACGCGGATGCCCGTGGAATAAAGTGTTTCGAGCATGGCCCGGTCACGACGCGACAGCACATCGCCATCGCCTGGAGCCGCCAGCAACTGCTCGACTTGTTCGATGGGAATCGCCTTGGGCAGGCGCTTGGGCTGGCGCGGCGTGCGGATACTGACCATTGGATTGGTGCCGGAATAACCGCGCCGCTCTGCCCACTTGTAGAAGGACCGAAGCGTCGCGATCTTGCGCGCCATGGTCGCGGCGGAATACTGCTGTCCGCCCAGATGGTTCAGGAATGTGCGAATCAGATCGGCGTTGGCTCCGCACATGTAGTCAGTCACGCTCAGCCGGTCGGCGCTGGGAAACGCCTGGCCGGGTTGACGTGCCTTGGCGAAGCGTTCAAAGCCGCGCGCCTCGTTGGCCTCATCCAACACAATGTGGTGCTGGCCAACCAGGAAGTCCACGAACTGCCGCAGGTCCGCGCCGTAGCAACGGGCGGTGTACGGGCTGAAGTGGCGTTCGTCGCTCAGATAACTGGTGAACGAATCGAGCAGGGCGAGTTTTGTAGTCGACGGAGCAATCTCAGGCGTCATCGCTGACTCCTTCCAGCACGCCCGAGGGCCTTCTACTCCCAGGGGCACAATACTGGTAAGGTGAGGTATCGACGTATCGGGCGTAGTACTGTGGCGAACTTCTGGCCCGCTACGAAATAGTTCGATAACAAGCCGCTCTTTGATCGGTCAAATGCCGAGTCCGAGTACTGATTGTCAAGAAATCGCCGGGAGCGACACCTGAATGAGGGTAAAACTGCGCAAAATCAGTTTCGGCAAAGGCTTACAATTGTAATAGAACTGCAAAATACCCCAAGTTCACACCATCTAAAGCATGGTCCACTGACTCAAAACCGCCAGCACATCCTGCCAGATGACTTCTGGTGAGCGAGTGGCATCGATGACCCGGTAGTCCTTGGGGAATTGGCTTGCCTGGCCCAGGTATCCCTCCCGGACTTTGCGGTGGAACTCCATGCCCCTGCTCTCGATGCGGTCGAGCCCTTCGAGGCGGGTTGCGGTTGCCATCAAAGGATTGATTCGATTCGAGGCGGTGACTTCGTCCACATCGAAAATCAGGTTGAGGTCTGGGAAGCAACCATGGAGGGAGGCGTGGGCCACAGCCCAGATGTCCTCCTGGGCAATGCCGCCCGCGTTCCCCTGATAAGCCAGCGTGCTCGCGAGATAGCGATCGCTCAGTACGACTTCGCCCCGGGACATGGCAGGACGGATGCGCTCTTCGACCAACTGAGCCCGGCTCGCCATGTAGAGCAACATCTCGCAGCGGATGGTCATTTCGCTCCGAGTATGCAGCAAGACTTCTCGAACTTCCTCGCCGATGCGGGTGCCCCCCGGCTCGCGGACTTCGCAGACCGTCAGCCCGGCCGACTCCAGCAGCTCCTTGAAGCGCCGCATCTGCGTGGTCTTTCCGCTGCCATCGGGCCCCTCGAAGACGAGGAAGCGGCCGCGCAGCGACGCGAGCCATGGCAGGTTGGCAGGGGAAGCATCCATGCGTGTGCAGCGTAGAACCGCCTTTGGGC
>CAYRPC010000077.1:0-13778 GCA_964425995.1 uncultured Phycisphaeraceae bacterium
GGGCGATGTCCGTATGGTTGCATGCTGATGATCCAAGCCCTGACCATCCTTGCGTTTCTGCTGGCACGCATGCGCGAGTTGATGGGCTCGGCGGATGGCACGGACGTTCGCGTCGACATGGGCATGTTGTGGTGGCCGCCGATTGCTTGCGCGATCGCTCTCGCGGGGTTTCACTTCTTTGCAAGGTGGTGCAGTTCGCGGGTTGATGCGACCGGGCGCGTCCGCTGGATCGTGCGGGCAGAGCGAATGATGGCCGCGACGCGCCTTGGCGTGCTGGGGATTATCGCCATCGCGGTGCTGTGGCAGCGATGGGACATGGCGGTGCGCATCGCGATCGGCGACCTGGTACTGCTGGATGAGTTGGTTATTGCTGGCCCGATTCTGCTGACAATCATTGCAACATGGTGGTCGATAGAGCCGCTGGAAAGACGGGTACATCAGGC
Organism: uncultured Phycisphaeraceae bacterium; assembly: GCA_964425995.1. Lineage (GTDB taxonomy): Bacteria > Planctomycetota > Phycisphaerae > Phycisphaerales > UBA1924 > BJHL01. The sequence goes on from CAYRPC010000077.1 coordinate 444, forward strand.
GAGCCTCATCCGTGATCTTGACGAGGGGCGGACGATCATGCCGATCCTGTCGCGTGGGCGATGGGTCTGGAACAACACACGCCATCACGTTTTGCTCATGGCACTGCCGATCAGCCTGCTGGTCGTGTGCGGGGAGATCGTCGAACGTGTACCAGGTTGGTTGACGCTGCTCGGGGATCGCTGGCAGGGTTCGCTCGATGTCGCGGAGTTCGTGCGATCATGGAACGAGCCGATCCAATGGGCAGGTTCGTTGCTGGTGCTGCTCGCATCGCCACTGCTGGTGCGCAAGTTGTGGGACACGGTGCCCCTCGAGATGCCTGCGCTGCGTGAATCGATCCTGAGCATGTGCCGCCAGTATCGCGTGCGGATCAGCGGTCCTTGGGTGTGGCGCACGCATGGACAGGTGGCAAACGCAGCGATTCTGGGCTTTTTTTGGCCGTTTCGCTCGATGCTGCTAACTGATGGTCTGCTCCAAGTGTTAAGCCCTGAGCAGGTGGGCTTCGTGGTTGCCCATGAGGTCGCCCATGTGCGGGAGCGGCACATGCTGTGGCTGGCGATTGCCATGCTGGGCGCAACGCTGTCGACCGGCGCAGTGCTCGACTGGATCGCGCAGGCGGCCAGTGCTGGCGGGTCTGAGCAGACAGTTGGCGCTGCGCTGCTGGCTAGCGCGATCGCGAGTTTATTGATCGGCTTGCTCGTCTTTGGATGGGTCAGCCGTCGATTCGAGTGGCAGGCCGACGCATTTGCGATCTCGCATGGAGCCAGAGCGAGCCAAGCGGCTGATCAACAGCCTTCTCGCGTGGGGTCAGCGCATGGTGCGCTGGCCGTGAGCACGCTCGACGCCATCGCCTCGTTCAACGGCATGTCGGTGCGAGCCTTCATGTTTCGCCATGGATCGATCGCGGAGCGGCAACGCCGGGCCCGTGCGAGCGTTGGCGAAACACCCGGGCAGTTGCCGATTGATGGGCAGGCGCGACGCATCAAGATCGCATCGCTGGTGTTGCTTGGGCTGGGCCTGCTGCCACTGTTCTTGGGGCGATAGCGCGCACTAGGATTGTCCAAGGAAAGGCCCCCACCATGAAGAACTTTGTACCACGCTCCCTCAACACGCCCGTCGTGACCACATTGACAACCAGATTGATGATCGTTTCTATCGTGCTCGCTGCCACTGGGCTGGCTGCGTGCAACTCATCCTCGAAGGGCACTGGGTCGAAAGACACCGCGTCGATGGGTGTCGTCAACGCCCGCTGCCCCATGAAGCCCGATTGCGGCAAGGCACCCAGCGCGGCGTCGTCGGTTTCGTTCAAGGGTGAAAAGGTTGGCTTCTGCTGCCCGGGATGCATCGGCGAGTGGAACGAACTGAGCGATCAGCAGAAGGGCGAGCGGCTCGCGAAGGTCAGGTAAGCGCTGCGACTTCGAGATACCTGTGAAAACGAAAACGACGATGTGCTGGTCCATCGTCGTTGCGGGTTCCAGACTGCTGTCTGCCGAAAAGATAATTGGGGTACTAGGATTTGAACCTAGACTAAGTGAGTCAGAGTCACTCGTGCTACCGTTACACAATACCCCAGACGGGCAATCGACTTGCATCAGCATTCTTGGGGTTCTGACCGGCAAAGGCAAGTCCAAACTGAGAAGCCCTGCATTGCTGGGAGCGATCAAACTTCGCACTCGTGGTGCGGTCGTACTGCGCGTTGATCGGGGCTATCGTGCGTCGGCAGATCAACGATTGATGCAGTAGTAGAAGAACTATTCGGGAGCAACGCATGGAGACGCGCATGACATGGCCGATGGATGGGCAACTACGCCCTGGAATCGTCACTTCAATTGCTATGGTCGCTTCGATTGCCTTGACGCTAACGATTGTTGCGGGGTGTGCCTCGTCGCATGCCGGCTCTGCCGACCAAGGCCCTGGCAGTTCGCGTGGTACCGAGAAGAGCAAGCAGTCACTAGCCAACCAGACGAGTGGCTCGACAAGTGACTCATCGGGCAACCTGCCCGCTGCGATTGAAGTCGCACGCGATCGCGTCTTCCCCGCGCTAGTCAACATCAGCGTCATCAGTGTGTCATTCTGGGAAGGCAAGGAAACCAAGGGGGGCAGCACCGGCTCGGGCACAATCATTTCGCCCGACGGTCTGATCGTCACCAACCACCATGTTGTTGATGATGGACGCACTTTCAAAGTCACGCTCGCGGACAAGCGGGAAATTACTGCGACGCTGGTCGGCGAAGACCCCATGACCGATCTCGCCGTACTCCGCCTCAACTTGCAAGCCCTGAACGGCCAGACAACCCTGCCGGTCGCGAAGTTTGGGGATTCGGATAGTCTTGCGGTGGGAGATTATGTGCTCGCGATGGGCGCTCCCTATGGCCTGAATCGCTCGGTCACGCTGGGCGTGGTGAGCAACACCGAGCGCGTCTTCACCGGCTTTGGCGGTGATGACATCCAGGATCAGGAGTTTGACTTTGATCGCTCCTCCGACATCTTCACCCGTTGGCTCCAGCACGATGCCTTGATCCTGCCGGGCAACTCCGGGGGACCATTGGTGAATCTTCGGGGCGAGATCGTGGGCATCAACACGCGAGGGGGCAACGGCCTGGGCTTCGCCAACCCCAGCAACTTCGCGAAGTCGATCGTCGACGAGATCATCGCGCATGGCGAAGTGACCCGCAGCACCATCGGCGCGAACTTCAAGAGCGTCAAGAAGACCGGCATCGAGCAGGGCGTGCTCATCAACTCGGTAAACGATGAAGGCTCCGCAGCCAACGCGGGCCTGAAGGCGGGGGATGTCATCACGGCCATCGATGGAAAGGCGGTTTCCGCTCGATTCCCAGAGGAAATTCCGCTGGTGCTTCGAGAAATCGCCGATAAGCCGGTGGGCACGCCCATCAACCTCTCGTACCTGCGTGATGGCCAGACGGGCAGCGCAACAGCGACCACCGAAAAACTCCTGCGCGAGAAGGGCAAGGAGTTTGCGCTCCGCATGTTTGGCATCTCAATCAGCGAGATTACCGACAAGATGGCTCGCAACCGCAACCTGCAAAGTAAGCAAGGGGCAATTGTCATCGGCATCCGAGGTGGTGGCCCGGCCCAAATCGCCGAGCCTGCCATCACCTATGGCGATGTCGTGAAGTCGATCAATGGTGTCACCATCGCCAGTGAGCAGGACGCGCTAAACGCGTACAGAACGATCGTTTCGCAGGAGCCCATCCCAGAGTTTGTCGTTGTCGAGTTTGATCGCAATGGCAAAAGCAACCTCACGTTGCTCAAGCCTCGCCCCGAGAAGCCCGACGATCCACCCCGCGAATTGCCCAAGGCGTGGATCGGCATCGCCACGCAGCCCGTGCTCAAGCAACTGGCCGATCAGTTGAAGGACAAGGGCACCCTTGGCTTCCGCGTCACGCGCATTTATCCCAACACGCTCGCGGCACAGAGCGGGCTGATCGTCGGTGACATCATCACCAAGTTGAATGGCGAAGCCCTTAGCCCCCGCAGCATCCAGGACTCGGGCATGTTCCAGCGACAGGTGCGTCGGCTCTCTGCTGGCGGCATGGCGAAACTTGCCATCCTTCGTGATGGCACTGCCAAGGACCTTGACATCACCCTCGAACGCACACGGATCACCGCCGAGGAAGCGCTGCGCGACAGCAACCGCGACTTTGAACTGACGGTGCGCGAACTGACCTTCTTCGACCGCGACGACAATCGCTGGGCTGAGTCGGTCCAGGGCGTGATCGTCCAGAGCGTCGAGCGCGCGGGGTGGGCGGGCCTGGCTGGTGTCTTCGAGGGCGACCTCATCCAGCGCATCAACAACTACACCATCACCGACCTCGCCAGTTATCGCAAGGCGATGGAGGCGATCGCCAAGGAGCAACCCGCTCGCGTCTCTTTCTTTGTGCTGCGTGGCCCGCGCACCCAGTTCAAGTTCGCCGAGCCAGACTGGAAGCCCACCGTCGCGGCAACGAAGTAACTGCCCCACGCACTACCGACCACTACCGGGGCCCTACGCACCACGCACCACGCTTGCCCAAAAAATCAGTTGGCATCGCGCCGACAGTCTTTCTGGCGGCTGACGCACAAAGTGCGCCAAAGTAGCAGTATTTGCCGACAATACAGTTATGGTTCGTGCGCTCTCCGTACTCCTGCTTATGGTCTTGCTTCCGGGCCTGCTGCTCTGCGGATGCGCCACTCGCTCTGTCCCATCAAACGCTCCCAACGCGGGCCTCACAGCCCTCGCCAAGAGCGATGCGCCCGTCATGGTCCTGCCCCCGCCCACGCAGGAGATGAACGCATCGCAGAAGGCAGCATGGGCCCGGCAAGCCGCGCTCAATCTTGAGCAAGTCTTGAAAGAGACCGAAGAGGCACAAGACCGGCCTTCCGCGCAAGCGGGGCAAATGACGCAGTCGCCTACATCGGCGCTGGGCATCGACACCCTGCCAAACTCCGGGCTTGCAAACTTGACGGTCGGCACGAACGTCCCGGAACGACCATCGTCTCCTGTCGCGTCGACATCCCCCACTGAGACAATGCAGCCAGCCAACGAGCCTGCATCGGTATCGCCGTTGGTTGAACTCTCCCGCAACATGAGTTCCCTGCTTCGCCATCGCAACGACGCGGGAAAGCCGCTCATCACCGATGCCGCTGCACTGACTCCCCTGGTTGCGATGCAACCCGATGCACTTGCGACGCTCGACCGTGCGGGCGATCCGAAGCATCCCTTGCACGATCTTGCGGAGGCAGACCGTGCGACGCTCGCACAGGCACGCGAACGACTGCTCGCGAATCCCAAGGATGTCCCACCCGATCTTCTTGCAGCCTTGCGAGCCAATGCAGCGTTACCAGATCAGATCGTCATCACGAAGGCCGCGTTGTGTACACGGGTCGAGGGGTTTGGGCGCTTTGATGTGTATTCGAGCAACACGTTTGTAGCAGGCACGCCGATTCGGGCAGTGGTGTACACACAACTTGTGGACTTTGGCACGCGACCGGCTCGCGACACGGATCCGGTCCAGAAGAATGTTCCTTTGGGCGAACAAGTTTCGGTTGACCTCACGCAAGAAATCTCACTCTTTCATGATCCTGATGGCCTGCTCGCGTGGCATCGTCCCGGCCAGATCGTGGTCGAGACCAGCAGAACAAAGCGCAGCGATTTTTATCTTGTGCAGCAGATCGAACTGCCCGCAACCGTCTCGATTGGTAGGTACAACCTGAAAGTGACGGTGATTGATCGCACATCGGGCGCGATGGCGGAGCGCGTCATCCCCATCGAAGTGGTCGCGGATGCGCGATTGGTGCGATAGTGCCTTTGCTGATTACCTGTGCCGAATACTCGTCCTGATTGCTTTTGCTGTGTGGCATCAGGACTTTGAATGATCCTAATCCGCATATCCGTTGGGCTTGGTATTGTGCCACTTCCAGGCTGTTTCCACGGTTTTCACGATGTCGGCGAACTGGGGCTTCCAACCCAGACGGGTCTTGAGCTTGGTCGGGTCCGCGACCAGCGCGGGCGGATCGCCAGGCCGGCGGGGCCCAAACTTGTAGGGAATCTTCTGTCCGCAAACCTGCTCGCACGCCTGAATGATCTGCAGGTTGCTCTGGCCATTGCCGGTGCCGATGTTGAAGACTTCGCTGGTGGTTGGCGTGGTCGCCTCGATCGCGAGTTGGTGCGCCTGAGCCAGGTCGCTGGTGTGGATGTAGTCGCGGACGCAGGTGCCATCGGGCGTGGGATAGTCGTTGCCGAAGATCGTCAGTTCCTTGCGCTGGCCCAGTGGAACCTCAAGCACAATCGGAATCAGGTGTGTCTCGGGGCGATGGTCCTCGCCATGCAATCCGTCCGGATCCGCACCAGCGGCGTTGAAGTAGCGCAGGAGCGTGAAGCCAAGTCCGTACGCGTGCGCGAAGTCGCGGATCATCCACTCGACCACCAGTTTGGTGCGCGCATAGGGCGAGCATGGATCCTGGAGCGAATCCTCGGCCATCGGCACCTTCGGGTTCATGCCGTAGGTTGCGCAGGTGCTGGAGAACAAAAGTCGCTTGACGTTGGCCTTCTGCATCGCTCGCAGGAGGCTCAGCGTGCCGCTGACATTGTTGCTGTAGTGATAGTCGGGATTGGTGACCGATTCGCCAACATAGGTCGCTGCGGCGAAGTGCATCACCGCTTCGATCTTGAACTTGCCCATCACGGTTACGAGCGCGTCGGTGTTGGCAATGTCCCCGACGACCAATCGCCCCGAAGGGACCGCGGAGATATGGCCTTCCTTGAGGTTGTCATAGGCGATTGGGTTGTGTCCATGGCGAACCAACCAACGAAGGCACGCGGACCCAACAAAGCCGGCCCCGCCGGTGATCAGAATGTTCATGCAGCAACGTCCTCCAAGCGCAGGAGTTTCCCCGCGAAAAACAGAATATGCCGCAATGCGAGCATAAAAATGGTGCGCAGTTCCTGATTGAGATGGCCTGTCCGTGGGCGAAGAGCAGTCATTCGCGTCGAATCGGGCTATACCCGAGGCCTCATCCACACTGCCCGACGACCCTTCAGTTCATCGGGCAGCACGGCGTGCAGGAATCGGTCCATCACATGGGGCCATTCCAGCACGTCGCGCACGCGAGCGATCGCGGCCTTGCCCATGGTGTGCAGGCCCGCCGGATCGCTCAGGGCATCCACCAGCGCGTCCGCAAGGCCCGCAGGCGTGCGATTGCTGGTCAGGAAGCCGGTTGTGCCACTGTCGACGATATCAGGCAAGGCCCAATCGTCAAAGCCGACAATCGGAAGGCCGTGACTTGCTGCCTCGACAAAGACCAGGCCCCAGGTCTCGCACTTGGTGGGCATGCAGAAGACGCTGCTGTTGAGGTACAAGTCGTGCAGTTGCTCGTTGCTGGCGAAGGGAATGTGCTCGATGCCCTCGCTCACCTCAAACTTAGCCATGCTCGAGACGATCGTCAGCGTCGCATCCGGCACGCGGGCACGCACACTCTTGAATGCCTCCAGCAGGGTGTCGCCACCCTTGCGCTCGAAGGCGCGCCCGACGAACAGAATCCGCTTGCGCTCGTATCGCTCGCGCGTGGGTTCCGTCACGCCCTCCCAGCGACGAATCGCTCCGGCACCAATTGGGAACACCTTGTTTCGCGGATACGCGTACTCCCGCTCCAGCGAGTCCGCAACAAAGCCCGCGAAACTCAGGACACCGTCGGCGTTGGTGATCACCGACTTCTGGAACTTCTTGTGCTCCGCAATCAGTTCCGGCGACAGCGAGTTATATCCAAAGCCGCCGCCCTTCAGTGCGTCGTCGATGGTGATGTCCTGAAACAGGAATCTCCGGATTGGCAGGACCGGATTGATGATCGGCAGCACGTAGTGATACACCACTGGCGTGCCGTGCGGGACACGGCTGAGCAAGCGAGCGAGGTTGCCCGACCGCTCGTCTGCTGGTGGCAGCGCGGCCTTGCGCAGTTTCAGATGTTCCTTGGTGATCTTCCGTCGGATGCGATACATGAGGTGGCGCATGGCGCTGCGTCCATGCAACTCCGCGAACGATGAGTCGTGTGCGTTCCACGCCCCGTACAACAGGCCCATCTTCTGCAAGCGCGTGCAAATGGTCGGGACCACACCCGAGTTGGTCCAACGGTCCCAGGGATCAAACGCCGTGATGTAAAGGACTTGACGCTTGGGCAACAAAAACTCCCTGACGACCATGATCTGCTGCGTTGATCCAACAAACTCACGGCGGGTTTGCGGGCGGCCGTGGAGTCGCGTGGTTCAGGCCCGATGCACAATCAATCGGGCCGCCTCCAGCAAGGTATCGACGACAAAGCCCGCGGACTTGGACGCTTCCGGCTGGCTTGCGCCATGTCCTGTTCGAACGTGGATTGTTCCAACAACTCCTGCGTTCTTGCCCGCGAGTATGTCGCTGAGCATATCGCCCACCATCCACGATCGCGCAAGATCGATGCCCAACTCATGCGCCGCTCTCAAGAGCATGCCTGGCCCGGGCTTGCGATCCGGATGATCCACCCGCGTGCGCCGATCAGGCGCGTTGTCCGCCTCCGGGGGTGGTGCGAGGGTGCAGAAGTAGGCCCGGTCGAGTGTGGTGCCGAGTACGCCCAGTTGGCGATCCACTTCCGCCTGCACAGCCAGCATGTCCGCTTCCGTCAGTTTGCCCCGCCCGACACCCGATTGGTTGCTGACGACGACGCACAAGAAACCAGCGTTGCACAGCATTAAGATCGCCTCCGCCGCGCCGGGAAGCAGCACTACCTGATCGGGCTTCGCGATGTAGTGCACCTCGCGGATGATGGTGCCATCGCGATCGAGGAACACGGCCGGTCGTAGTGTCGATGGCTTTGTAAAGTGTTCAGGCTGATTGCGTGAAGTATGCATAGGAGTGGGGCAAGCCTAGAAGCATCATGGCCGCGATACCACAAGCATGGAATTGGAGACCGACGACGGCTTGGTCCGCGCCGCTTGCTTGATGATCGGGCCGTGCGAGGCAGGAAGCAGGAGCACAGCAGACAGTTGGTCCAGCGGGCACCAGACAAAGAGCAATGCCTCCTCGCGACTGTGAACTACACGGGGAAGACTTCGCTTGGCTTTGCCTTTGAGCGAGCAACGAAAAATGAAGTTCAGTTCGTGCCGGCGTTCCTTGCCCTGTCGAAACGCATGGTCCTGCGTTGCTAACAAGGCCCCGACACGCACGGCCTCTCCGGATTCCTCGCGCATCTCTCTCACCAGGGCGTCCGAAGCGGTCTCGCCAAACTCCACGTGTCCGCCTGGGAGAAAGCAATACCCCTTTCGCGTGTGCTGGCACAGCAGCACATGCCCCGCCTCGATGAAAATTCCTCTGGCAATGATCTCGATGTGCTTGGCCATGGCTGCTCCCTGCGAATCGAGAGCGTAAGCGAGCGGGATAGTCGCTGTTCACCACGACGACAGGCTTTCGACATTGAGTCGGTCGCTTTCGCTCACGCTACGGGCTTGTCGAAGAAGTGGGGTGCGTCTGCCTCGGCAATGGCCAGGCTTTCGTGCGTGCCAATGTCGCGGTGATATCCATCGCGTTCGACCCTAAGCCCGCCCACAAGTCCGCCCGTAGACCCGCCCGCGCTCAAGACTCTGCCATGCTCGATCGCGTGCATCCGTCCGACCAATCTGGGCAGGACATCAAATCCAATATCGAACGCCTTCCAGCCCACGACTTCGTGCCACAACTCGCTGCTCAAAGCATACAGCCCGGCGTTGGCCAGGTTGCTCTTGGGCTGCTTTGGTTTTTCAATGAAACTAAGAATCTTGCCGCAGGTCGCGCTCGCAAAATCTCCGCTGGTCGGCGCGGTTCCCGGCGCAAGTTCCGCGATGCCGCTCTTCTCGGGAAACTGTGCTCGGAAGAGCAACATGGTGAAGGGGTCGGGATGAGAGCGGTGATATGAGAGGAACTTGCCCAGGTCGATGTTGCTCAGGTTGTCACTGTAAATAATGAGTACCTCGTCGCCCGCCACCTTGCCCTGCTTTGAATTCGCAGGAACGAAGTCTGCGTTCGCAGTGATCGTGCCCGCGCTGCCCAGCAGCACAGGCTCGTGCGTCTCGACTGCTTCAAATAGTCCGGTCACGTTCTTGGTACCGATGTACTCCCGCACTTGCTCGGGTAGGTGGTGTGTATTGATCAGCACATGGCGAATGCCCGCCCGCTCGAACGCGTCGAACCAGTAGTCCAACAACGGATGCCCCGCTATTGGCACCAGGCACTTGGGCATGCGATCAGTAATGGGGCGCAAGCGCGAGCCAACCCCTGCGGCGGTAAGCAAGACACGAACCCGACGATTGGAAGTTGGCATGCCCTTAATTATTCGCACCTCTCTCATACTCCCCATCGCCGCCCCATAACGCTCGATGTCCCGGTATCTCCCGCACGCTCGGCACGTTCAATCCACCCTGCGTTGGCCATCGGTCTGATCGGGGATTCTGCGACATCATTGGTCCGTACGGTTCGATATCCACGACGCGGGTCGGCTTTCTCGACCCAGCGTGGAGCACCGCATGTCCGACAAGAAACCCAAGGAAGCACCCGCAGAAGCGCCCAAGGAGGCCGATGCAGCACCAGCCAAGAAGGGTCCGCCCATCAAACTCATCGGCATGGTCGCCGCGTTGATGCTCGTGGAGGCGGTCGCGGTCTACTTCCTGGTCTCGATGACCGGCCCCAAGCCCGTGCAGGCGGCGGAGACCAAACTTCACGAAGGCCACGACAAGGATCACGAGGCCTTTGTCGAAGTGCCACTGGTCGAAGAGCGCTTCCAGAACATGCAGTCCGGTCGCGCGTACATCTGGGACATGTCAATCGTGCTGAAAGTAAACGCAAAGGACGAGGAACTGGTCACAAAGACGCTCGAACGCCGAGCAGCGGAAGTGAAAGAAGGTGTTGCGCTGATCGTCCGGCGCAGTCCGCACACGCACCTGCTTGAACCGGGGCTTGAAGCCCTCAACCGCCAGTTGCTCAGTTATCTCAACACCGTCGTCGAGCACGACGCGGAAGACAAGCCCCGCATCCAGCGCATCCTAATTCCCAAGTGCAAGGGCTTCCCCGCCGAATAGGCAGGTCACTTCCCCATCCATCGCACGTTGCACGAACCCGACGTTTGATCCTTCGTATCATCACACATGCCTACGTACCTCTACGACGTCCTCGATAAGCAAGGCACGCCCACTGGCAAGACCTTCGAGTTTGTCCAATCTATGAAGGATCCCGCGCTGACCAAGCAGCCCGAGACCAATCAGCCCTGCAGGCGGGCAATCGTCGCCCCCAACATCGCTGGCAAGTGGAGCGACATTAAGGGCAAGAGCGCCCTCTCCAACAAGAACCTTGAGCGCATGGGCTTTACGAAGTATGAGCGCAAAGGCAACGGCTACATGGAGCGCGTCGCGGGCAAGGAAGGGCCCAAGAGCATCTCGGCTGACTAGTCCAGCACATGTTGGTTCCAGCACACGTCGATGCTGAGACGCGACGGCGAATCACAGGCAGGAAGCCTGCAAAGCCTGGGCATGAGCCTATTGGCCCTTTAACTCACCCTTCTGGCGATATCGCTCCAGGTACTTCTCCGCGAGTTTGGTCTGCTTGTTGGTGAGGTCTAACTCGCGTCCATCGAGGAACGCCATCACCACATCGCTCGTGACCAGCAGCGGATCCCCCGTCGTCACGATCAGCGTTGCGCTCTTGCCCGCCTCCAGCGAGCCGTACCTGGCATCGATACCCAGGATGCGAGCCGCGTCGATCGTGATCGTCCGCATCCCCGCATCGCCCGGCAGGCCATGGGCCACCGCAGTCGCAACGGAATACGGCAAGTTCCGCTCGTGGCCAGTATCGTCATTGTTGGAAATCGTGAAGCGCACGCCCGCGTCCAGCAGTTTGCGAGGAAGCACGAACGGCTCGTCAACCGGGCTGTCATCGCGCCGCGGCATGTTCTGGATGCCCTGCACAATCACCGGCACATCGTGCTTCTTGAGGACGTCGCTGACCATGAACGCGTCACGGCCACCGACGATCACGCACTTGAGTTTCCGCTCGGTGCAAAACTGCACGGCGCTGGTGATCTGGTCCGCGTCCTGGGCCAGCACGAAGAGGGGCAACTGCGCCAGTGTGACAGCATCGCCCTCTGTCGCCGAAAAAATCGGGCGCATCGCTTCCCAGCGAACATCAATAGGCAGGCTTTGGTCCGCCGAGCGAGCGATTGCGTAGTTCTTGGCAGTATCAAAGACCTTAACGATTTCGTCCAAGTCCTTTTTTATGTCCTTGAGTTGGTCTTCCTCGCTCTTGTCCATCCACCATGCGGTGATGGGCCGGACGTTGGGCCAGCGCAGAATCATCCCGGTGCTCACGCCGCGCGAAGTCTGAACGATCGCTTCGTCGTTGGTCCATGCGTCCAGTCGCATGACGCTCATCTGCCCGGGCACCATGCCGCCCACCGGCGCGACGCCCACGATGAGAATGCCGTTGCGGCGCGTGACTGGCAGCAGCGTCGAATCCGGGTTCACCGCCACGCCCGCGCGAACCTCGGGGGTGACATTGCCGACCTCGCCCAGGTCCGCTGTCTGGGGCACCGATTGAATCTCCGTGAGGCCCAGTTGGGTGGACGGTCCGATCAATCCTGGATAGACGTGCTTGCCCTTCGCGTCGATGGTGCGAGGGGGTGAGGCCCACAGTGCCGTTCTTTGCAGGTCGGCCCATTGCGACTTGGTGTACACACCTCGCAAAGTTCCCTCGGTGAAGTACAGCACGCCGTCCTCGATCGCTGGTGCAGGCTCCCCGCCCTTGCTCACTGGATGTATGGTCGCACCGCTTATAACGATCGGCTCCGTCTGGGCCGGTGCCTTGGGCGTCAGGTCCTGGGCCGATGCGCCGCAGGCCATGGCGAACGCGATAGCAACGATCGAACATATTGAAACAGCGTGCATTCGCATGGGACTTGTTGCTCCAGGGCCTATGAACTCAGCAGAAGACGGAGGAAGAAAGAAGAAGAGCGAAAACAAAACGAAAAATCTGACAGGCCCGCACACGCACTCAGGCTAGTCCAACACACACCCCGCACCCGTCCCCCTCGCCCCATTCGCCAGCACTATTCCCGAAGCGCCTTGCTCATGATCGCGCTGCGATAATTCGTGTAGGGCCACTGCCAGTACTCGATCACCCGATACCCGCGCTTGAGGTAGAAGTTCATCAGGTCCGTGTCCGGCTCGGCCATGCTCAGGCCCATCTCCTTTGCGCCCTCGTCGCGACCACGCTGCTCCACCATTTCCACCAGCATGTGCCCTATGCCCTGCCCTTGATAGTCCGTATCAACTGCCAGCTGGCTGAACCACGCGACATCGGTACGGTGAAACCAGGGCGGCCCCTCCGCGTCCTCGACTTCATGGTACAGAATCGTGCCCACCATCTTGTGGAGCGTCTGGGTCGAAATGCCGCTGGGGTCCTCGAGATCCGGCATTGGTATGTGGTGGATCGCGACAAACGCCTGCCCGCTGAAAACCCGCTGGCGAGTGACCTCGTCGCTCTGCCGCCCCGCGAGCGGAGACAACCCCATCTCCATCTGCTTCGCATACGCGCGATGCAGCAGCAGCGTCAATGCGCGGATCGAATCCGTCGGCGAAAGCCGACGCACCGTGATCAACGGGCGGGGCCTTGGTGCTGCGGGCGAACCAGACTGCACAATCGCTTTGGACTCGGGCACACTCATCGTCTTCAACAACCACTCCATCTCCAGCCACTCAAGCACCGCTTGCTGCGAATTCCAGAATGGAGACTTTAGCAGTCTCTAAAGTTGTTCGTGAACCACGACTTTGTTTTCAACCCCGCCGC
>CAYRPC010000078.1:0-13748 GCA_964425995.1 uncultured Phycisphaeraceae bacterium
ATCCCGGACTGGGCCAAGACATCGGCATCCAGTGCGAGCATGGGTGGCGATGGAGCAGCCAAGGGGCCGAGCATGAACTTCTCGCCTGCATGGAGCACTGTTTCGGGCACTGCCCAGGAAGCCAAGCAGTCGTTCCGCAGCACGATGAACCCGCCTCCTGGGCAGAACTGGGGCATGGTGCCGCCGGGCACTCAGCCTGCGGCGAGCCGATTGGTGTACATACTCCTGGCGATTTTCCTGGGCACGCTGGGGATTCACAACTTCGTCATTGGCCTGACCGGTCGCGGTGTGACACAACTGGCAATCACGCTGGTATCCATCGTGCTGCTGCCTTGCACGTTTGGAATTTCGACGCTTGGGGTGTTGGCGACCTTCATCTGGAGCCTAGTTGACATCGTGACGATCAAGAACGATTCGCGGGGCGTGACGCTGAACTGATTTGCAACGACAGCGCATCCCGCTCCAATCGCGACCACGATCTGACTCACGCAAGTGAGCATAAATTCGCTGCGCTTTCGATCACGACGGTGGCAATCGGTCACGATGCATCACTTCCAGGCTTTCATGCCCGCCATGCGTTGGATTGCGATGAGGGATTCTTCAACTTCAAGAGCGGGACATATGCTTGTCCCATGGCTCGCAAACCACCGCATCGCGCGCACCCGCTCGTCGGCGTGATCATGGGCTCTTCCAGCGATTGGGAGACCATGCGACATGCCAGTCTCATGCTGGACCAACTGGGGATCGAGCACGAGTGTGCGGTCGTGAGCGCGCACCGGACGCCTGATTGGCTGTTTGAATATGCCGCCTCCGCTTCGTTGCGGGGGCTCCAAGTCATCATTGCCGGGGCAGGCGGAGCGGCGCATCTCCCTGGAATGTGCGCCAGCAAAACCACCCTCCCGGTTTTGGGCGTGCCAATCGTGAGCACCACCAGCGAGCCCCACAGCGTGAAGGGGTTGGATTCGCTGCTGTCCATCGTGCAAATGCCTGCGGGCGTGCCGGTGGGCACAATGGCGATCGGCAAAGGGGGAGCGATCAACGCGTCGCTGCTGGCGGGCATGATTCTCGGGCTTCAGGATGAAAAGGTCGCCAAGGCTGTCCAAACCCATCGGGATCAGCAAACCCTCGATGTGCTGCGGGAGCGTGACCCGAGGCGTTTGGCAATACCTCGTAAAGCCCAATCGGGCAAGCGGTAGTCGCAGCGGAAGCAACCATTGATGGACCTGCGCATCCAATCGGTGGTGGGTAGGTCGTGGGTTCTACGATCAGCCAGGGCCTCACTGGCTGGTTTCTGGAACCTTCACGTTTGGTCTAATACAAGCAAGAGCACCGGGCGACTCAACCAACTGGAAGAACACGATGGCAATGTGCATGGTTTCGCGTTCATGGGGAATTTCATTTGTCGGCGGTCTGCTGGCCCTGTGTGGCGGCTCGTCCGCGGTACTCGCCCAGAACACGCTGATGGCTGATCAGTCGGTGCTCCGCGAGGGCGAGGGGACGCGTCGAACGGCGCTGGACAAGCGTGAGCGCACAACATTTCCCTCCGCAGCGTGGGCGGCTCTGTCGGACTGGACCAATGGCCCGGCGCTGTCGAGCACATCGATTCAGGACCGTCCCGTCCTGATCGTGACATGGACCGACTACCTCCCCACTGCGAGAAAGGCCGTGCAGGCTGCGACGCGCATGAGCGAGCGTTTCGGCAAGGATGGCTTGATTGTCCTGATGGTGCATCCTGAACAGGAATGGGCGACCGTCGTGAAGCCCAAGGCTGGCGAGGGGTCGATGCTGGTGGTCGCAAAGGATGTGAAAGGTCAGTTTCGCAAATTGCTGGATGTGGACCAGGATCCTGATTTCTACGTGATTGATCGTGCGGGGCAGCTTCGATTTGCCGACGTGACTGTCGAGTCGATCGAGACTGCGTGCGAGATCGTGGTCAAAGAAGCGGGCAAAGAAGCGGCTGGGCTCAATGCACGTCTGAAGGCCGAAGAGGACGCGGCGAGCAAGGCTGCTCGGCGCACGAGCGCGATCAACAATCAGGCCAGTTTCACGAACATCCCGGACCTTTCCTTCCGTCAGCCCAGCGAGAGCGAATACGCGAAGGCGGAGTGGCCCGCGCTGCCACTGGACGAGCAGAAGCAGACGAGCAATCCCGGCCTGACGCTGCTGGCCCGACCCGTCACCCTGACAGAAGACAATTGGATTCCCAAGCGACCCAACCTCAAAGGTCGGGTTGTGGTTGCATACCTGTTCCATCCGCGGCTGTCGAGGTTCAAGAGTTTCAACGATCTGATTCCGCGCATGGATCTCTTCCAGCGGCAGTACGGGCGTGATGTGGTGGTTGTGGGGCTGCTGACCAACTTCGAGCAAGTCAACCTTGCCGGCATCACCTTCACGGACGACGATAAGGACGTGGCGAAGCTTGAAGAAGCATTCAAAGTTTATGCGAAGTCACGGAACTTTGAGCACTATCTGGCCACGAGTTTCGGCAGCAATCTCTACCTCCAGGCAACGGACCAGAGCGGCGGAGGTGAGTTTCCGATTCCCGCTTTTGTCATCATCAGCACCGACGGCGTGTGCCGCTGGTGGAGTGCACCGAAGGCACGGGCAACTGCGGATGCTGCGCTGCTGCAGGTGCTGCGAGCGGATCCGGGCGTGCAGGCTCGTCGCAAGGCGGAGCAGGATTGGCTGAAGAATAACCCACAGGCGGTGCCAGACGCACCATCGCCCGCGAGCACTCCTGAGGATGCACCAGTTGTCGACCCTGCAAAGACCAAGCCGCCCAGCAGCACTGGCGGCGGCTAAGCGTGACGGGAACCTTCACTATCACGGTCAATGGGGAAGCGAAGCCGGTTGCGACGGGCCAGTCGCTTCGTGCGCTGATTGAGCAGATGGGCCTTGGGAATCAACCGGTCGCCGCCGAAGTGAACGGCACGGTCGTGCCTCGGCGCACTCATGAATCTCACGAGTTGCGTCCGGGTGATCGCGTGGAACTCGTGTCGCTGGTGGGCGGCGGGTGAGGCTGGCCTTGGCGGGTCAGCGCGCGATCCACCTTATGAATTAGTCCTTGAGGATGAACGTGACCTTCATGTTGACGCGATAGGCCTCGATCTTGCCTTTCTTGACGTCGACTTTCATTTCCTGAACCCATGCGCCGGTAATGTTGTTCAGGGTCTTGGAGGCACGAGTGATGCCAATCTGCACGGCATCCTCGAAACTTTTCTTGGAGGAAGAGGAAAGTTCAACAACCTTGGCAACAGTGCTCATGGAAGACTCCTGAGCGTCTTGATGCGGCCACGAGGCTTTGCAACAAGACGCTGATTTTCTGCTCGGGCGAACAATCCCGGGGAGAATGCTACACACGCCGGGCAGGGCATGAAAAAAGCCCCCTTCAAGGGGCTTTGGAGGGGTTTAACGAAGGCTGCTCGCAGAGTGTCTCTGCTATTGGCTCAACGTATGAAGTCGCTTTGATTACTTCGTGCCGTCAAAGTCGTTGGTGCCTGTCGCGCTGGTCGTGCTGGGAGCACTGAGTTTGGCCAGATAAATTTCTACGCGGCGATTCTCGCGGGTGTTGCCGTTCTGGCTGTTCGCAACTGTGGGGCGATACTCGCCCCAGCCAGCGGACATCAGGCGAGTCTGGGCAATACCCATTCCAGCGAGGGTGTCGATCACGCTGTTGGCGCGATTGGTCGAGAGGCCACGGTTGCTGCGGTGGCGCTGCACGGTCCGGGGATTGGCGATGCGCTGGCTGTCGGTGTGACCTTCGATGATGATGTCATACTGCGTCGCGGCGCCACTGTTGATGACCTGAGACAGGGCGGAAAGGCCCTGCTTGGCTTGGTCTTTCACGATGTCACTGCCAGAGTCGAATGTCAGATCGCTGTTGACGCGAACCATGCCACGGGTGCTGTCAAAGCTGAGAAGCCCGGGGAACTTGCTGACGATTTCATCGATGCGCTGCTCAGTCTCGCGGTCAAGTGGACCGAAGGAAAGCTGGCCCAACCGGCCTTCGAGGCCCTTGAGGTCCCCCTGTGCACCAGTCAACTGGTTCTTGAGGTCGGCATTCTCACGCTGGAGTGCGGCGAGCGCGCCTTCGCCCTTGCCATAGCCGGATTGGAGTTGGGCGAGGCTCTGCTCGAGTTCGCTAATGCGAGCGTTCTTCTCGCTCATCTGGGCCGAGCACGAGGTGTAGGCCTCGTAGACACGGTCGTATTGCCCCTGGCCGATGCAGCCAGACAGCGTTGCGATGGCAAGCGTGCCAACGCCAAGGAAGCACGCGCGGAGGACGGAACGATTGAGGAAACGAGGAACACTGATCATGGTCGCACACTCCCTTGTGCAGACCCGAGGGAAGCGCGGAGGCTGGCAACATCCAGCGGCGGCGGCGCGGTCCATCGAGCCATCCACTCCATCGCGTCCTTGTCGCGCAGCCGCACCGGTTGCTCTGGCGCTCCTGCGTGGAGTGTTCAAGTTTGAGATGATGATAGCCGCAAGGCTTGCGCCCCGAGGCCTGTGTCTGGACAAGAAACGGGTTGTCCACGGGTTGTTGTCAGGTCTTCCACAGCGGTATGTGGAAAAGATGGCGCAAGCACTGCTTATATGTGCCGGAAGACCCGCTCGCGACTGGCCCGAACCTTCTTCAGTGTGGCGAGCCAATCATCGCCTGCGCGATACCCTGCTGCGCCTAGAACCACGGGCATGAAGCCTTGCTTGCTGGTGCCCAGCACTTCGTCGTAGCCCTTGGGATCGAATCCTTCCATCGGGCAGGCATCAACACCCAGCATCGCGCACGACGTCAGGAAAACACCCAGGGCGATGTAGACTTGGCTACGGGTGTAGATTTCCATGCTCCCGCCAGGCAGGCTGGGAGGGTTTGACACGCTGCCGACCATCATGCCGCGATAGTCCTTGAGCGTGTCAGCAGCGACGGAACGCTGGGCGGCGATGTCTGCGATATAGGCATCGACATCGGCGACTGTGACGTCGATCTTTCGGCAGAAAACGACAAGGTGGGAAGCGTCGGTGATCTGGGATTGGTTCCAAGAGAGAGGGCGGAGTTTGGCCCGGACAGTGGGGTCAGTCACGACCACAAACTGCCAGGGCTGGATGCCATAGGAGGAAGGTGCAAGGCGGACGGCCTCTTCGACAGTGGTCCAAGTTGCTTGTGGGATTTTCTTGGCACCATCGAATTTTTTGACGGCGTATCGCCAGCCAAGGTTTGTGAGCAGGGTCTGTTCTGGAACGGGAATGTTGCTGGGCATGGTGGAAACTTTGGGAAGTCGACTGCGGCTGGGTGCGCGAGGCCGCCGCTACGCGCGGGGCATTGGGGCCTTGGATGCCACTGATGTGGCAAGGTTTCAAAGGTCGATCATACGTAGTATGGTCGGGCAAGAGCAATGCAATGTCGGGACAGACGATGGGCGCATTATGCTGCAAAATCCGTCGGCCCAGCCAATTCTTCAGCCGGTTCTATTGAAGTCAAAACTCCTGCTCAACCTGGGCATACCCCACTGCTTCACAACGAGGCGGGGCGGATACTCGGCTGGTGCATTTGCAACACTTAACTTCGGGAATCCGAGCGAGTTGTTGCAGGGCGATCCTCGACGCGACACGCCAGCGACGATCGGGCTCAACCTTGGTTTAGTGATGGACGCGATGGGCGTGCGTGGGCGTGAAGTCGTGCAAGTGCATCAGGTGCATGGGGCAGAGGTCCACATGGTGCGAGCCGGAGCGGCTTCGCATTGCACGACGGATGGAACGACCACCAAGGCGGATTCGATTGTCACGGACGATGCGGCTCGGCTGGTGGGCGTGCGAGTTGCGGACTGCGCTCCGGTGCTCATCGCGGGGTTTGACGATGGCGGGGCGTGCGTGGGCGTGGCAGCGGTGCATGCCGGGTGGCGAGGGGCGGTTACTGGCATCGCAGAGCGAACGGTCGACTCCCTGCACGCCATTGGCGCGAGTGAGATTATCGCGGCGATTGGTCCATGCATCGGGCCCGATGCGTTTGAGGTTGGTCCGGAGGTAGCGACGGCGTTTCGTGAGCGATTCGGTATACAGACAAAGATCGTACGTGAGCGAGATGGTGGGAAGTTTGACGTGGACCTGGCGGGATCGATTGGCGAACAGTTGCTGGCGCGAGGTGTGCGTGCGGATCGGATCGATGTAATCGCACACTGCACGGTGGCACAGAGTGACTACTACTTCTCGCATCGCCGCGAGCGAGGAATGACGGGGCGCATGATTGCGCTGATTGGAATGCCATCAAAGTAGATGATGAACCCCTTAAGTCACGTGGCGCGATTCTTGAAAGTCATTCCGGGGCAAGCAACTACAACTCGGGCGCAAAGCCGCGGCGCATGGTGTTCTCGGCGATAGCACGCGGATCAACGAAGTGCAGGAGGTAGTCCAGCCCGCCAGCCTTGCTGCCTGCGCCGGACATGCCAAAGCCGCCGAAGGGGTGGCGCCCGACGAGTGCGCCGGTGATGCCACGATTGATGTAGAGATTGCCGACGCGGAACTCCTGCTTGGCCTTCTCGATGTGGCTGGGCTTGCGGCTCATGACACCGCCCGTGAGTTTGTACGGAAGGCTGTTTGCAATGTCGAGAGCATGGTCAAAGGTGCGAGCGTGCAGGACAGCGAGTACGGGGCCGAAAATCTCTTGGGTGGCGAGTTCGTGATCGCTAGGCACGCCGAAGAAAATATGTGGAGCGACAAAGCGGGCCTGGTTGGCAGCGACAAATGGATTCGACAGGGGCAAATCGATCGCGGCGTGTCGCAGGCCACCGCCCACAGTCTTGGCACGCTCGATAAATCCGCGAATCTTGTTGCCTGCTTCGACATCGATCACGGGGCCAATGTCGGTACCCGGATGAAGCGGGTCTCCGATGCCCAGTGCCTTGGTGGCTTCGGTGAGGCGTCGGCAGAAAAGTTGCATCGCGGGACCATCGGGGCCTTGCTCGTCAACCACGATCACGCGCGAGCAGGCGCTGCACTTCTGACCCTGGAAGCCGAAGGCGGAGTGGCGGACGGCGAGGATGGTCTCGTCGAGATCGGCGGAGGTATCAACAATCAGGGCGTTTTTGCCGCCCATTTCGCATACTACGTGCTTGACGTGGGTCGGCATCGGCCCGGCCCCCCGACTGGCACCAAAGGGCGATGCAGGAGCGGTCGCGTTCAAGATGTCAAGACCGACATCTCGCGAGCCGGTGAAGGCAATGAGAGCCACATTGGGATCGCGCACTAGCGCAGCGCCCGTGGTTTCGCCCGGCGCGGGGCAGAATTGCAGCACGTCCTTGGCCAGATTTTTTGAAACTCCGGCATTGGCCATGGCCTGTGAGAAAATATCCACCATGATGCTGGCAATGCCAGTAGTCTGCTCGGCGGGCTTGACGATGGTCGGATTGCCGGTAACCACCGCTGCGCTGGTCATGCCGCACAGAATCGCGAGCGGGAAGTTCCAGGGAGCAATCACGACCGCGACACCCTTTGGTTGATAGATCACTTCGTCGAGTTCGCCGATGAAACGACCAAGACGCTGGCGCTGAAAGAGCGGCATGGCAAGGCGTGCGTAATACTCGCAGAAGTCGATGGCTTCGCAGACATCGGCATCGGCTTCTTTCCAGGTTTTGCCCGCTTCACGGATCATGACGCCCGCGAGGCCGTCGCGCTGTTCGCGCATCAGGCGGGCGGCCTCGACGAGCACCTTTGCGCGAGTGCGAGGATCAGTGGCACGCCATGCGGGCAGCGCGGCGTGGGCGCGAGCGACCATTGCATGGGCATCCTCGGGCGTTCTAGTGCTGGAGACTTTGGGCACGGTGGCTCGCGCAATCGCAACGGCGAAGGCATCACGCTGGTGCTTCTCGGAGAAGTCGCGGAACGGCTCGGTGAAAAATGGGCGACCGTCGCCAACACCCGACACCGCAGGAGTCAATTGATGGCGCTCGGGGCCTGACTTGAGTTCGGACACAGGCACGCCTGTGCCACCCAACACGCTGGGAGCTGGCGTTCGCAGGAGCGATCCGACATCTGCGTTGTCGAGAAAACCTGCCTTGAGCCAGCTTTCGTTGCTGGTGTTTTCGAGCAAGCGGCGCACAAGATACGCCATGCCAGGAATCATTTCGCCAACCGGAACATACTCGCGAATGCGCAGGTCCATCTCGGCGGCGGCGTACTTGAGTTGGTCGGCCATCCCGTGAAGCATTTGCAGTTCGATGGCGCTGCGGGGGAGGTTGCGAGATTCCAAACCAGCGATCGCTGCGGCAACTGATCGGACGTTGTGACTTCCAAGTGCGAGTTTGACACCGCCCGCCCCTGCTTCTGCCTTGGTACGAGGCGTGGCATCGAGGAACACTTCGGTCATGCGCTCGAAGCAGGCATCGGTCTGCCACTTCTGGGGCCAGACCGGACAAGGCCAGCCATTCAGTTCGCTCTTGATGGTCTCGGCATCCCAGTATGCACCTTTGACAAGACGCACGCTGATGAGTTTGTTGCGGCGTTTGGCCCATTCGCAGATGCGCCGTGCATCCTCGACGCCACTCTTGAGGTAGGCCTGCATCGCTAGCCCGGCCTGGAAGTCGATCTTTTCGACACAGCGCTGGAAGAGTTCGAGCGTAAAGTCCTTGAGTTCGTGGTGCTCCATGTCGAAGTTGACGAAGACGCCCCGGTCGCGAGCGGTTTCGAGGATCGGCACCAGACGGCGCATGAGGTCGTTCATCGCACCATCGGGATCAGTGACGCTGAGCCGGGCCGACAGTGCCGAAATTTTGACGCTGACATTGCAACGCGGCACGGCTCCCAGGTGATCGGTCTCAAGGCGAGGCTGAGATTGCCAGCCTGCCATGGCGCTGGGGAGGTTCTGAATCAAGTCGAGGTACTTGTGGGCGTACTGCTCGGCCTCTTCGTCGCTGACACAGACCTCGCCCAGCAGATCGACGCTGCTCGCGATGCCATCACCCCACAGATTTTTGAGCCCGGGCAGCGCGCTGTTCGCGTCGGTGCCCGCGATGAACTTGCTCGCCATGCTCTTGATCTGGCTTGCGATCACGCCGGTTGCGGTGCCTTTGAGCAGGCTGCCCGCCTTGAGGGCCGTGGCGATCGCGGGCGGAACATTGACGCCCGGCTGGCTCATGTAATCCTGGAGATGATCGAAGATCGCATCGGGCGTCTTGAGCATCGGGAAGGCATCGGTGAAGCGGAACATCTGGACCTTGAACTCCGGGTCCTTCATGCTCCATTCCATCATCCAGTCGGAGTAGAACTTGGCCGACAGCAACCCGGTCTTGTGCCCCTTGGCACGTTTCAACATCTCGCTGCCCAATTCAAAGATCCGCGACTCCCGCTGACTGATCGCGTCAGGAGCAATCGGCGCACTCGCCTCCCTCGACATCTCCGACGCTCCTTGCGAGCGCACAACAACAGCCTGTTCCGAAGACTTTGACTTCCGCGAAAAAATGCCCATGCCAAAGTGTAGCGATTTCGCTTCTCCTCATGCTGCGGCTTTGCGAATCGTCGCGCTGGCCCACGCGGTCTGAGCGGCGGTGATGGGGGCCATGTCGGCGGCGACCAGCCCGAGGGCGGCGAGATTGGCGTTGGCGTAGGTGACGAAGTTGGATTGCTAAGCCTGAAACGACGCATCGGGAGCGGGAATGTAATCAGCCATGATTGATTTGCTCCGCCTATGGGTACCCCCACGCTCCGCGTGGGGCGTGATTGAATACCACTGGATTCGTCGGCTCGCTCGTATGCCTCGACGCACACTGCAAAGAGGCGTCCCCCCGCTACCCGAGCCATCAATCAGCACGCGAAATGCACTGCGTTTTCTGTCGGCAAGAGAAAACCATGACTTCACTGACCTTGGGAATTTTCACCACAGAGAGACAGAGAGCACAAAGCCGGAACAGACATACATATGGACAGCGCACCCGTTTCGCCCCAGCGGGGCGCAGGGCTGTAGCCACGGGTGGAGCGGTCCTGCGGACGGCAGTCCGAGGCCGCAACCCGTGGGCAGCCTGCATCAGCCCGACCCGCCCCGCCAGGGGCGGAGGAGTGCTGCGGACGGCGAATCAAGGCACAAGGCCACCGGCATCCGCCGATCACGCGCACGAATCCGAGCGAGTTGGGATGTGCTTCCGCTGATGCCAGAGAGGGGTCCCGCGGACGGCGTGTCAACGCCTGCCCTCTCCGGCACCTTACGCGCGCAGCGGAAAGTCGTTGGCCGCGCCATCCAGCATCGCCGCGACCGCCAACTCGCTGACGCGATACGCCATGCTCATGCCGTGCCCCGTGAAACCGCCGCAGAACCAGACTTTGCCATTGGCGCTGTTGTTGCCCCATGTGCGTCCGATCAGCGGGAGGTGCGTCTTAGAAAAACCCATGGTTCCCGACCAGCGGGCGGTGATGTCGTCGGGTTTGAACTCCCCCAGCATGGCAGTGGCGAAGCGTTCAAGATCATCCTGCACCCAGGGCGTCAAGCGATCTTCGTAGCCGACTTCGCGTTCGGCGTGGCGAGTGCGGCATCCGCCCACGACGATGGTGCCGTCGACATGCTGGCGCAGGTACTCGCTGCCGTGGTTGATGTAGTAACTGGCATCCAGGCGCAGGCCAGTTGCTCGCAGGGCGAGCATCTGGCCCCGACGCGGCGTGACGTGCTGAGCAAGACCGGGCAGCAGCAGCGGCGCGTAGGCGTTGGTGCAGACCAGGATGTGCTTGGCGTTGATCGCGCCATCTCGAAATTTCGCCACCAATCGCGGGCCATCCTCGTCCATGCTCGCGACTTCCTGGCCCTCCAGGATGGGGCAGGTGAGGCTGGCCCGCAGGTGCTCGATCACTTCTCGGGAATTGCACGAGGCATCGCGGGGATTGACCAGCGCACCCAGCGGCTTGCCGACTTTCCAGAGCGTGTCGCTGCCGCCTCCTGCTTGCATCCATGTGACCTCGAAGCCGTCGTCTTGCATCATCGCGACACTCTGACGCAGTTCAGCGTGTTCATGGTCTTGCAATGCCGCGAGCACGCTGGGCA
The DNA here is from genome assembly GCA_964425995.1 of uncultured Phycisphaeraceae bacterium. Lineage (GTDB taxonomy): Bacteria > Planctomycetota > Phycisphaerae > Phycisphaerales > UBA1924 > BJHL01. The sequence goes on from CAYRPC010000078.1 coordinate 11,018, forward strand.
CGTTGCGCACGCTGGGCAACGATTCGATTCCTTCGCGGCGCAGGCCCGCGAGATTCGCTTCGGTCAGTTGCCAGAGCATCCGGGCCCGCTCACGCCCAAACTCCTTGGCGGCAAGGGCGTAGTTGTCGGCGCAGCCTCGCATGAGGAACCCGGCGTTGCGGGTGCTTGCTCCGTGCCCCACGCGGTCTTTTTCAACCACGAGCACTTTCAAACCGCGTCGCTGCAAGTGCAGGGCGGCGGAGAGGCCGCAGATTCCAGCGCCGGCGACCAGCACGTCGCACTGTTGCGTGCCCAGTCGCTGCGTGCTTTGCCAGAAACTCACCGTCATGGAGGATGGTACGAGTCAAACGGGGCAGGCCGCCGGCCTTGCGATCCCGTGCAATCCCGTGCCTCAGAGCCACTTCCCTTTGTGGTCACCGGCTGCGCGGCATGCCCTTGGAGATTATCGTTCTTTGGTCAGCGAACGAGCGTCCTGATCGATTGTCGCCAGCGCATCGATGAGCGATGCGACATCGGCCTGGGTGACGAAGGGGCCGAAGGAGACACGCGTCCCGCCGCGGCCCTGGGGATGATCCAGCGTGCCCATGGTGCGATGGGCGAGGGGCGCACAATGAATGCCAGCCCGTGCGAGGATGCCAAACTGCTGCTCGAGCAGTGCAGCGACCTCGCTGGGCGAGAGCAGTTGGTGTACGAGCGTGAAAGTCGCCACTCGCAGGGCCGGATCGCGCGGGCCAATCAACTGGAAGCCGCCCATGTTGTCGCGGGCATCCCACCGATCGCAGGCTTCGAGAAAACGCTCGATCAACTGGAGTTCGTGAGCACGGATCGACTCGATGCCCCGAGCCGCGAGCCAGGCAACACCTTCGGCGAGGCCCGCGATGCCCATGGTGTTGTGGCTGCCTGCCTCAAAGCGTTCGGGCATGGTCGCGGGCTGAGCATCAAACTCGGCGATCGAGCCCGTGCCGCCCTCTCTTGTGGTTGCAAGTCGGGACTCAAAGCCTGGCGTAATGGACAATCCGCCCGTGCCCTGCGGACCCAGCAAACCTTTATGACCTGGGAATGCGACAAGATCCGCCCCAATCGCGTGCTGATCGAAGGCGAGATGACCCAGGCCCTGCGCGACATCAACCAGCGTCGGCACGCCCATCTGCCTGGCGATGCTCACCGCGTCGGCAACCGGCTGGATCGTGCCTGTGACGTTGCTCACCCAGTTGATCGCGGCCAGCGTTGCGAGGGAATTGTTCTCTGGCGTGATGGCTTCGCGCCAGGCGGCAAGATCGACCAGCCCCGTTCGCGGATCGCAGGGCACATGCACCACTGTCGCGCCTTCTTCTGCGAGAGCGGCAAAGGGACGCAGAACGGAATTGTGGTCCATCGAGGTGGTGACGAGGCGAATAGATGCTCGCCCGCCAAAGCGTCCGGAGTTGAATCCTGCATCAAGATGAGCCTGACGCACGACACCCTTGATGGCAAGATTGAGTGCATCGCTGGTGTTGAGCGTGAAGATGATGTTATTAGGCGCGGGGTTGCCCAGGAACTTTGCCAGACCCTCGCGGCAACGACGAATGATCGCTGCTCCGGCGCGGCTCTCGGCGTATTGCCCGCGCCCGGGCGATGCGCCTATGTCGCGGGCATACCGCATCATCGCGTCGTAGACCTCGGGCGGCTTGGGAAAACTGGTCGCTGCGTTGTCGAGATAAATGCGGCCAGTCGCCAAGTCATGTCTCCAACCAATATTTTCGACGACAAAGCATCGTTAGATTTCCAACAGGAGCCGCTGCGGATCCTCGATAGCCTGCTTGACCCTGACCAGGAACTGCACCGCTTCGGCACCATCGATGATGCGATGGTCGTAACTCAAGGCGAGGTACATCATGGGGCGAATCGCGACTTGCCCAGTGCCAGCGGGATACTCGACTGCGCGGTTCTTGATGGCGTGCATGCCCAGGATGCCGCTCTGGGGCGGGTTCAGGATGGGCGTGCTCATCAGGCTGCCAAAGACGCCGCCGTTGGTGATGGTGAAGGTGCCGCCGGTCATGTCCTCGATCGTGAGTTTGCCATCCTTGGCCTTGGTTGCCAGTTCCTTGATGCCACTCTCAACGCCAGCGAGGCTCAAGGTCTGGGCATTGCGAAGGACGGGGACGACCAGACCCTTGGGGGTGCTGACGGCAATCGCGATATCGCAGTATTCATGTTTCTCGATCGCCAGGCCGCCCTGTTCATCATCGACGATGGAAGCGTTGACGAGCGGGAAGGCTTTGAGGCCGCTGCAGACGGCTTTCACAAAGAAGCCCATGAAGCCCAGCCCGATGCCGAGTTTCTTTTCAAACTCTTCCTTGTACTGTTTGCGCAGGTCCATGACGGCGGTCATGTCGCATTCGTTGAAGGTTGTGAGCATTGCCGCGGTGTGCTGGGCCTGGACCAGTCGTTGGGCGATGCGCTGGCGCAAGGGCGTCATGCGTTCGCGTTTGATGGCGCGGCTCTCTGGCAAACTTGCGGGCGTGCTCGCGGGGCGTGCAGCCACGGAGGCGGGCGTCGCTACGTGTCCATTGCTGCTGCCAGGGCTGTGCGACTGCATGTATGCAAGCACGTCCTGTTCGCGGATTCGGCCGCCAGCACCGGTGCCTGTCACGCCATTGAGATCGACGTTGTTCTCCTCAGCAAGTTTCTTGGCGAGGGGTGTGGCGCGAACGTCGGTCGCGGAGCTCGCGGCGGGGGCGGGGAGTACGGG
>CAYRPC010000079.1:0-13707 GCA_964425995.1 uncultured Phycisphaeraceae bacterium
GGGCATGATCGCGCTGCAGCAGAACACACTGGGCGTGCTGAGCAAGGCCCGCAAGGAAGCCGAGGATGCCACGCGACTTGCTTCGTTGATTGAGGCGGCGGGCGACGCCCAGGCGGGCGCGATCGTGGCCCTGCGGGCCAAGCCAGCTGACCTCGCGAGCGCCGATCCGCAGGAACGCACGAGTCTGCAACGCCTGAAGGATGCGCTGGACGAGGCCAAGAAACTTGAGGAGGATGCCAACAAGCGGGACGACGAACGGGTTCGTCGGGAGTTGCGAAAGGCATACGCCGAGGCACTGGAGGAGCAGACGGCGCTGCGGGCCGATGCCCAGCCGATCCTCGATCAGGAGCCTTCGCGGCGGACACGCAGCCAGGCGCGGACCATTGGCGACAAGCAGGCACAGTTGCGTGACAAGTTGGAAACCCTTCGCTCCAAGACCCAGGAACTCAGCGAGGCCAAGGTCTTTGAGTTCGCACATGCTCGAATCGATAAGACGATGGCACAAGCCTCCAAGACTTTGCGAGATGGTGCATTCACCAAGGTCGCCGATCGCCAACAGGCCAGTTCGATCGCAACCCTGCGAAGCCTGCTCGACGCACTCAAGGAGGACAAGAAGCAGGATGATGAACTAAAGAACGCCGGCGGCGGGGGTAGCGGGAGCGGCGGGGGGGCTGGCGGAGAGCAGAAGGCGATTCCAGACCTCGCCGAACTGGTGCTGTTGCGTGGGTTGCAGGCCGAAGCCGCAGAGCGGACGCGGGTGTTGGGTGAGCCCAACGCTGGCGTGGACGCTTCGGAACTGGAAGATGTGGGCCAGTTGCAGGAAGAACTCACCCGTCAGGGGCAAGGCTTGCTGGAGAAGTTACAGCAGCAGAATGGCCCAAAGATACCGCCTGTGAAGATAGACGACGCACAGCCAGCGGGCGACAAAGAACCCGATCAGGAGCCAGGACGTAGTGAAGATGGCGGCGACGCAGGCGGCGAACCGTCTACCGAGTTGCTGAAGGAGTTGCCCAAGTGAGCAAGCGAGCGTGGCAGAGCGTGAAGAAGACCGGCGGTGCCGTGCTTGCTACTGGGTTCGCTCCGTGGTTCGTGATGGTCGTCTGCGCGAGCATGGCGTGCGCACATGCTTTGCCTGTGCAGCCTGCGAAAGAAGAAACTCCGAAAACATCGCCAGCCAACGATGTGCCTGTACAACCGGCACCGAAGCAGCACGATACTGCCGGACCGACACAGCCTGGCTCTGAACCTTCTCTTGATGAACTGCTGGGATTGCCTGGGGGCGATCGCGCCAACAAGCCAGATCCGCCGAAGGTAGATCCGGCTGAGAAGCAGGCAACGCCTTCACCAGACAAGAGTTTGAAGGAAGTAAAACCCGAAGCCAAGGACACAGCCCTCGACCGCGCTTTGAAGGCCGATCAGCCCAGCGACGATTTCATGGAGGCAGTAGCCCTCATGCGTGATACGTCGCAGCGTCTTGTCACCGGTCGCGATCCTGGCCTTGAGACCCAGCGTTTGCAGGAGCAGGTGCTTCGCAAATTGGACAAAATGATCGACGACGCGAAGAAGAACCAACAGCAGAGCAAACAGCAGCAAAAACAACAGCAGCAACAGCAAGACCAGCAGCAGAACCAGCAACAGCAGCAGTCCTCGCAAAGCAAGCAGCAACAGTCCAAGCCTGGCACGCAGGCTCAGGGCGGCGATGTGCCCCAGCAATCGGCCCAGCAGAAGGCACAGGCCGCAGGTGCAAGCGCGGCGTGGGGCAACCTGCCGCCCCACGTGCGAGATGCGTTGCTCCAGGGCAGCAGCGACCGCTTCTCGACAACTTATCAGCGACTCACGGAAGAGTATTACAAGCGACTTGCGGCTCAGGAGAAGACGCAAGGTGGGAGTACGTCGACACCAGACGCCAAGCCAGGTGCAACCGATCGAGGAGCACCTCAATGAGCGTGGTCTCGACAGCGATGTGCGGATTGTCCCTCCTCCTGCAACCCGTGATCGGTCCTCACTCAGATGTGTGTCCGTTCACTGGGATCGATCAGGCCGTTGGCAATGCCAAGGTGCTCGCTGCGCCAGCCTGGTTGGCACCAACCTGGCTTATTCAGGGTGGCCAAGTTGCCGACGAAGCCCCGGCCAACCAAAATTCAGCCCAGAACAACCCCATCGAGAACGAGATGTCGCCCGAACTCGATCGCGCGGTGGCGCGCGGTCTCGCTCGGCTCGCGGCGACGCAGCGCCCCGATGGATCCTGGGGCGAGCCGCAGTTTGGGCGCTCGGTGGCGGTCACGGCCTTGGCCTGCCTTGCGTTCATGGCCGACGGCAATCTTCCGGGGCGAGGCGTCTATGGCGAGCAGGTCCAGAAGGGCCTGGAGTTCATGCTAACGGCAAGCACCGAGAGCGGCTTGCTCGCGACCGACACCGCCAACAGCCCCATGTACGGGCACGGCTTCGCGACGCTTTTCCTAGGAGAGGTCTATGGAATGACGCAGGGGGGCGGCGACACGCAGTTGGCCGATCGCACGCATCGGGCCCTGGTGCGTGCGGTGCGACTGATCGAAGGGACTCAGAACAACGAGGGTGGCTGGCGATACAACCCGGTCCCCGCAGACGCTGATACCAGCGTGACGATCTGCCAGATCATGGCCCTTCGGAGCGCCAGAAACGCGGGTCTCGAGGTTTCCAAGGTTGTGATTGATCGCGCGGTTGAGTATGTGCGCGGATGTCAGAACGCCGACGGGGGGTTTCGCTATCAGTCGGTGAACGGTCCTAGTGCCTGGCCTCGGTCCGCGGCGGGTATCGCGAGCCTTCAGTACGCAGGCATCTACGAGGATCGTGCGCTCGACAGCGGCATTCGCTATCTGGTGCTGACTGCCTTGCCCGCGCGGGGTGGCGACCCCAACAACATGATTCACTATTTCTATGGGCACTACTACGCAGTGCAGGCAATGTTCCTAGCTGGTGGCGATTCGTGGTTGACATGGTGGCCAGCGATTCGTGCGGAGTTACTGGCCAATCAAACCAAGGATGGTTCATGGTCCGATAGCGGGATCGGCGAGGATTATGGCACGGCAATGTCGCTGATCGTGTTGCAAATGCCTAAAAGGTATCTCCCGATTTTCCAGAAGTGATCCGAATGGAATATAGATGGACTTGCATCGAAGACTGCGGTGCGGGGTCTGTGGTCTGAGTGGAACGGCGGCAAGTGATGTAGTGGAGTGCGATGCAACACGATTTGTACAAACGTCTTTGTGCGCACACGGTCTTCGTATCGCTTGCGGTCTTCTCATCGCAAGCGGGCGGAGTTGCGCAAGCATCGCAGCCTTCGGTCGATGCAGCGTGGGTTGAGCGCGAAGTGCTCGATGGCACGCTCACGCCGACGCTCGTCAGGGTGCAGTCGCTGACAGCAACGGAATTGATCGCCAGGACCCGCGATGGGCGACCTGTGCGAATGAGCATCGAGAGCATCGTGGCGCTGGTGACGACCTTGCCCGATACGTCGGTGGTTGCTGCGTCGACACGCAGCAGTCGCAGCAACGCACGGCTCGCGCCGTTAGCAACGCCTTCAAGTCGAACACCGCAAACCGCAAGTACGCCCAGGCAGGGAAACGATGTGTCGGGCCGGTTACTGCTGACGGATGGTCAGGTGCTGGCTGGCGGGCATGAACGGGATCTGAAGCAACTCAATCTCGAAGCACCAGACGGATTGGTCGAAAGTCTCCCTTGGCGCAGCGGATCATTAGGAACGCTTGTGCTGCCGCTCGAGCGCATCGCGGTCGCATCTTTCCTGAGCACGACGTTTGACTGGCCCATGGGCCTGAGCGGTGATGTGGTGCGCATGCGAAACGGCGACATCATCAGCGGCTTTGTCGATGTGCGTTACATCCCGGGCGAGGCCGATGTGACGGTGACCATCGAGAGTGACGCTGGCAATCGCAGGCTGGCTCTGCGTCGAGTTGAGTCGATTTTTCTTGGCAATCCTTCACAGGTTGAGAGTGGGGCGTGGGTATGGCTTCATGATGGCTCGGTGCTTCGAATCGGGGCGACGGACACCGCGAGCGGGGATGGTGGTCCAGCATCGGGTGTCGGGTCAGATTCGACAGTTGGCCTAATGCTCAACAACGACCGAGCGGCCTCGGTTCGCACGACGTTTGCTTCCGGTGCTTCCAGTGCTTCCAGCACTTCGCGCTCTTCTGGCTCATCGGGCAGTCAGCGGATTGTCTCGATGGATTCGTGGGAAGTGGTGGCCTTTGCGCCCCGACGCGAGCGAATCGGCGCGCTGGCAAACCAGCCTTGGAAGGTTACAACCACAGAGCGCTCACGTCGATGGACTATGCCTCCGATCGTGGGCGACCCGATCGGTGCGGCACTGGGCGCGCCCGACATCGAATTGCCAGGTCCGATGAGTGTCACATGGACCCTGCCCGCCGGCGTGACGCGCGTCGCGGGTGTTGCCGAATTGCCAGTGTCGGCGCGAGCATGGGGCGATTGCAGCGTCGTGATGTTTGATGGCGCGGGTGCGCAGGTGTGGACTACGCGACTGTCGGGCGACGCGCCGAGCGCACCATTCAACATCGATCTTTCGGGCAAGGATGCCTTGACACTGACCGTGCGGGTGGAGGCTGGCGCCAACGGGCCGATCGAGGATCGCGTGCTGCTGCGCCGTGTCTTGCTGTTGCTCGATAACAAGCAGGCCAACTGAACGTCCAAGTGGGTGGCCAATTGACTGGATTGTTCGTCACGTGTTTGTCCGCAGAGGCTCAGCGAACCTTCAGCGAGGCCAGCGCGAGCACCACGAGCAGCACAGCAATGATCCATAATCGAACCACCACGCGCTGCTCGGGCCAGTGCTCGCTGCCGTCGGTTTTGCGGTTGAGGTGATGGTGAAATGGTGCGCAGCGGAAGACGCGCTTGCCGCCGCTGAACTTGAAGTAGTAGCGCTGAATCACGACCGAGAAGATTTCGGAGATGAAGACGCCGCACATCAGCAAGACGACCACTTCCTGACGAATCGCAACCGCGATGTAGCCGATGATGCCGCCCAGCGCCAGAGCGCCGGTATCACCCATGAAGACGTGCGCAGGGCCGCAGTTCCACCAGAGGAATCCGAGGCACGCCCCGGCGGTCGCGCCAGCGATGACCGCCAGTTCGCCCGAGCCGGGCAGGTGCGGTACCAGAAGGTATGTCGCCGCGTCCTCGTCGCCCGCGATCAGGCACAGCACAAAGATGCCGAAGGCGACGGCGGCTGAAATGCCTCCAGCCAGCCCATCCATGCCATCGGTGATGTTCACGGCGTTGCTCATGCCCGCGATCATGAGCGAGGCAATTCCCACGAAGAGCACGAGCGGGAGATAGATCAGGTTTGGATTGGGAATCCATTGGGGCTCGCGCTGCGCGGGCGTCTGCTCCGCCGTTGGAATCGAGGCGATGGAGGATTGGCCGGGCGGCGCGTCGGGCTCGGCGGGAGCGACGGCCCGCTCGGGTCGCACATACGTCTTCTGGAGGGGCAGCGTGAGCACGTGCGACATCGATTGCTGCTGCGGCTGATCGAGAATCACACTCGCGTTGGGCACAGGGGGACGGACAAAGAGAAAGTACCCCGCGATGATGCCAATGCCAAACTGGAAGATCAGTTTCTCCCACTCGAGCAGGCCTTGGCGCCCGCTCCCTCGGCGCTTTGCGGTCAACTTGAGCCAATCGTCGAAGAAGCCTACGAGCGTGAGCCACAGTGTGACGACCAGGCCCAGTTGTACAAATCGTTCGGAGAGGTCCGCGAGCAGCAGCGTACACGCGATGATCGCGCCGACGATCAGGATGCCGCCCATCGTGGGTGTGTTGAGTTTGCCCTGGGTGGTGCTGCGGAGCAGTTCGGTGTCGGTCTGGCCCGTGTCGCCGATCTTCTTGCGTGTGAGCCATGCGATGGTGCGCGGGCCCATCAGGAGCACGATCAGAAATGACAGAGCCGCCGCGGCGAGGGCGCGGAACTGAATCTGGTCCAGCAGGCGCACAACCCAGTACACATCGTGATCGATGAGCCATGCCTTGGTGTGCTGGAGTATCAGGTAGAGCATGCGGCGGAACGATCAGCGTGGGCTATCGCGAGAAAGCGCGATCAGGTGTGATGCGAAGTGGGGAGGGCGGTTTTGATTTCGGGCAGCGGGTTTGATGTGGACCAGCGCTCGCGCAGCGCAGGCAGCAGACGCTCCAGGGCCATGCCGCGACTGCCCTTGAGAAGCAGGGCATCGCCTGGTTGCAAGCACATGGCGATGGCTGAGATATTGGTCTGCAGGTCGGGAAAGTACTTGATATTGGGAGCAGTAGCGGACGGCTGTTTGCCAAGCATGACGCGACCCCAGATGGATCCAATCAGGACGATCTGATCAGCGGCGTGCGTCGTGATGGCCGCTTCCAGCACTTCGGCGTGCAAACTATTGGCCTGCGGACCCAGTTCAAGCATGTCGCCCAGCACCGCGACGCGCCGGGTAGCGGCTCCTCGTGAGTTGGCCAAGTCCTTGAATGTGCGCAGGGCCGCGAGCATCGACTCTGGGTTTGCGTTGTAGCAATCGTTGATGACGCGGATTGGTTGACCATCGGTTGTGATCGTCAACCGTTCGAGGCGCATAGGTGGCCCTTGTACGCTTGCTAGTCCGGATGCGATGGTGGTGTCGGGCACGTCCATGTGACGGGCAACGTCGATTGCGCCCGCGCTATTGAAAGCATTGTGCAGGCCCACCAACGGCACATGCCAGGATGTCCCGTCGTTGAGCGAGAATTGCACACCATCGAAGGACTGCATTGCCTCGACCACGCGAGTGTCCGATTGTGGCGCGAAGCCGAAGGTTCGCACACTGATCCTTCGCCCCGCACGAGCAGCGATATGGGCCTCATCATGCACAGCATCGAGCAACTCTGGGCTGTCGGCGTTGACGAAGGCCGTGCCGCCCTCGCGCAGGCCCTGCAGCAGGCTGGCTTCTTCGCGGGCCACTCCTCGCAGGTCGCCTAAGCCCTCCAGGTGCTCACGCCCCAGGCTGGTAATGACAGCGATGTCTGGTTCGACGACTTGAGCCAGCGGTGCCAATTCACCGGGCGCGTTGGTGCCGACTTCGCAGATCAGCGCCTGGTCGTCGGCACGGGTAGAGAGGATGGTGAGTGGCACGCCGACGGCGTTGTTGAAACTCTTGGCGCTGCTGCGCGTGCGCATCGCGCCGGCAAGGCACGCGTGCAGCAGACGCACGGTCGTGGTCTTGCCGTTGCTGCCTCCGACGGCGAGCACGCGGGTGTCCACGAAACTGCGCCGCAGCGCACCGCCTAGGTCCAGCAATGCAATTCCCGTATCACGGACGAGCACCACGCCAACTTCTGCGCTGCGCGGGTGCGAGCGAGCCAGATTCCACGCGCGTTCATCATGCAGTATCAGTGCCCCGACGCCCTTGTCCAATACATGAGTCAGGTAGGCATGGGCATCGTGGTGCTCGCCCTTGAGGGCGACAAAGACCTGTCCTGCGTCCGCAGTGCGACTGTCTATGCAGACACCTCGCAGTGTGATGCCTGTTTGTGGCTGGCGTGGCGTGTGGAGCCATGATCCATGAATGTGCGAGGCAAGATGATCAAGCCGCCAGAAGGAACTGCTCACGAGCGTGTCCTCCTTGTTTTCTGAGATGTGGCGACCTCGACATCCTGAATATCTCGTACTCGCCCCGCCCTTCCCAGCGATGGATCAACATCTGAAACGAAGATGGGTAAGCCCTTTTCGAGCAGTGCGGCGCGAGCGACTTCTCGATCGTCAAAGTGTGTGGTGATCGTGCCGCCGTTGCCATCGGGGAGAATCTGCTCGGTCTCGTGCCCCTTGCCCGCGATGACGATGACATCGCCAGCCAGGGCGTGTTCCACCGCGAATTGGATGGCGCGGGCGCGATCGACCTGAACGTGAACCTTGTTTCGAAGTCCCGCAGGAATCCCAGCGAGAATCTGGTCGACGATATCGCTTGGGCGTTCGGAACGAGGGTTGTCGCTGGTGATGACGACGAAGTCTGAAAGTTGGCAGGCTACAAGGCCCATGCGGGGACGCTTGGAGCGATCACGATCTCCGCCGCAGCCGAAAACGCACCAGAGACGGGGCGTGGATTCGAGCGAGCCGGGCGAGCCAGCGATGGCATCGACCATGGCACCAGCGTGGCGCGCGGGCATCACACATGTCAAAGCCGAAAGGACTTTGGCGAGCGAGTCGTCGCTGTGGGCATAGTCGACAAAAACGTGGATCGGTGCAGCAGTCGCCGAGACGCGCTCCAGGCGTCCGGGCGGGGCGTGAAGGTGTCTGATGCCTTCGGCCAGCGAGTGAACAGTCAGACCGGGTATGCCCAGTTCGAATGTGCTTGCGACGGCTGCGAGCAGATTGAAGGCATTGAATCGCCCAATCAGGCTTGTCGTTGCGTCAAAGGAACCAAAGGGTCCGGTGAAGAGAACTTCCATGCCCTGCATGGATTGAGACAGGATCATGCAGGTGTAATCGAAATCGAGCTGGTTCCCGACAGTGTCGAGCACCGCGAGTGTGCAAACCTTGGCCTTGCAGTCGCGGATCATCCGTTGGTGCCAGGGATCCAGCGCATTGACCAGCGCAACGCCATCCGGGGTGAGCAACGCAAAGAGCCGAGCTTTGGCGGCGGCATACTGCTCCATCGTGCCGTGGTAGTCCAGGTGATCGCCTGTCAGATTACTGAAAAGTCCGACACGCAGTTGGAGGGCATCCACACGCTTCTGGTCGAGGGCATGACTGGACACTTCGAGCGTTGCTGCAACGCAGCCAGCCTCGTGCATGCGAGCAAGGGTGCGGCTGACTTCGATGGCTGGTGGCGTGGTCATCATGGCCCGGGCGACCTCGACCCCGTCATCGATCAAGACGGTTCCCACCAGGCCGCAGCGGCGCTTGAGCCCGTTGAGCAGCTGCCAGATGAGGTACGTCGTCGTGGTTTTGCCGTTGGTGCCGGTCACGCCGATCAGGTCGATCGATCGGGACGCATAGCCGTAGAAAGCCTCACCGATCAGGGCGCTGGCCAGCATCGCGTCATCGCAGGCGAGCACGGGCACGGGCAGCGATTCGCCAGCCGACAGCACTTCAGGATCGTCGGTCAGAATCGCCGCCGCGCCAGCCTCGATGGCCTGGCGAATGTACTGCTTTCCATCGCTCTTGAGGCCCTTGCGGGCGATGAAGAGGCTGCCAGGGACGACGGTGCGGGAGTCTTCGGTGATGTCGCAGATTCTGGTCAGGGCAACATCACCAGGCAGTGTGGTGACGGGCTTACCCGCAGCGCTGCGGAGCGTCACGACACCCGCTTGCGCATCGTCGCGCCGGGCTGCGTGTGCCGCGACCAGTTCTAGCAACTCGCCCAGCCGCATCCTCCGTGCCTCCGTGCCCCCGTCCCACCGCATTGGGAGCGAAAACGGCTGCGCGATCCGCACTCGCCGCCCATAGAACAACCGGCACGATCCGTCATGCCCTGTGGGGGCATGGTATCGACCGTTCGAGGCAAAATCGGGCAGAATCAAGTCGGTGGTCGCTCAGGGCAGAATCAGCATCGCGTCCCCATAGGAGTAGAAGCGGTACCTCTCCGCGATGGCATGGTCATAGATGCGTCGAACCCTTGCCAGCCCGTCGGACCTGCTGGTGTCGGTGCCTTCGTTACCGGCTGGCTCAAACAAGCTGGCGATCATGGCGAGCAAGGTACTTCGCGGGAGATGGAAGTTGGTCAACAGGCCTTGGGTCCATTGCCAGCGGTAACCGGGGGTGATGAGGATATTGGTGTCAACCCACGGAGGAATAGGTCCGCTAGGCGACTGGGCGACAGCGTTGGCATAGGTTTCAAGAGCCCGTGCGCTCGTGGTCCCGACGCAAATAACCCGCCCGGCATTGGTTGAGGAATTGGCTGTACTTAGGTGGCGAATCTGATCGAGGACGGTCGGATCGATCGCACACCGCTCATGGTGCATTCGATGCTGCTCGACGTACTCGGTCTCGACGGGCCTGAAGGTGCCCAGGCCAACATGGAGCGCGACTTCGGCGCACCGCACACCCATCAGTGTGAGGCTCGCGAGCAGTTCAGTTGTCAGATGCAAACCCGCAGTCGGCGCGGCGATCGAGCCGGTCGTCGGGACGCCCACCTCGGCGTGAGGGCTTACGGCCACAGTGTGGGCAGGTGGGGCGACGTGCTTGGCGTAGACAGTCTGGTAGCGTTCACGATCGACTGTGTCGTCGCTGGCGATCGCGTTGCGTTTCCGTGCTGCCCGGATATATGGCGGTAAGGGCGTGAGGCCGACCAGATCGAGCAGGTCGATGTCGCTGGGCAAGGATGCTGCACGCTCGTTGAAAACTTCGACCAGCCACGCGCCGCCATCGCCTTCAAACTTGTGGAGCAGGCGAAGGCGATAGCCACTGTCTTGTCCGCAACGGTCGAGCAAGCCAACCAGCACGCTCTCCCGCATTCGTCGCCCGGAGAGCAGGGCGACCCAGGTGCGACTTGCAGGTTCGTCATTTGTTGGAACAGCACCCGACGACTTGCCCCAAGTTTTGCCAAGCGTTTGGCCATAAGTTTGGCCAGGCTGCAAGTACAGGCCTTCAACCTGGCCATTGGTGTCAACTCGCCATCCCTCAAAGCGTGCGGGCAGGACGCGGGTGTGGTTGAGGACAAGAAGGTCGTCCTTGTGGAGGAATCGCGGGAGGTCGCGAACGTGCGCATGCTCGAGTATGTCGCCTGTGCGGCGTGAGACGACCATCAGGCGCGCCGCCTCGCGCGGCGTGGCGGGCTGGGTCGCGATCAGTTCTTCGGGCAGGTGGTAGTCAAGGTCGCTGGTGCGAAGCACGGGAGAGAGTAGAAGCGGGATCACGGGATTGACGCGTCGAGACAACGAGTCGTGGCGTACAGACAGCGGGACGTTACAGACGGCCCAACTTCCGTGTGAGATCGTAGGGGCGGGCGGTGTTATTGCACACAAGCCAATGGCACAGTAGTTACATCTTGATCTGCGTCGGACCAACCGCAGAGGCTGATCAAGATGCACGTGTCGTCGTTCCAACCCGGGTATTGCAGGCATGCGGTTGCGTGCCCAACCTCCCGGATTGCATCCGTCGAAGCGATTCCTGTTGCTCCCATCGACCCCACCAAGCCCGAACTGCTGTTGCCCCTGCCCTTCTGGCAGTACCTCGAGCGTGAGAATCTGCGTCGGCCATTGGGGGTGCTTGCGACCGGACGGCTTGTCGATGTGATGGCCTGAGGTGTGCCGCTCACTACGCCACTTGGTGTTTGCAACTGGTGGCATACGGTGATCTTTCGAGTGAGAGAAAGACCTACCTTGAGCCTCAAGTATCAACGCCGATTACTGGACCACCTCGCCCACGAGACGTACACCCCTGCGCGAGCGGGTGATGTCGCGCGCGACCTGAGCATTCCATCCGAACAGTTGCAGGACTTCCTTGATGCCGTGAAGGCTTTCGCGGACCGCAAGTTGCTGGAAATTGGCACCTCCGGGCACATTTCGCTGCCCTCGGTTGCCTCGCTTGCTGGCGAAGAGGACGACGCGGGCGTGGGGTTCGTCGAGGGCATCTTCCGCAAGAACGCTCGCGGCTTCGGCTTTGTCGAGCCTGCCATGAAAGTTCGCGAAGGCTCGATTTTCGTGCCCTCGGAGGATGCCAGCGATGCCCTCACGGGCGACACGGTGAGGATCAAGATCGTGCGCGATACGCGCCGGGAACGGCGCGACGAGGGCCCCGGGTATGTCGGGCGAGTGGTCGAGGTTGTCAAGCGCCACAAGAGCAACTACACGGGCGTGCTCCAGAAGCGCGGCACGCAGTGGGTCGTCCTGCCCGATGGTCGCTCCATCACGCAGCCCATCGTCATCAAGGACGCGGAATCGACCAAGGCGCGCGATGGTGACAAGGTGGTCGTGGAACTGCTGATCTGGCCCGAGGGCGACATGCTGGGCGAGGGTGTCATCACTCGCGTGCTGGGGGACGCTGGGCGACCCGATGTCGAAACTCAGGCGGTGATCGCGGCCTACGACCTGCCGGGCGAGTTCCCCGAGTCCTGCGTCGATCAGGCCCGCGAAGCCTCGCGCGACTTTGAGCGTCAGATTGCCAACTGGAAGGAAAAGGGCAGTTCGACGCTGGACAGTCGCCTGGACCTAACCGAAGACTTCATCATCACCATCGACCCGCCCGATGCCAAGGACTACGACGATGCCATCAGCATTCGTCGCACGGACACGATCGAGGGAGGAGGCTGGGAGCTAGCGGTCCACATCGCGGATGTCGCCCACTTCATCCCGCCCGATTCGACGCTGGATGTCGAGGCCCGAGACCGCTCGAACAGTTGCTATTTGCCCAAGCATGTGATTGCGATGCTGCCCGAAGTGCTCAGCAACGGCATCTGCTCTCTACAGGAGGGCGTGCCCCGATTCTGCAAAAGCGCGTTCATGACCTAT
Organism: uncultured Phycisphaeraceae bacterium; assembly: GCA_964425995.1. GTDB lineage: Bacteria > Planctomycetota > Phycisphaerae > Phycisphaerales > UBA1924 > BJHL01. Next base: position 12,466 of record CAYRPC010000079.1, read on the forward strand.
GATCGGCACGGCACCTGTCGCAGCGAGGGCGTTGCCCAGTCGCTGATCAGGAGCAGCAAGCGCCTGACGTACCTCGAAGCCCAGGCCCTGATCGACGGGGACTTGAACGAAGCCCGTCGGCACGCCAAGACGCCCCCCAAGTACACCGATCAGTTGATCGAGACCGTGCGCGAGATGAACCTGTGCGCGAAGGCGATCCAGGGGCGGCGTGACCGCGCGGGGATGATCGTGCTCGACCTGCCCGAGGTCGTGCTGATCTATGACGAGCGCGGGCATGTGGTCGATGCGGAACGCGAGGACGATGCCTTCACGCACAAACTGATTGAGATGTTCATGGTCGAGGCCAACGAGGTCTTGGCACGCCTCTTTGAGAAGATGGAAGTGCCCCTGCTCCGACGCGTCCACCCCGAGCCCATCCCCGGGAATGTTGACGGCCTGCGCAAGGTGGCATTGGTTGCCGGCTTCCGCATTCCGCGCAATCCGACCAGGCAGGAGTTGCAGAACCTGCTCAAGGCAACCGCGGGTACGCCCGCCGCGCGGGCTGTCCACTTTGCGATTCTCAGGACACTCAGTCGCGCTGAATATAGCCCCGCGCTGGTCGGACACTTCGCGCTTGCCAGCACCGCCTACGCGCACTTCACCAGTCCGATCCGGCGCTACGCGGATCTCACCGTGCATCGCGCGCTCGCGGAATACCTCAATCGCACCGAGAACGGGCAGCAGCGCCCGCGGGGCGAGGGTGAATTCAAGCGTTTGGGCGAGGAACTCAATACCACCAAGGGCTGCTTGTCTGAGGCGGAACTGGTCGAAATTGGTCGGCATGCCGGGCTGCGCGAGCGCAACGCAGAGGCGGCGGAGCGGGAGCTTCGAAACTTCCTGGTGTTGCAACTGCTCGAGAAGCACATAGGCGAGACATTCCGTGCAGTGGTCACGGGGATTTCTCCCCGCGGACTGTTCATCCAGATCGACAAGTACCTCGCTGATGGATTCGTCAAGAGCGAGGACTTGCCTGGCGATACCACGCGCGGGAACATCACGCCGATCTGGAAGGTTGATGCCAAGAGCGGCGCTCTGGTGGACATCCGCAGCGGGCGGTCGTTCAACTTTGGCGATAGTGTCAGCGTCAAAATCGCGCAGGTCGACCTGGCCAAGCGTCAGATGGAATGCGTCGTGGTTGATGCCGAGAAGCGTGCGGCGGGCAAGGCCAAGGTCGCTCACGATCGCAAGGGCAACGTGCTGGGC
>CAYRPC010000080.1:0-13585 GCA_964425995.1 uncultured Phycisphaeraceae bacterium
GACGCGGGGAGTGAGACGCAACCCAGTTCGTCGTACATGACCGAGACGGCAACGCCACGCTCGCAGGCAGCACGGATGCAATTCCGGATCAGCCGTCCGGTTTCGTCGTCGCGGTAGATATAAAACTGCACGAGCAAGGTTCGTTGCGCGCCGTTGATCGCCCTGGCCAGTTGCTCATACATCGGATCGGCGTGATGGAAAAGTCGGACTCGATTGCCGGAGGTCCAGGCCAGGCCGCTCATCGCTGAGAGGACCTGGAGCGTGGGATCGGAGGGCTGGTTCGCGACGGATGCAAACGCCTTGACCACCGACTTATAAAACTCGTCGAGCGAGCGTCGACCGCCCCGCCTGGCCCGCACATATCCCTCCAGCCTTCGCTCACCAAAGAGGAAGTACAAAGGAATGCCCAGAGGAGGGAAGAGCAGGAGGAGCACTACCCAGCCCAAGGTACCTTGCGAGGTTCTGCCGTCGTGAATCACTCGCAGCGCAAAGTAGATCCCCGTAGTCCAGAGAATCACCGCTGCGATACCCACGATGGCAATGGTGTTGAGCAAGTATCAGCATAGCAGGAGTGACAAGGCCGCCACCAACTGCACCATCATTCATCGCCAGTTGCTGCACGAGCACTTTTATATCACCGTCCATCACCGTCCATCACCGCCTATTACCGTCCGTCACCGGTCATCATCACGCTGCTTGCGGCGCTTCACAAAGTCTTGGCGGCATCGACCACGCCGTGCTGGGCGTTGATGTTCACCTGCTGTCCAGTTGCGACTGCTTTGAGGAGGCTGAGCATGTATGATGCGTTGGAGGGGCCCTGCCAATATTCCGCAGAATCAATCTGCACGCGAATGATGCGGAGCGACGCGGATGTGGGGCCCTCTGGCCACCAGCCTTTGGCGTGGATGTTCCACAACGCACGCGCCTTTGCCTCGTCCTGATCACACACCGCATTGCCATAGACCAGCGCGTAGGTGTTTTCTTCGGGCATGGCGTAGCTCAGCAGCACGCGGGGATGAGTTTCGATCTCATGGACCTTGGACGTCGAGGCATCGGTGAAGAACCAGAGCACACCTTCGAAGGTTTCGGGGTCGACTTTCTGCGTGTACATGGGCCGGCCTTTGAGCGCATCGAGGTTGAACCGATCATCTCGCTGGGTAAACATCATGGCCACGCGGACGTTCTTGATCAGTTCCGCGATGGTGCGGAGGTTGGTTTGGATGGTGGGAGTTTCGGTGTTGCTCATGGAAGCAAAGTGGCACGAGGTGTGAAACTGTGATGAAGTGAGTGACTTCAAGTGCGATGGTCCTGCCATGGTCCTCACCTTTGCGAACCCATGCGCCATCATGCTCAGAGGTGGCGGGATGACAAATGCACGCTTGCCGGTCGTGCAATGCACTTCTGGGAGTCGTTTCCAGATCGTTGCAAGTCCGGCAGATGAAATCCTGCTCACTTCCACTTCACGCTGCGCTCATGCTCCAAGGGCCGTGTGCCGGATGATGCAGCATCGTGTCGCAACATGTCCGACGTTGCACGCCCCACGCGCGCATTGCGTCAAACACACGGACGTATCATCAGAGCGACGGTGCGTGATCGCACCAACTTGCACGCAAAGGACATCAGCCCATGACGACCGTCGCACGATTGTGGTTGGGCTTTGGGACGCTCATTGTCCTGCTCCTGGCCTCAGTAGCAAGCATGGTGCTTCTGACCATCTCGACCGAGCGACAATTCGCTCAGTTTGCCACCACTGCTCGCCAACGTGCGGCAGAGGGGCGCGAGTTGGAGATCGGCGTTCTGGGGCATGCGCTTTCATTGCGTGTCTATGTCCAGAGCGGGGATGAGACATACAAGGAAGAATCGCAAGTCCGTGCCCAGGATGTTGAGAGTCACCTGGCGGAATATACCAGATTGGCCCAAACGCCCACCCAACACCAGTTCGCGGCTGAGTTCGGGGATCGCTGGAAGGCATTCCGCGCCTCAACGAAGTTGGTGCTTGCCGATCCTGGCGTTGTGGGCAACGCCGACGTGCTTGCATTGATTGCGACGCAGCGGCGCGAGTTGATCAGTTTCCTGAATGATCGGCTGCAAGCCGATGCCATTGCCACCGTCAACGAGCGCAAGGCGGTTGCAGAGGAGCATATCAAACGGCACATTCTCACGGGAGCGATACTGCTGCTGGCAGGATTTCTTGTCGCATCGCTGACAGCGGGGACCATCGCCAGGGCGATCCTGCGGACGGAGCGCGAGGTTTACTTTGAGCGTGAGCGGCTTCGCGCGACGCTCGCCAGCATCGGCGATGGTGTGATCACAACAGATGTCGCCGGTCGCGTCACGAGCCTCAACGCCGTGGCGCAGGCACTGACCGGCTGGGACCAAGATCAAGCCGCCCGACAACCACTCGAGGACGTGTTCCGGATCATCAACGAAGAGACCCGGGCAGAGGTCGCGAACCCGGCCCTGCGGGCATTGGAAGAGGGCATGGTGGTGGGTCTGGCCAACCACACACTGCTCATCTCCAAGGACGGAACGGAACGACCGATCGACGACAGCGCCGCCCCGATCAAGGATTCGGGTGGTGCGACGCTTGGTTCGGTGCTGGTCTTCCGGGACATCAACGAGCGAAAGGTTGTTGAACAGAAGTTCAAACAGTACACAGCGGAACTTGCCAGCATCAACGCTCTCCTTCGAGACCGGGGCGAGGAGTTGCAACTGCTGCTCAACACCATACCCATAGGCGTCTTCATCGCCCATGATCCGGCATGCACTGTCATCACCTGCAATCCTGCGGGGGCAACGATGCTGGCGGTGCGGGCGGACATCAATGTTTCCAAGTCAGCCGAGGGTACCGATCAATTGCCAGTCACATTACCGTTCAAGGTGATGCGGGATGGCTTTGAAGTCGCGGCGGAGGACCTTCCGATGCAGCGTGCGGCACGGGAAGGCCGCCCGATCGTGGGCGAGGAAGTGGACCTGGTCCACGCCGACGGGCGAGTGGTGACGCTGTGTGAATACGCGGCTCCGCTCTTCAACGCTTCGGGCAAGGTGCGGGGTTGTCTGGGCACCTTCATCGACATCACTGAGCGGAAGCGAGTCGAAACCGCCATCCGTGAAGCCAAGGATCGGCTGGAACTGGCGACACAGGCCGCGGCGCTGGGCATCTGGTCGTGGGATACGCGCACCGATCTTGTCGTGTGGGAGAACGATGTGACTGCGCGGATCATGGGCGTGCCTACGGGTGATCCACCGGTTGGCAGGGATCGCTACTTTGCGGAGTTCCTGCATCCCGAGGATCGCCCGGCAATGGAAGAGGCGATGGCGCGAACCGTGCGCGACGCGGTGCCCTTTGCCACCACCTGCCGTCTTCGCCGCCCGGGTGGAGAGTGGCGGCACGTGGAGTTCACGGGCAAGTCCGTTGGCGGTGCGGGCGGTCGCATCACCGGCATCACCGGCATCATCGGCACCATCCAGGACATCACCCAGCGCAAGCATGAACAGCATCTGCTGGCCGAGAGCGAGGCTCGGTACCGCACGCTGTTCGAGTCAATCGACCAGGGGTTCTCGATCATCGAAATGATCCCTGGCGAGAGCGGTAAGCCCATCGACTACAACATACTCGAGGCCAACCCCGCCTTCGTGCGCTTTACCGGGCTCAACGACTACCGGCGCGGCACGGTGCTGGAGTTACTGCCAGGACTGGAGCCTTGGTGGATAGAAAACTACGGACGAATTGCTATGACGGGCGAGGCCCAGCGCTTTGAGCAATATGCGGCCACGCTGGGCAAGTGGTACGAGGTTTATGCCTTCCGATTCGGTGCCCCCGATCGTTTGCAGGTAGCCATCTTTTTCAAGGACATCACGGAAAGAAAGCAGGCAGCGGAGGCCCAGCGCGCCAGCGAGGAGCGACTGCAGATGGCGATGGTGGCGGGCGAGGCGGGCGTGTGGGACCTTGACCTGGTCAGCGGACGAAACCTCTGGTCCAGGAGCCACTTCATCATGCTGGGCTATGAGCCCACGCCCACCTTCGAGGCCAGCGAAGCGATGTGGAAGGACTGCATACTCCCCGAAGACCTGGCGTCGGTGCTGAACGAATGGGAGCGGGCCCAGCGCGAGCGCACCCTCTTCAGGTCTGAGCATCGCATTCGCCGCGCCGACGACGGAGCGATCATCTGGGTGCGCGCTGCGGGACAGTTTATGTATCATCAGGTGACGCACCGGTCGGTCCGGTTCATCGGTGTGCTCTTTGACATCACCTTGCAGAAGACCCGGGAGCAGACGATCAAGGACATCGACCGTCGCAAGGACGAGTTTCTCGCCATGCTGAGCCACGAACTGCGGAATCCGCTGGCTCCGATCCGCGCCGCCTTGCATCTGCTGCGCGCGCACGAGTCCGCGGATGAGCACCCGATCTGCAAGGAAGCCCGCGAGATCATCGAGCGACAGACCGCAACCTTGACGCGGCTGGTGGGAGAGATGCTGGACATGTCGCGGGTCGCGAGCAGCCGAATCCTATTGCAACGCACTGTTGTTGATCTCAACAAGATCATTAGTCACGCCATTGAAACCTCAAAGCCACTCATTGATGCCCAGCATCACACACTCACCCTGCACCTGCATCCGACCGCCCTTCAAGCCGACGTCGACCCGGTGCGCATCGAGCAAGTGGTGGTCAATCTCCTGATCAACGCGGCGAAGTACACGCCCGAGGGCGGGCGCATCGAGATATCGAGCGATGTGGCGGTTGGGGCGGACGGCTCACGTCGCGCCAGGATTCGTGTCCGCGACAACGGCATGGGTATAGAGGCGCAACTGCAGCCGCACGTGTTTGATCTGTTCACACAGTCAGAGCGTGCGCTGGATCGATCCCAGGGCGGACTGGGCATCGGCCTTTCCTTGTGCCAGCGCCTGGTTGAGATGCACGGGGGCACGATCGCGGTCCGGAGCGAGGGCCCGGGCAGGGGCGCGGAATTTATATTTGAATTGCCCATGCTAAATAAGGATATCGATGTCCGCATTCAGCCCATAACTGCCGTTCGTGCGCAGCATGCTGAGGGGAAGGTCCGAGTCTTGCTGGTTGACGATAACTCCGACTTGCTCTCGATGTTGTCCTTCGGGCTTCGCGCCAGAGGTTTCATTGTGGAGACGGCCGTGGACGGTCACCAGGGTCTGAAGGCTGCAATTGCCAGCCAGCCTGACGTGTTGATCCTTGACATCGGTCTCCCTGGAATGAGCGGGTACGAACTTGCTCGTCGGTTGCGAACCGAGGAACGAACAAAGTCCGCCCGACTGATTGCCCTCAGCGGCTATGGCCAGGAAACCGATGCCGCCAAGGCGAAGGCAGCCGGATTTGATGCATATGTGACCAAGCCAGTTGATCTTGAAGAACTTATCAAGTTGATGCAATTATCTTCCTAGGCATTCCCATGGCCCATAAAACTGTTATGATGGGCTGGATGAATTATCTTTCACCAGCGAGCGATTCGACGGGAACGAAGGCCGGGTCGCGCATTGGCGTGCTCTGTGTGGACGATTCACCCGACATGACGCGGACCATGAGCATGCTGCTCAACGCGAACACAGCCACCAGATGTGTGGGGTGCGTGGCCTCTGCGGACGCGTTGCTTGATGCCGTGCGCACGCTGAAGCCAAGTGTAATTCTGCTGGACGCCACCATGCCAGGGAAGCCACCCATTGAGGCGGTTTCAGAACTGGCGGCATCAATGCCGGAAGTTAAGACCATCGTCTATAGCGGCCACGATGCCCCGGAGTTTATCGCGGATGTGATCCGAGCGGGCGCGTGGGGTTTTGTGTCCAAACTCGCCGATCCGGATGCAATTATCGAGACGATTGTGCACGCTGCATCGGGCGGTGTTTGGCCTGCTCCGCGCTCGTGAGAGCGTGACGCGGTGAAGGGTCTTTTATCAGCAATTCAGGCGGACGCGCGGTTTGTGCATGCTTTCACTGCTGAACGCGTTTATGCGAGCATGGTGGCGGCTGAGCGATCGTGCTCTTGTCCGCTGGCATGCTTGTGCAATCACTCGCGTCGGCAAACGGAGACACATCATGCAATTGCAACGCTCGCTCGACAAGTCGGCTCACTGCTGCGTCTATCCAATCTATGGCATCATCGTGACGATGCTGACTTTGGCAGGCTCCGCGCATGCCCTGCAGGCAAGTGCTGACCAGCCCGCCAATCAGCCAACGACTCAGCCCGCAACTCAACCAGATAGGCAGCCAGTCACGCGGCCAACAACTCAGCCCGCCAATCCCGCCCAGCGCAACCCAGGCCAACCGGAAGCAACGCCAGCACCCCCACCCGCAACAGACCCAGGGACGGCCCGACCAGCAGATCAGAAGGATGGCGTGAACGACACGAGCGATCCTAACCGGACACGGACCAATGCACGTACCGACGACCAGCCTCGATTCAACCGACCATTTGCGCTCTCGAATCCGCAGGACACGGCTCGCGTCGATCAGGCGGTGGAGCGCCTGACGCGCCTCGAATCACGGCTCGCGCAGTCCAATGAAGCGCGGCTCACGCAGTTTGCAGGCCTGCGCAGTTTGCGTGGCGATGAGCTCACTACCGGGCTGCTCTCGACCCTTCAGCAGATGCTGCGGGATCAACAGGTCATGGGGGAATACCTGACCGAAGCACGCAGCGTGTGGTCGGGCGATATGTCTGGAGCACAAGCACAATCAGACCAGCAGGGCGGCGATGACATGAACAGTCAGCGAAATCCTGGTGCAGGGGTGGCAGGAAATTCCGATGGCACGGGTCGGTTCAACAGTCCCTTTGCCATGTCAACGCAGGAAGGTCTCGCAGCCTTTTCGCAGCAGACCTCGCAATTGGTCGAACAGGAAGATGGGCTTCGAAGCACCGCCACCCAACGGCTTCGCCAACTCGGCGAGGTCCGAGGCATGACGGGTGAGCGCCAGAGCCAGGCATTGCTGGACCTGGTCCAGAATGTGCTGAACGACCAGCAAGCGATGACGAAGTACCTGCGTGATGCGCGCGCGACTTGGTCGGGCGATGCCGGGATGAGCAATCCGGCACAACCAGCCTCAATGCGGGACGGGCAGAATGATCAAAATGATCAAAATGCTCAGAATGGATCAGGCACACAGCCTGGGGGACGGCAAAACACGGTCGCTCCGCTGAATCCTGGCCAGCCGTCCAACCAGCCATCAACTCAGCCAAGAAATCCACCAGCAACTCAGCCACCCGCAACGCCCCGTCCTCGGTAGCGCAAATACACGGCTCGGCATGCGAGCATGGTTGCGCTTCACTGAAACATCCAGCACGCTGAACGCGGCCCTTTCACTCGATATATCGCGCTGATAGATCGCGCTGAGAGATCGCGCTGATATATCGAGCGAATCGGCCGCGTTCAGCATTTTCACGCAATGCAGGTCAGCACGATCTTTCCCAACGCGCCATCCTGCATGACAAGGGCGTGCGCGGCGGAAGCCTCCGCGAGGGGGAGGGACTGTCGAATCACGGGGCGCAGGCTGTGATTGTTCAGGCCTTCGCGCGTGGAGCGCATCGCCAAGGCCCATTCCAGGTCGGTGGCGTTCATCAGGCTCATGCCAGTGATGCTTGCATCCTTTGCCATCGCGGCCCTGGGATTGAGGGTGATTTCACCCCGGTTGCCGACGATCACGATCCGGCCCCGCAGGGCGATCATTGCGAGGTCACGGGCGAGGTTGACGTTGGCCAACATCTCGATGATAACATCCGGACCCTTCTGATCGGTCAGGCCCATGATCTTGCGGTCATAGCCATCTTCACGATGATTCACGGCATAATCCGCACCTTCGATGATCACCTTGTGCAAGCCCGCCTCGGTCCCGGCGGTTGCAATCACCGTGCAGCCCAATGCGCGGGCCAATTGAATCGCAGCAAGCCCGACTCCCCCACTGCCGCCATGGATCAGGATGGTGTCGGATTGTGTCAGCCCGGCTTTTTTGATGCACGCCTGCCAGGCCGTGAGATACGCCACGCCAACGCCAGCGGCTTGCTCAAAGGAAAGATCGTCGGGCATGAGCGCGAGGGATCGCGGCTCTGACAGACAGTGCGTGGCGTATGTGCCCGTGGGGGCGGCGGGGCGACAGAGCCAGACGCGCGAGCCGACTGTGATGGCGGGATGCTTGAACGCATCACCCAAGGCAAGCACTTCGCCCGCTCCGTCCATGCCGGGCGTGAAGGGGAGGGCTGGTAGTTTGGCGTACTGGCCGGAACGGATGTAGGTATCGACGGGGTTGATGCCCGCGGCGTGGAGGCGGATCAGGGCTTGGGTTGGCGAGGGGGTGGGGTCTGGCAGGGATTCAAGTTGCAGAACTTCGGGGCCGCCGAAGGAGTGAACGCGGATGGCTTGCATGGGTGAGGGTAGAGGAGCGGCGGGCGAGTGTGGAGATTGGTGGGCATGGTGTGGCGGCTGGTGTCGCGGTCACGCAGGATCACGCTATCAATATACGAGGAACCGCCTCTTCCTGCAATGCCACTTGCGTGGCAGACAAACGATTCCTTGGTGTTCACATCCTGATCGCGGAATGTGCCGATAATCCGCCAGCGCTCGTCGTACATGAAGTAGTATCGCTCGCTGTCGGTCAGCGTCGTGAAACTCAGGTCGGCGTCGTGCTGCCACATGATGCGGAAGCCCAGACCCGTGACACAGGCAGTCTCAAAGCAGACAGCCTGTGTCACGGGTCACGTCACCTCCTTGTCAAGTTGTGCCACCTGCCTGTCGTGCCACCTTCACGCTTCCAATATTACACACACCGCACTCGGGGCATTTGATACCGTGATCTGATTCAGTTGCATTCAACCCACTCAGGTCGTATTTGCAATTGGTGCAATGTAGAAACTCTTTTTTATTCAATCTGCTAATACAGAAAATTACTAATAAGCACAAAAGGTACAGCGGAAAAGTAATCCTTAACTTGTTGTTTAAAACGACTAAACTTGGAAAAATGTCAGGCATGCCCGACGGATAGGCTCTTGACCAGCCGCTCATTCTAGCGATTTCGCTAGGGGATAAGTTGTTGAAAACATCGACTTGTAGCATAGCAGATCGCATACGTACACGAATGCCATATTTGTTCATCCATGAAACACTTGGCACAACAAGCAAGCTGATTGAAAGCACGTAAGTGATGAACACAACGTACACTATTCTGAAAATGTTGCTTTTTTGTGCAGTAATATTCATTGCCACATATTGCCGTCAGAATAATAAAACGAACTAGAACTCGCCGGGGCGTCGTGGGCCGTCAATAGGCCTAACTCGCGGCGGAGGAGGTGGAGGTGGCAGGATTGGGTCGCAACCCTCTGGAGCAACTCCTGTGCAAAAACTCATGCACTTACAATACTCACCAAACCCTGCCGGATCGTCATCAGCCTGTGCTGATATACCCATCACGTAGTGCGTTGTTGTAGCCGAACTCGCGGCTTGAGCAATTCGAATAGAACATACTTTATCGCACGCCCTTTTTGATTCACCCTCTCCGCTAGGATTCCAACGGTCTGGATCTAGAGGGTGAATGACCGGTCTGCCATCGTTTGGATTCTTGTCCGTTGGACTACATAGCGTTGGATCACCTAATGGGTTCCAATTACCTGGACACTTTACCCAACCTGTCCCTGGAATGTACCAATAATCTCCAGTATCGCCGTCATTTTCATCTCCAGAACATTCGCCCGGCTGCAAGACTCGGAAGCCATCATGATCTGTCCAAATCAGTAACGTTTGTGTTGTATTATTACAAATTCTGCCAGGAGTGTTACCAAGCAACCCAAATGTGTCAATCAGTCGAATAACATTGCCGTTTACATATTGATATAGCCCCATGCCATCGACATACCCAATCGGATCTCTCTTCGTCCACCTGCCGAGTTCCGGTATGTACACCCTGTGCCTGACGTGATACGCCTCGATGCTGCGGTCAAACTCATACCCCGCATACCCCTTGCGATTCCCGATGCGGCTGAGTCTTCCACCTCCCGCGCCACCATTGCTCCATTCACTCGCCTCGCTATACGCCGCGTAGAACGCGTCGTTGTCGGCGGGATCAAACGCTGCGCCATCGAAGTCAAAGTCCACCGGGATCGCCGCGTTCGAGCTGGCCTCGGTGTAGAGGTTGTCCCAATCCGCCGCGTCGGTGCTGTTGATGTCGCGGTCACGCAGGATCACGCTATCAATATATGAGGAATTGCCCCGCCCTGCAAGACCACTTGCGTGATACACGAGCGATTCCTTGGCATTCACGTCCTGGTCCCGGAACGTCGCCACGATCCGCCAGCGATCATCGTACATGAGGTAGAACCGTTCGCTGGGTTCGAGCTGCCCGTCGGCATTGGCAGCCAGCGGTACTTTCGGCATCACACACGAATGCAAACGTGAACACCACCGAGAGACACCACACGCAAAAAACGACGACCCCCCATTCGCAAACCACTGCAATCACAGTGGATGCAAACAGGGGGTCAACGAAAGCGGAGAGGGGGGGATTCTCGCCAGGCAATGACCAGAACCTGCTGGAATCACTGCAATTGTGGCTCAAGTCGTTGTCGAATCAGGAATTGGAGCGAGTCCGCACGTTGCTGATTGTTCACGGTTTCTTACTGTTTTGATGCAGACGCCGGGGGTCTCAGCGGGGGACACAGGTTGAAATCAACGGAGCGAGCCGTAGCGGAGCCGGAGTTGGGTCGGGAGTTCGGCGGGGACGGTGGAAGCCGACGAAGCAACCTTCGCGGCAAGGACCCACTGGCGCAGTGACTGGTAGTTGATGGCCAGCAGCTTGGCGACCGAGCTCATGGTGTGGCGATGCACGACCACCTGCTCGACCGCTGAACGTTTGAACTCATCGAAATAGACCTGCTTGCCTGTCGTGACACTCCTTGCTCTGGGCTGTTGCAGCCCGGAGGGGTTTGTGTCAACGGAACGTGAGACGGTCAGTCGCACACATGGCTTCGTCCACCAGCACAACTCTTGATACCCGCGTGGGCAGTCTCCTGCGCACGCGAGTGAATGATTATTGACCGCAGAGTGTGCAAGGTCCTTCGCCGAAGACTGTCAGGAAGCTATTGATGTCGCACGGATCAAAGACTGAGCTGTCGTTGTTGAAGTCGATGTCGTTGCATGTAGCGGTGATCGGGATGCACGGCCCTTCACCATAGATGCTCAGGAACGCCTCGATGTCCTGTGGATCAAAGAGGCTGCCATCGTTGTTGAAGTCGATGCTGTCGCAGAATGGTGCGCACTCATCGGGAACACCATCGTTGTTGGAGTCTGCGCTGGATTCACGGGCGATATCGACGAGGTCGTCGACGCCGTTGCCGTTGCAATCGATGCCGGAGGTTTCCAATTCGATGATGGCGGGGTTGAAGTTGCAGGGGCCGGTGGTTGAGATGTTGCCCGGCACGACTGCGCACAGCAAGTTGCACGGATCAGTGGCGGTTCCGACGAAGAGGCGGATGGGATTCGTATTACCAGGGCAGGGGCGAGCCTTGATGGAGAACAAGCCGCCGCCGTAGTTGGTGATGATGGTGGACGTGCTGCACTGCGCCTGGAGGCTGGCGACAAACTGCGTCGCGAGTTGCGCCGAGGTGCCGCCTGCGGGAACGCCAGGGACGCTGCAATTATCGAAGGTGAAGCAGCAGGCCTGTTCGATGCGCCACTTCCAGTTGGCTCCCGACGATGAGCCAAGGATTTGGTAGTACTGCGCGGGTGCGAACGGACCGGCAGTTGGCGGGCAGGTTGGGTTGGGGACGCTGGGACCCGAGATGGTGAGGTTGCCACAGCCGGTTTGGCCGACAAAGCCGCCAACGCGGATAGAGTAGGTTTGACCGGCGACCACAGTGACCGTCACACGAGATGAGAGCCATCCGCACGCGCCAGAGGCACTGTCATCGTTGCAGCCGTTGGGGAGCAGGGTTGCCGCTGGCGGCGGGCACGCGACCGACGCGTAGACCGCGAGCACGCTGTCATAGCTGCTGCCGCAGGTGTCAATGACGGCTTGACCGCTGCATGGTGCAGTCCAGCGATACCAGATGTCATTACCGATCGCTCCGCAGGGCTGACCAATGCCATCGGTCGTCGAGCCGCATGTTGAGAATTGTGTTGTTGTGCCACTGGATACGTTGATAAACGAGCACGCGGCGTTATTGGGCGGAGGTGAGACTGCCTGCGAGATGTTGAGGTTGAAGTTGCCCGATTGGCCAGCGAAACCAGAGACGCGGATGACGTAGTTTCTGCAGGGTACAGGAGTGAAGGTGACATAGGACTGCAGCGTGCCGACGCAGGGGCCAGCGGGCGCGTCGTCGTTGCAGGTGATGAGCAGATTATTGATGTTGCTCGGGCAACCTGAGTGGACTGAAAGCACCGTGTCAAAGGGTGTTGTGCAGGCCGGTGCGCCGCACGTCGTGATGGTCACGGGGCCATAGTTGCAGGTTGAAAATGAATAGAACACATCGGGTGCAGCGTTTGACGCGCCACACATGCCGTTCAAGCCCGATGTTGGTGTTGCGCCAAACGTCGTCCCGACCAGCGTTCCGATGCTCGCTGGCACGAGGCTCGCACAACTGTCATTGATGGGTCCGCCCGCCGTGCATCCGATTGTCAGCAGACCCGCGCCGAACTGGCCTAGACCGCTGCCGCCAACACGAATGAGATAGACCGCTCCAGCATTGGATTGGAAACTCACGGACGCCGCGGTGCCTGCGCACTGCGGGCCATTGTTGTCATTGCATGCGAGTAGGCAAGGTGAGGCACAACTGCCTGCATAGACCGCCATCGCAGTATTGAAGGTTGATCCGCAGCTGCTCATCGTGACTGTGCCATTGCATGATGCAACGTAGCGGAACCAAATATCATGCTGAATATTCGCGCACGCTGCGGGGCCGACCGCAGTCGCTCCGCAGGTGGAGAATGGTGTGGTGCCGTTGCCTACTGGCGTTGCCGCGGTGCATGGATCATTCGCCGGAGGCGCGACTGGTGCCTGATTCAGCGTGATGACAAACGGAGCCGACGCGCCGAGCATCGCGACGCGGAAGTAGTATGTCTGGCCCGGTGTTGGTACAAAAGTAACTGAAGACTGAAGCGTTCCGGGGCATGATGTGCCCGGCAAAGCGTCATCGTTGCAGGCAACTTGATTTGCCAGAAGACCCGGGCACGCGGTGTGTACTGAAAGTACTGTGTCAGAAGCAGCCGGGCTGCCACATGTATTCACGGTGATTGGTTGAGGGCAGGCCGCAGTAAAGCAGTACCACACGTCATTCACGCCACCACAACTGGAGTTACCGTCATTTGTTGCGCTGACTGTGGTGCCGGAGACTGTCACGCCGCTGGAGAGTGGTGTGCAGTTACCGCATGAGTTGTTGGTTGGCGTGCCAGCGACGGTGATCGTCGCTGTGCAATTGACTGCAATCGGCGCACTGAGCACTGGTGCCCAAAGCCCAAAGCCCGCAAAGCTCCACGAGTTGATGCCCTGCACGTTACCGATGTAGTTGAAGGTATAGATCGTACCGGGCAGCGCAGCTGCGGGCACTGTAAAGTTGAAGCGGTACATGTCTTGTGCAGAGTTG
>CAYRPC010000081.1:0-13511 GCA_964425995.1 uncultured Phycisphaeraceae bacterium
CCTACGGCCTGCTTCGCGCTGAGCGCACGTCATTGCATCAACTTGTGCCACACGCCAACTGGCTGGCAACCTGGCTGCGTTTGCGCGATCAACAAGCACAGTTGCGTGAGGCCGCCTTCACCGATCCGCTGACCGGTGCGTGGAACCGTCGCTACTTTGATCGCTTTATGGCCGGCGCCCTCGACCACGCCCGCACGCACCGTCACTTCCTCACCGTCTTCGTCTTCGATCTGGACAACTTCAAGAAGTACAACGATCAGTTCGGACACGAGGCTGGCGACCAGATACTCAAGCAGACCGTGAGCCTGCTTCGAAGCGTTGTTCGACCGACCGACCGCGTCTGCCGTCTTGGTGGGGATGAATTCGTGGTGATTTTCGACGAACCTGAAGGCTCGCGCATTGAAGGCTCTCGCCACCCAACCTCGGTCGCCCAACTGGCCAAGCGATTCCAGCGCCAACTGGCAGCCCATCGATTCCCGCAACTCACGCAACTGCTCAGCCAGTTGCCCCCGGCCAGCCTCACTATTTCTGGAGGACTGGCCACGTTCCCCTGGGATGGCAACTCTCCCGAGGCGCTCCTCCAATCCGCCGACCGGCTGCTGATCCAGTCGAAGCGCCAGGGTAAGAACGTGATTGAGTTGGGTTCGGCGATGACGCAACCCGAGCATCCCGCCAACGAAACACGTCCATAACCAAACGCCCACAAGTTTTGCAATCTGACCCGACGATCAAAGCGGCGTTGTCCAGACACCTCTCGAAGCACACGCTTTGATTCTCGCAGGCATCAAGTGGTCGTTGCAGGCAAACTTGCGTGCCGTTTGTAATCGTGACAGGCTGGTTATTCGGCCCCATCCGACCCCATCCGGCCCTGTGCCACCCGCACAGTCGGCACAATCGTTTTCTGGACCAGGCCATGTTGTCCAGATGCAACATCACCCATCGCGCGCTTCGTGATGGGCTCGATGATGGCGGTATGTCGCAGGATTCTCATTCCAACCCCGAAGCCAACGGACCCGCGCCGATTCCCTTTTCACGCGACTTTCGAGCCATTGGCGCTGCGCGTCAGGATTCGCCAGCCGCGACCTACTCCACGGTCGATCGTGTCGGTGGGTTGTTGCATGGCCTCACCGACCTGCTGGATGCGTCCTTGTCCAGCATCGATCAAGCGCAGCGCACGCTCAAGGCGGATGCGATCCTGACCGCGGCGGGCATTGCACGAGCCGAGACCCTGCTGACGACCGCCGCGGACAATCTTGATCGCATGAGCGAACTGGTTCACGCAGCGATGCAGGGCAAGGGCCTATCGCTGGGTTCGCCACACCTCCAGAAGAGCCGCCCGGTGACACTGGGCGAAGCGATCCAGCACGCTGCGGAAGTTTGCGAGCCACTTGCACGCAAGCAGGGTGTTGAGATTCGCGTCACGATCGCGCCAGCCCTGGCCATGCAGCCCAGCGGCGCGATCTACACCGTCGCCCTCAACGCCATCCAGAACGCCATCGAAGCCATCAGCAAGCGCGGCGAATCGCACGGGACCGTCGAAGTCGAACTGCGCCCGGATGTTCCGCCCAGAGAGGTCGCGCATGGTCGGGACGATCGTGTGTGGTGCGTGCTTGATGTCCGCGACGATGGCATCGGGCTATCCAATGCGAGCGATCCGCAGCGGGTCTTCAACCTGGGCTACACCACCAAGCCGCGCGGCGCGGGCGTGGGGCTGAGCGTTGCGAAGAATGTCGTGCAAGGCATGGGGGGCACCATTGAACTCAAAAGCCGGCTTGCGATGCGTGATGGTGATCGCGGATGCCTCCTGCGCGTGCGTTTTCCCAGCGTGGCAAGCCCGATGCAGTATCGCCACTCGGCGTGAGGTCTTGTGAATGCAACGAGTGCGAACGGAATCCAGGGTAATTGGAACGCAAGCCAATGCGAATGTACAAGGGAGTGATGGCGTGACGAAGTCCCAAGCACATGCCGGCGCACGGCTGCTGATCGTTGATCGCGATGCGGTCTTTGCCGAGTCCATCGCGGAGTTCTGCGCTGGTCTTGGGCACGAGGTCATGACCGTGCTCAATGGCGAGGAATCGCTCGAGGCCCTGGCGCTCGCGCAGACCGAGGTGTATGGCTCGCTGGGCCAGCCTCGCCCCTTTGATGTCGCCTTGCTTGACCTGTCCATGCATGATGGTGTCGAGTTGCTGCGCACAATCAACAAGCAATTCGGAGAGACGGCGATCGTCGTGACCACCGCCTTTGGCAGCGTGGAGAGCGCCGTCGAGGCCCTGCGTCTGGGCGCGTGCGATTACATCACTAAGCCCATCGTTGATGAAGAACTGCGACTGAGCCTTCAGCGGGCCTTGCGCCAGCGGGCCTTGCTCGCGGAGAACCAGTCGCTCAAGGCCCGCTCCCTCTCCGTCACCGCCCTCGCCAATGTTGTCGGGAGCGATCCGCGCATGGCTCGCGTCTTTGAACTTGTGAAGGCCGTCGCTGCGAGCAAGACCACCGTGCTGATGACCGGCGAATCGGGCACGGGCAAGAGCTTGATCGCCCACGCCATCCACGAGCACAGCACTCGCAAGGGCAAGCCCTTCGTCGAACTCTCCTGCGGCAGCATCCCCGAGACGCTGCTCGAGAGCGAACTCTTCGGTCACGTCAAGGGTGCCTTTACCGGAGCGCACGTCGACAAGATCGGACGCTTCGTCGCGGCCAATGGTGGCACGATCTTCCTTGATGAGATCAATTCGGCAAGCCCCGCGATGCAACTCAAGTTGCTGCGCGTCTTGCAGGAACGCAAACTCGAGCCGGTGGGCTCTTCGCAAACCATCGACGTTGATGTGCGTGTGGTCCTTGCGAGCAATCAGCCACTCGAAGCGCTCGTGAGCAATGGCCAGTTCCGCCAGGACCTGTACTACCGCATCAATGTCGTCAAGATTGAACTGCCCCCCCTGCGCGATCGGGTTGGTGACATCGAGGACCTGGCCCACGCCTTCCTCACCAAGCACGCGGGCGAATTGGGCCGCCAACTCGTCGGTTTTACCACCGACGCGATGCAGACGCTCAAGCGATATACCTATCCCGGCAACGTGCGCGAGTTGCAGAACCTGATCGAGCGAGCCGCGGTGCTGGCTCGCGGCCAGGTCATCACCCTCGACGATCTTCCGGGCCATGTGCTGGCTGCCCAAGCAGATGGCCCGCCCCCGCCTGCACGGGGCAGCACTCTGCAGCATGTTCCATCCCAAGCCACAACGTCTGTGCCTCACCAACTGCGCCTGTCGCACCAGCCGATGCTTGCCGGCGCATCGCTCGACGATCCAGCGACGCCATGGGTCCCCATGAAACTCGAAGACGCGTTGCGCGAACCCGAAAAACGTATCATCGTCAAGGCTCTCGAAGCCAACCAGTGGAACCGCCAGAAGACCAGCGACCAACTGGGCATCAACCGCACCACGCTGTACAAGAAGATGAAGGCTTACGGCTTGCTCGACGACGATGATCGACGAATGGCGGGGTGAGGCAGGCCCAGCGTTCCGCCGGGCAAGTTATCTACTCCATTTTATTTGTGCCATCAATCTCAGAGCGATTGATGGCAGGGGTTCGTAACTGGTTCGGGCTACCTGCCTACAAATCCTCTCAGTTACTTGAGAATACTTCGTCCTCTTCGACTGATACAAAGGAAAATAGCAGTACTCACGATCGCCACTGGTGGAGTTGGTATTGCAGACGCTATCCGGAAACCCTGTGAGGTTATTCCGTCACCCGTCCGGTGGGGTCCTCGCGGTTGTACCCCACGTTCCAACCGCCCCGATCCGGGCCATGTCGATGCCGGTCAGGGGGTCAATCTGGGCCAAGGCTTGACTGGCCAACTCACACATGGAGATGCCCGAAAGCAGGAGTCGCATGCCTGAAAGGTGCACCATGCCCGGACAAAATCCAGCAATCCTGGGATATTGACTGTCCAATCCCCTCCAATCGCACCTGCGTCGTCCAGTCCACTGGAAATTCCGCCCATTCCTGCCAATACTTCCGATTCACGCCAGTCACTCTCAAAGGGTTCTGGCGAGAAACCATCCCTCATCTCTCCAGCGTGCAACCCACGCTGGCCGACCCGCCCGGCAGCGCGGCGTATCCGCTTCGCAAGGGCTCTCCATCACTGGACAGTCTCCAGGAAGCACATCGCAGGAGTCGTCATGCCTCATTCCGTTGTGTCAGCCCGTCGTCAGACCACGCTGACCACCACGCCCGATGGCGTGGTCCGCAAGTATTATCTCGTCGATGCCGCGGGCGTGCCCTTGGGCCGCCTTGCTGCGCAGGTCGCCAACGTGCTCATGGGCAAGCACCGCCCCGAGTACACGCCCCACATCGACACGGGCGAGAACATCATCGTCATCAATGCCAAGCAGGTCGAATTGACTGGCAACAAGGGCGAGCAGAACCTCAAGATGCGGTACACCGAGTACCCGGGTGGCCTCAAGGTCCGCACGTATGCCCAGGTTCGCGAGGCCAAGGCCGAGCAACTCATCTCCGACGCCGTGCGCCGCATGATGCCCAAGAACCGGCTCAGCCGCGTCATGCTCAAGAAGTTGTACGTTTTTGACGGCCAGGAACACACCTTCGCCGCCAACAAGCCCGTCCCGATGACCGTTCTCTAAACATTCACAGGTGGCGCAAGCGTGCTTGTGCCCCGTCTCAAGGAATATACGACTCATGTCCACGATGAACCTCAACTCGCCCCTGGCTTCCAGCCTCAACGCTGGACTCAATGCCGGCCTCACTTTGGGTGACCTGCCAGGCGAAGCCCCCGCAGCCCCCGTCAACACCGCTCCCGTGCGCACTGCCAAGCCCGCCGATAAGCGCGGCTGGTGGTGGGGCACTGGCCGGCGCAAGTCCGCGGTCTGCCGTGTTCGCATCCGTCCCGCCAGCGCCGACAAGGCGACCGTCAGCATCATCGGAACGAATCCCAAACCCAAGGCAGTTGAAGTCTACTTCACCGAAGAGCAAGACCGCAACGATGCCATCGGTGCCCTCACCCTGACCGGCCACTTCGGCAAGTTCGAGGTCAAGGCCAAGTGCCATGGCGGCGGGCACATGGGCCAGGCTGGCGCGATGCGCCTGGCGATCGCTCGCGCACTTGTTGACTTTGATCCCAACCTCTACATCCCCCTGCGCGATGCTGGCTTTACCACCCGCGATGCCCGCAAGGTCGAACGCAAGAAGTACGGCCAGGCTGGTGCACGTCGTCGCTTCCAGTTCAGCAAGCGATAATCGACCACCAACCAAGACTCAAAGAAGACTCAAAGAAGTCTCAGCACGTTCAACCCCGGCCCACGCCGGGTTTTTTGTTTGGCTTCAAAGATACGTCGAAGGCGAGTTCCGAGGACAGTCGGTCGCGTCTCGCAGCAAACCAGCGGTGCATGATCCCCGCTCCAAGCCGATGAGTGTACATGAAGGCCACGAGTGACCGGCGAGCATCGGCTGGAACATGACATTGATGTATCCGCGCTAAAAGTCTCGTTTTGCAAACACCCAGCAGGCAATCGTGAGGATCACCGCCTCGAACATAAGTGATGTTCCCAGGACCCACCAGACGCTCCGCGAGCGCAGCCGCAGCTCGACGCGCTTGCCTAGTTCTCGTTCATCTTTCTTGGACATCCGTTCGCCGAATCGAACTTTGTTCGCTTTGCCAGGCGGCTGATTGGCGATCTCGTCCTCATCCTCATCATCCGCTCTACCTGTGAGCGCCATTTCCTTGTCCAGCGTGCGCTCCAGCAAACCGATCGTCTCGCCCGTCTTGGGCAGCAGCGTCTTCACGCCCACCACCATCGTGAACCACTTCTCCCAACTCCGCTGGTTCGAGCGAGCATTCTCCAGGTCGCGACGATTTTCCGCCAGACTGGGAACCGAATCGTCAAGTTCCATGGTCGAGGGAACGGGCGGAACAGGAACATCCGAACCCTCGGGCAGTTGCTTGGACTGCTGCGTGATCCACACCTGCTGCCACTGCCTGATGGCGAACTTCTCCCCTTTCTCCACCGACTTCTCGATGCGTTCGATGTTCATCTGGTTGGTCTCGCGCAGCGTGATGAAGGCCGCGTCGGTGGCGTTGATGACGAACAACCCGAACCACGCCACCATCGTCAATAACAGGGCCGCAATCGTTGATCGCGTCAGCAGCCCGATCAGCGCGCATATGGAGTACAGGTAACTGAAGAAGATGACGACCAGCGGCACCGCCCAGAAGACCGAGGGCTCCCAGGAATTGCCGCGCAGCCCGATCACCAGAAACGATGCCAGCGAGAAGACCGCTACCTGCAGCGCGCTGAAGAGCAACCCGCACGCAAACTTGGTCAGGAACAGCCGCACCCTCGCGATCGGCTTGCTCAGAACCAGTTCGACCGCGCCACCCTGCACAAAGGATGGAATCAGGCCCGCTGTCGAGACCAGCGCGAGAATCGATGCGCCCCACGCCAACCAGAACGTGATGCCGAACTGGCTGAAAATGCTCTTGTAGAAAGTTTCTCTGGGCACGGTGTTCGAATTCAGGTTGCCGTTGAAGTCGCCTAGTTTCCACCACAGCACAGACAAGCCCGACTCGTCGATGCCCACGGCCGCAAATCCCAGCACGATGATCCCGGAAATGATCATCGTCAGCCAGAAGAGTTTCTTGCTGTTGAGGTCCCGATACGCGTCCAGAATCAGTGCCCACGTCGCGGTCATGGGTTGCCCCTCTCGCTGCTTGCCTCGCGCTTGGCCCCGGGCCCCAGCGCTCGCCCCGTATTCGGATCCGTGACTGCCTCCATGAACAAGTCCTCCAGCGAAGGCCTGATCGCGCGCACCGACTTGATGACATAGCTCCTGGCCCGCAGCGCATCAAGCACCGGCTGCACGCGCTCCGCGTCGATGGTGGCGACCCGAATCATCGCGTGGTCGATCTCAACATCCTCGCCACTCGCCAACTGGCCCCGAATGCCCACACGTTTGGCAACCAGTGCGCCTTGCGCAGTGCCCAGGGGCATCGCCTCGACTTTGCCCGCGAGCATCGTTGCCGCCCTGCGCCCCTCGAGGGCACCGACCAGTCCCTCGACTCCGTCAAGTCCCAGCGTTGCAACCTCGATCTCGTAGACTTGCCGCTTGACCGTCAGTTCATCGATGGTTCCCTGGCTCTTGACCTTCCCCTGCACGAGAATCGCCACCCGATCGCACACCATCTCCAGTTCGCTCAGCAGGTGACTGTTGAGGAATACCGTCCTGCCCTCTTCCTTGATGCGCGTCAGCATCTCGCGAATCTCACGCCGGCCCACCGGATCCACCCCGTCGGTCGGCTCGTCGAGCACCACCAGATCGGGATTCGTCGCCAGCGACTGGGCAATGCCAACACGCTGACGCATTCCCTTGCTGTAGCCGCTCACCTTCTTGTTGGCCCACTCGCGCATCCCTACCAACTCAAGCACCTCGGGCGTTCTTTTCTTGCGTTCGGCTCGCTCCACCCCCGCCAGCGCGGCGTAAAAATCGACTATCTGTGCGCCAGTCAGGTACTCTGGAAACTTGTGGTGCTCGGGCAAGTACCCGACCTTTGCCAGCGTGGGCTTGTGCCCAATTGGCTTGCCTAGGACCGTACCCTCCGCCTTCGTCGGCGAGATCACGGTCATCAGAATCTTGACCAGCGTGCTCTTTCCAGCGCCGTTGGGCCCGAGCAATCCGAATATCTCGCCCCGTCGCACGCGCATCTCGATGCCGCGCAGTGCATGGACCTTGCCCTTGTAGACCTTTTCAACACCGCGCAGGTCCACTGCCCATTCATCGCGAAGTGAGTGCACACTTGAGTTATGCAACGTGGAAGTCGTAGCCGAAGTCGCGACGCTCATGCACCCTTCTTCCCGATTGCCTCGCCCGCGTTTCAGTTGGCCAACTACTCATTCCGCTATCTGCTCCGCGATGAGGCTGCTACTTATCAGCAGCACATCAACGGGCCGCGTCCATCGCATCGCTCGTGACGCGCCCGCCCTCTTCACGAAGTCGCGCGGCTTCGGCTTCTTGTGCCTGTTTGGCTGCTGTCTCCGCGCTGCTCTGGCGTGGCGTCTGGGCCGGTGCTCGCCAATATTGATCCGGCAAGTGCCGGGTTTGCTGCCATGGCTCCACCATGAAGACGCGCACGGGCAGTGCCGCGGCCTCAACCAGGTTCCACCACGGGCTTGCCAACGCTTCCTGCCACTGCGCGTCTTCGGATCCGCCCGAGAGTTCCAGAGCGGTCACTTCGGTTGGTTGCTCGCCACGCTGACGGGCCGTCGACAACGCCCGAGGCCGCTCACGCACATAACGCGGCATTCCCTCGACTCCATCCACCGGGACGTAGACCGTTGTCCGATCCCATCCCGCACGAGACAGGCCATCCAGCGAGGGCCGATCCAACACAGCCACGGTCTCTGGTCGAGCCTGAGTATCACCGATGCCCCGGACCATGAGACTGCGCGACGTACCACCCACACGTAGGTCGCCCAATTCGGCTCGGTTGTTGCCGTCCGCAGTGCAGCCTCCAAGTGCTGCACCCAGCGTGCCACAGATCAATATAGAGGCGAGGATTCGCATACAAGATGCTAGGTCATGCCATTGAAGGGGCCAGTGCTACTCCGGCTCTGGCCCTTCAACCTTGCGAGTTGACGCTCGCGCGATGTCTTCGTCGAACCCCTTGCGAATCAGCCCTTGGCAAACCCGCCGCCACCGCGCCGCTTTGCCCAACTTCGAAGGCAGTTTCTCGGCAAGTTCCTCGGCCAGCGCCCGCGCCCGCGCGGTCTCGCTCTTGCCCTTGGTTGCACGCTTGATGGTCGCTGTCGCTGTCTCTTCGTCGATGCCCGCCTCGACCAGTTTCCTGCGTACGAACGTGACCGATGTGTGCCGCGTGACTTCCACGTTTACCACCGCGTCCGCCACCGCCTGGTCGTTGATCAGTCCCGCTTTCTTCATCTCGTCGATGGCGACCTTGGCGATGCCCGAAGCGAATCCCTTCTCCGCGAGCTTGCCTTCGAGTTGGCTCGCGCTCTTGCCTTTGATCGCAAGAATCTTGGTTGCCTGCTCCTTGGCCTGCATCACCTGAAACGCCTGATCGCAGGTCTGAGAAAGTCGCGTGGTCCAACTCGCACCCACGCGAAGTCCGAGTTTCTCGATGTCGGTGAAAGGCACTTTCGCAACGATCTTGTCGCCAACCTTCACAAACGTGACGTTCAGGTTCGTCAAGTCCGGCTGCAACCCTGAAATCCGAGGCGTCAGGCTCCCGTCGCGCCCGGGGGGGGCATCCCCAAACAACCCTGGGCGGACCACTTCGACATTGGCTCGGTAGGAATTGATCATCTGCACCACCTCGCAAGGTACGAATCGGACTTGGCAGTTCGGACGTGGGTGGCTCAGGTGCGGTCAACTGAAACCACAGAACCCAAAGGTGAAGCCCTGTTGGAACCCAACCCTCGTGGGGCCAAGGGTATGGGCGCTAGATCTGATTGTTGGTCACTCCCACTCGTCGAGCAAGCCTGATAACTCGCGCAAAGCCTGCATATCACCAGTTTTGCGGGCCGCCTCGATTCCGCCCTGAACGGTGGATATCGCGTTTTCCTGGTTTCCCGCGTCATACTGGACCTTGGCCTTATGGAAATAGGCGTAGCAATAGTGGGGGTCCAGGGTCAGGACTCGGTCATAAAACTCGATGGATTTGGCAACATGCCCAGCCTTGGCATGCTCCTGGGCAAGGCCATACAGCACGAAGGTGTCGTTGGGCTCGGCGATCAAAAGGGCTTCGAGCTGGGCAAGCGTGGGCATTTGCAATCGTAGTTCGCATCACGGGATTGTCGGCTCCACCAAGGCAGCCAGCATGTTCAGGGACTCTTGCCAGCCCAGATAGCAGAGCTCGACTGGAATCTGCGTGGGCAAATTTTCCTGCACGATGGCGAGATTGGTGCCGCACATTACGGTCTCGAGCGTGACTGTCACCGACATCTCACCTGGCAGCATGGGATTATCAAACTTGTCGGTGTATCGGATGAGTTTTCCCGGTATGAGTTCGATGTATGTCCCACCAAACGAATGGCTCTGGCCGGTTCGGAAGTTGGTGAAGGACATCTGATATGAACCGCCCACACGCACATCGGATCGTTGAACCTCGCCCACGAAGCCGTGCGGCGGGAACCACTTGCATATAGCCGCGGGTTCAAGGAAGGCTCGATAGACGTGCTCGGCGGGAGCACGAAGCAGACGGTGGAGGCGAACGGTGTTGCCTGGTTGTGCGGTCATGGGCGGCTCCTCTGCGCAACGACTCTAGCGACCACTGCGAAGCGGGATGAGCATGCGTAGACGCGGCTCTCGCAGGAACAGGCCAAACCATAGCACAATACCAAGGATCGCAGGAGCGATGAATTGATCGCCGACGCGAAGGTGGGTCAGGATTGCTCCTCCCAGGTAGCCAGTTAAGAGGATCGCGCCGAGCACGGCGGTCTTGGGAATCAGGTAGAGAATTGTGCAGCAGACTTCGAGCAAGCCCAGGGGCGTGATGATGTGCGAAGGCAGGCCCAGAGGCTCCATGGACTTGAGCACTTCCGGTGGCTTGAGGAACTTCATTGTTGCGCTCATCAGGAGCATCCCGGCGGGGAGAATCGTGAGCACCCAGCCGATGGCGATGGTGCGCTTGGAAGGGGTGGGGACAGAAGCGGTGATAGAAGCGGGAATGTCTTGATTGATCATCGCAATACTCCACAGTTACCACCGAATGCACAGACGTGCAAGCATACTGCACCAGCGATATCACGCGACCTTGCTTGTCTTTCTACTCGTCCAACACACCACCCCGACGAGCAACCCCAGCAGCATGAGAGACGATCCGATCGTGCCCAGCCCAAGCCCGCCCCGTTCTGGTCCCTTGGTGAGCACGTCTCCCATGGTCGCGCCAAGCGGCCTAGTGAGCACGAATGCTGCCCAAAAAAGTAGGAGGCGTGGCACCTTGGTGAAGTAGAACGCCAGCACGATCAGCCCGATGATGCCCGCGATCAGGGCCGCACCGCCAGCAAACCCAAGCCCCGAATCGTCCGCGAGAAAGTCGCCCGCCGCTGTACCCAGGGTGTTGGATATGAGGATGGCCATCCAATAAAACACCTCGCCGCGACGAGTTTGGATGTTAGTGACGGAAAGTGATCCTTCGACGAGCTTCCAAGTGATCAGGACCGCGACCAGCGTACCCAGCAGGATCGAACTGCCCAGTGTGTAGCCAAGTCCAAGCGTTCTATCCATGAAGTCGGACATTGTCGTGCCCGCAGTGCTGGTGGCGAGGATCACCGACCAGTACAAGGCTGGATGGTGGTGCTTGGAGCGAAGCTGAGCCGCGAGCACGACGCAGAACACCGCGAACAGGATCGCCGTGCTCACGGCGTATCCCACCTTCAACGTCATAGACATCAGGTCGCCCGCCGTCTCGCCCAGCGTGGTCGCGCAGATCTTCATGATCCAGAACGCCATCGTGATGGCTGGCAGTTTGCCGGGATCTATGCCCGACCTGGCGCCGACCGAACTTGTCGTGGCGACGGGCGAATCTGAAGGGCCAGAAGCCTGGGCAAGTGCGAACGACGCTGTCAAAGTGATTGGCATCGGAGCTGACTCTAGCGGGCATGTGATTAGACCAGTGTGTATCAAATAAAAAACGACCGCATGATTTGCGGTCGGTGAGCGGTCATTGACTTATTCGTTACAGGGTTTAGTCCTTGTCCTTTTCGTTATCTTTTTCCTGACCATGGTCTTGGTCTGAATCATTGTCGTCTTCAACGTCGCCCGACGCATCAACCTTGACCTCTTGGGTCTTGCCGTCGATCACAACATCAATCTCGTAGTAGGTCTTAGTGACGATCTGTGGATCAGAGAACTTTGCATTGGGGAACTCCTTCCGCAATGCCTCCATTGCCGCCGCGGGCAGTTTTTCTGGAGTGGTGGGATGCTCAAGCTCCATCACGTCGCCGTTTTCGGAAAGGACCGCCGTGCACGCGGCCATCGCCTTGTCCGGCCCTTCCTGGTTGTACTCGATTTCATACGTGACCACATCGTCCTCGTCCTCTTCCGCGATCACCTTGGTGATGTGCTTGGCGTCGCCGGCGAGTTTGAGAGCAGCGTCTCGAACTGCGGCGGGAGCCTTGTCGAGCGTGATCACTTTTTCTTCGTCGTCCTGTCTCACTTCGAGGGCACCAGCCCGCTGTGTGGAGGACCATACCAACGCACCACCAGCAACTGCAATGAGAGCGAGCGGAGCAACGCGGAACCACTTTGCAAGACGCATATAAAAACTCCCTTTGCTGTGGTCGGCGTTCATCCGCACGGCAAGCCCATCGCCCAACGTGGACGCAGCATCATGTGATGCCGCGGCAATCCATAGCCGACCTTAACATCCATGATACCTCCAATCTGTTTTTCAGTTTCGCAAACTTGAGATTTGTCGATGCCGCGCATAGCCCAGTCGGGTGAAGCACGCGTTGTCAGAAGCCGCAATTGCCTTCACTTCACTCGCCGGTGCCTCTCGCTACCCTCCGCCCATGAGCACAATCACCTCTTTAGGCGTCGTCGGTGCAGGCCAAATGGGCGGCGGCATTGCGCAGATCGCCGCCGCGTCTGGCATCAATGTCATCGTCTTTGACTCATTCCCCGGCGCAATTGCCAAGTGCCAGGGCGTGCACAAAAAGAGCCTCGCCAAGTTCGTCGAGAAGGGCAAGATGGCCCAGGCCGACATGGACGCGGCGCTTGGCCGGATCCGATTCACTGAAAAGCTCGATGACTTTGCCAACTGCCAGTGGATCGTCGAGGCAGTGGTCGAGGACGCGAAGGTCAAGAAGGACCTGTTCGCCAAGCTCGCCGCGATCTGCCCGGATGAGAACGTGGTGCTTGCGACCAACACGAGCAGCATCAGCATCAGCGACATTGCCACCGCGGCGGGCAAGGGTGCGCACCGTGTCGTGGGCATGCACTTTTTCAATCCCGTGCCGCTCATGCAACTGGTCGAAGTGATCCCCGCGATCCAGACCAGCAAGGATGTTGTGGAGCGCACGATCGCGCTCTCGACCAAGATGGGCAAGACGCCCCTTCGCGCCAACGACCGGGCAGGCTTTGTCAGCAATCGCGTCCTGATGCCCATGATCAATGAGGCTTTCTACGCCTGGATGGAAGGCGTCGCCGAGCCCGAGGCCATCGACGGCATCATGAAACTCGGGTGCAACTTCCCGATGGGTCCGCTGCGGCTCGCCGACTTCATCGGGCTGGACACCTGCGTCCACATCATGAACGTGCTGGCCGATGGCCTTAACAACGACCGCTATCGCGCTTGTCCGCTGCTCAAGCAACTCGTCACAGCAGGCCGCCTGGGCGATAAGACTGGGCGGGGTGTGTTTGAGTATCCTGCGAAGTAAAACGCTGGCAAAATAAGATGTGTACGAAGTGAAGTTGCGGGTGAAACATTCCCTTGATCCGAAGCGGAACACGAGACGGGGCACTTCGATGGCACGGGGGGCGGG
>CAYRPC010000082.1:0-13334 GCA_964425995.1 uncultured Phycisphaeraceae bacterium
ACCCCCGCCCCCGCCCCCGCCAAAACACAACGTGTTGCTCTGGCCGAAGCGCGCCCGATGCCAGCGGCAAGCCCTCGAACCCTCGCTCGCTGGGGTAACCAGGTCTGGAACGCTGCCAAGCAGGGAGATGTCGCGGGATTGACCACGCTGCTGCGAACAGCAAGCGACGGCAACATGGCGGGTCTGCCAGAAGATGCCCGCACCTCGATCACTTCCTACCTCAAGAATCTCGAGCAGCGCGAGACCAATCGTGCCACGCAGTTGGGCGAGTCTCGAATCGAGTTTGAGCGGCTGCTGACTCTCGAGCAAACCCCGCTCAATGTCCTCAAGGAATTGCGTGAAGTGCTGGAGATGCACACGCTGACGCCCGTGCCAGACAAGGACGCACTGCTTCGCGAGCCCCGAATCGCCGACTTGCTGACGCGGGCCGAGACAATCGCCCGGAAGGCCGAGGCCGATGGCGAGATTCTGGACGCCACAGAGTTGTTCGTCTATCTCCACGAGTTCAACGATGTATCAGCCAAGTTCCGCCCCGATGTGCGGCGTCTTGCGCTCCGCCAGGAAATGCTGCGGCTGTATGTCCCAGAGAGTCTCTGGCAGATGGCCAACGAACGCCGCAAACGCAGCGGCGACAAGGAACTGCCCCAGTTCAACTCGCTGGGGCAGGACTATCGCGAGCGCCTTTCCAATGTGACGCAGGAAACCGTCGAGCGTGCCCTCGCCAGAGCACGAGACCATGTCGAGCAAGTCTCGATCAATCAGGTCGTGCTCGCAGGGCTTGACGCGCTGCGAACCTTCCTCACGACCGAAGACCTGAAGGGCGCGTTCGCGGGGCTGGGCAATGCCGACAAGCGCCGCGAATTGATCGCCCAAATTGAGCTGGAAAAGCGTTC
This sequence comes from uncultured Phycisphaeraceae bacterium, assembly GCA_964425995.1. GTDB lineage: Bacteria > Planctomycetota > Phycisphaerae > Phycisphaerales > UBA1924 > BJHL01. The sequence continues at coordinate 894 of CAYRPC010000082.1, forward strand.
GCTCACACAACTCGCTGTCCAGCTTGACGTGTTCCAGGTGGGAAGCATCCTCGACCGCATTCAGGCAAAGAACACCGCTACGGTGGACGTGCCAATCGCTGCGCTCGTGCATGAGTTTGGCAACGGGGCGATGAGCAAACTCGACGAATACAGCCAGATCATCTGGCCCGACGAACTGGCTCGCTTCAAGAAGAGCACCGAAGGCCGGTTTGTCGGCGTGGGCGTGCAGATCGAGTTCAACGACCTGGGCGAAGTTCGTGTGGTCACGCCCCTCGAGGGCTCGCCCGCGCAGCGCTCTGGCATGCATCCCGACGACGTGATCACCAAGGTCGATGGCAAGTCGATCTTCGGGCTGGGCCTCGACCAGGTCGTCGACCAGATCACGGGCCGGGAAGGTACACAGGTGGTCGTGACGGTCGAGCGTCCGCTCGACGATGGCGCGCATCGCGATAAGCCCGCGCCCGCCGAAGGCGAGAAGCCAGCCCCGACCCGCAAGGAGATCGAGTTCCGCTTCACCCGCGCCACCATCGATGTTCCAAGCGTGAAAGGCTGGAAGCGCAGCGGAGCACGCGAAGATGCCTGGGACTGGTTCATTGATCCGGCAAACGGCATCGGCTACCTGCGACTCTCCAGCTTCGCCGATACCAGCACGCAGGAAATGGACCGGGCCGTCTCCCAGATGAAACGCAAGGGCCTCAACGCCCTCATCTTTGACCTTCGCTACAACCCGGGCGGACTGCTGGATCAGGCCGTCTCGATCTCGCAGCGCTTCCTGCCATTTGACAATGAGCCCATCGTGTCGGCCCGGCGCGCGGGAGGCATCGAGGTTGTCGAAGGCTGGACCAGCCACGAGCGGGCGACCCTCGAGGGCATCCCCACCGTGGTGCTCGTCAACGAAGGGTCGGCCAGCGCCAGCGAGATCGTCAGCGGAGCGCTGCGTGTCTATAGCAGCAGCGACAAGCACGACATCGACGTGATTGTCCTGGGCAACCGCACCTTCGGCAAGGGCAGCGTGCAGAATGTCTGGCCCCTCAACGCCTTCAGCCTCATGAAACTCACCACCGCGTACTACATGCTGCCAGACAAGTCGATCATCCATCGCAGGCCCGGCAAGACCGTGTGGGGTGTCGAGCCACACCTCAAGATCGAAATGCTGCCCAAGCAGGTGGGTGAGGCGATCATGCTGCGACGCAACGCGGATGTCCTTCCCTTGGACGAGAACGGCGTGAATGTCCGACGTGCTTCGACAACAAACCCCGACGACCTCGTGTCCAAGGGCATCGACCTGCAATTGGAAGCCGCCAAGGTCCTGCTCCTCACGCGAGTCGCCAGCGGCGAGCCCAAAGTAGCGAAGGATGGGGAGTAGCCGACGGATCAGTTCGCCATTCATTCCTTGCTCAGACAATTGATCGCTCACTCTTGCGCTCCCTCGCCCAACCCTCGGTCCACGCTTGGCCCCGGCGCTCGCGCCTGAGGTTCGTATATTTGCCCTATGGCGATTGTGATCAAGATCGGTGGCGTGGCTCTGGAGCGGCAGAGGACGGAGCGCGACCTCTGGCACGCCTTGCTCGACTTGCACCAGCGCGATGGTGTTGTGCTCGTCCACGGGGGCGGCAAGGCCGTCGATGCACTGCTCAGTGGGCTCGCGATGCCCACAGAGCGGCGCGAGGGAGTGCGCATCACGCCCGCAGACCAAATGGACATCATCGCAGGCGTGCTCGCGGGCACGCTCAACAAGCAATTGGTCGGCGCGATCAACGCCTGTTCCAAGACAATACACGGACGTTCGCCAGCAGTCGGCCTTTCGCTTGGGGATGGCGGATCCCTCATCACGCGCAAGGCCACTCGCTATTCGTTTGATCCTGGGCGGGTCGGCGAAGTGGACGTTGCCGTGAGCCGAGCCACGCTTTTGCATGCCCTGCTTCGCGACGGCTTCCTGCCCGTACTCAGTTCGATTGGCATCGATGACGCGGGCGAGTTGCTCAACATCAACGCCGACGACGCGGCAGCAGGCCTCGCCAGAGTGCTTCGCTCGCAAGGCCTCGTGCTGCTGACCGATGTGCCGGGCGTCAAGGACGCGAGCGGACAGATTCTTGAACAACTCGACGGACAGCGCATCGACCGCATGATCGCGAGCGGCGAGATCGCAGGCGGCATGATTCCCAAGGTGCGGGCAGCCCTCGAAACCGCTCGTGCCATCGACGCTCCGGTCACGATCATGTCCGGCGCGGAAACCGGCGCGTTGAAGGCATGGGCGCAAGGCGAGCGCATCGGCACCCGTGTGGTCGCTGTGATTGAAGGCTGATCTTCACGCCTCCGGCATGGGAAGTTCGCGAAGGAACTTCGCCAGTCGCAACGCAGAAGGCGACACCGCATCGCGCACATACGCCCCGCTCGCGCCAACACCCATGGCAAGGCACGCAGGGAGCGAACAACCCAGAGTCTGGGCATGGGCAAAGCCCGCGTTGAAGTGGTCACCCGCCCCGGTGGAGAGCGCGGGCCGCCGCGTTAGTGGTCCATCGATCCAGCAAGTATGGGCATTGGTTGAAGCCGCGGCACCCTGGCGAGGATGAACCACAACACAATTGATCGCAATCGCCTCCCGCACCTGCGAAGCAATGGCGGGACAGATTCGGGCGAGTTCGTCAAGACTCGGCGCAGCAGACACCGACAGATTCGCGCTCTCGCACGCGAGCACTCCACACACTTGCTGTGCCTCGGAAAGATTGAGGCCCAGCGTGACATCGGCGCAGGTTTCCAGGCTCGTCAGGATGTTGAGCAGTCGACGAATGTCCTCGCGAGATCGCTTGGCAGGGTCCGATAGATCGATGAAGACGCGCTTGCGGGGTTGTTGCACGCGCTGCTGCGGCGCAAGGATGTCATCCCGCAAGCCCACAAGAATCGACTCGACGCCAGCCATGATCGACCAGTTCACCACCCCCACCAGATTCGCAGGCTGGAGGAGCGTTCGCAGCGTCTCCAAGCCCAGATCCCGCACCAGCGTCGCCCACGTCACGCCCTGAATTGCGTCGGGCATGTTCAGCATGATCTTGCCATCCTCAAACTCCAGCGCGTGCGTGGTCGCGGGGGGCGCGATGGGTAGAACACGTTCGCAGCGATCAGCGAAAGGGGCGAATCGATCATGAACAGGCCCCGGAACCGTTGCCATGCCCGAACTGCCGACACATCCGACATACGTGACAGTCGCGCCGATCGATGCCAGCGCGCCAGCAAGTAGCGGACCATTCCCGCCGAAGCGCTGCTCCACCGGGACAAGTTCGAGATTCGCGCTCTTGCCAGCCGCAGCGGCGATGCGATCAGCAAGCAGTGTAATCGAACGAATCGGCGTGTAGTCGTCGCGGCGCATGGTCGTGCGCGCATCAACAGCACGAAGAATCACATCAATAAAACCATCAAAGCCCACGAAGGCTCGAAGCGACGATGGGCGTTCTATCGCGCTGGCTGCTTCTTCAGCAGCGACGAGGCGGACGCTCTCGCGGAGCATGATCGGCAAGTTCATCGCTAGAAGGTAGCGGGCGCATGCGGACGAGAGCACAAGAGGCCAGAACGAGCGGCCAGAATAATGGTTGAGAACAAACAACGAATCTAGCCGTCCATCTCGTGCGAACGTTCAACAGACAGGCCATAGCCTCAGCACACGTAGTAGCGCTTCTCGCTGAGGCCCGCAGTTCAGTGGGGATTCGCTCATAGTTTGCAGGAGTGGTGCATGAGGACGTGGTTGATCACCGGATGCTCGTCGGGCTTTGGACGCGCCCTCGCTGAAGCGGTGCTGACAAGCGGAGATCACTGCATAGCAACGGCTCGGGATCCCCAGTCCTTGCGCGGACTCATCGAACAGCATCCCCAGCAGTCGGTTGCCCTGCAACTGGATGTTACGGATCGAGCGTCGATCAGCGCCTGTGTCCAAGCCGCCCTGGCATCGCCTGTTGCAAACCAACGCATCGACGTGCTCGTCCACAACGCGGGGTACGGGCTTGTGGGGGCAATCGAAGAGTGCGACGAGGCCCAGGTGCGCCGCAACTTTGAAACCAACTTCTTCGGAGCAATGTTCCTGACCCAGGCCCTCCTCCCCCACTTCCGGGCGCAACGATCCGGATTGATCATCGCAATGTCCGCGGCGGCCGTCATCTCCAACTATGCCGGATTTGGCGTGTATGGAGCCGCCAAGTGGGCCCTGGAGGGCATGTGCGAATCGCTGCGTGCTGAACTGGCACCCGTCGGTGTGAAAGTGATGATGGTCGAGCCAGGCCCATTCCGCACCGACTTCATCGCCAGGTCGATGGATAAGGGAAGCACTCGCATCAGCGAGTATGACCGGACCAGTGGCCAGTTTACCTCGATGCTCGAACGGATGAGCGGCAAACAGCCAGGCGATCCGATGCGCGGGGCACAGGCCATCGTCACAGCATCGCAGCATGAGACGGTGCCCGCACGCCTCGTGCTGGGGCGATACGCAATTGAGAAGACCAAGAAGAAGTGGGCAGCCTCCCAGGCTGAGTTGGCGACATGGGAAGAACTGGGATTGTCGGCAGACTTTCCAAAGTAACTACTGAGTATGGCAAGCCTGTATGAGCATGGCAAGCCCAGAATTACACTTCTAGACAGCGCGAGCAACTCCTACTATTTCCAATGCGTTGCCGAGCCTTCACGCTGATTGAGTTGCTGGTCGTCATCGCGATCATCGCCGTGCTCATCGGGGTCCTGCTGCCCTCATTGGGATCAGCGCGAAAGACCGCTCGTGCGACCAACTGTCTGGCAAATCTCCGCGGCATCGGTCAGGCCCTGACGCTCTACAACAACGATCACGCCGAACTGGTTATTCCCAGTTATACGATGACCGGAGTCGATGGCACCAACCAGCCCCTCGAAGGATGGGGCCCGATCCTTGATCGTGATGGATACCTCTCCTCAAGCGATGCCCAGCGCGGCAATGCACTTGTCTGCCCCGAAGCCAAAGACGTTGCTGGCGTTGCCGATACGGGGCAGACCGGCAACAACACCGACAACACGCGTGGATGGATGCAGTGGCCGGCAGTACGCACCGGTGCCAGTTTCGGTACCGCGCTCATCGAGGACCGCGGCTTCACCAAGATTTTGCGCGTCGCATACTGGATCAACGCGCTCAACTCCATAGGCGGTTCGACAGCGGTCGAGGTTGACTTGCACTACACCGGCTCGGTTGGCTATGGCCCGGGTTCCAACGGACTCACCATCAAGCACACGCGGCTCAATGCCTTCGTGCGCCCCTACCAACTGATCGCGATCGCAGACGGCGTGTACGCGGGTCGGCAACGCGACAACCGCATCGGCAATGCAAACTCTCGCATCGGCTATCGTCACCCGGGACTTGGTGGTGGCGGCGCAAACGCCGACAAACTCGCGGGCACGGCCAACGTGAGTTTTGCCGACGGACACGCAGCAGGCGTGGACTCGACCAAGTTTCCACGAGGCCTGGGGGGAACTAACAACCCAGACGAAGTCCGTGATGAAAACTCGAACGGTAAACCCAGCGTGTATGCCAATCCTGAGAAAGTATTGGGAGCGCCATAGCAACCTGTTGCCGCAGAATGTCCTTCGGGTTAAATATCTTGGCGGCGAGCAGAGCAAGGTGCGAGCATGAGTCACGGACGCGGCGCATGACGATCGACTCTGCTTGCGCGGAAACTGTTGCGTCGATTGTACATCAATTGAGGACCGTTCCTCCCGCTTCATCACAGTCGAGCATTCGACTCGCCATCTATCAAGAATACTCTTGGATTGCATGGCGAATCCTATTTTGAGCAATCCTGTCCCGTCGTCGTCACGAGACCCATCGATGTCTCAGAAGCAGGTCACAAGCACAGCGCGCCCATCGGACGAACAGGTCAGCACATCGCATGTGCCGCCGCCGGTCTCGAAGTTGAATGAGGACTCGCTGTGGGTGGACGTGCCGCTCGAACTGTTCTGGCTGTAGCGGACGGCCACGTCCCACAGCTGCGGGCCGATGGGCTCGATCTGGATGCTCTGGCGCGGGAGTGTGTCGTAAGTCGCCTACGCCGCATCGCGGGCAGCGATGTCGTTGTCCGTACCACGCACGATGTATCCCAGCTCCGCAGAAGACTAAGACGCCTGGTTGGCCTTGGTGCAGCGGCGACTCTCGAACTTCTCAAACACTTCAACCGGCACGAGTGACGAACTCCTTTCTTGGGGTAGGGGTCAGGCGAATCGCAGTCCGTTGTCCACGTTTGGGGGCTGGCATCCAGCAGCCGCTTGGTGTTCTTGGCCGTAGCACGGTGGCGCTGGCCGTGCGCTCGGCGGCATCCCCACCGGTACCGAGGCCCGAGACCGCCGCAGAGCTGAAGGTGCCGGTTACGCTGATCCCATTGGCGATCCGATCGCCGAGGCCAGAGAGCCGATCTTCGAAGTCGGCGAACAGATCTCGCTGCGGACGACCGGGTCCCTGCTGTGGGTTGGCACAATAGCGTTTCTGGCGAATGTGAATTTATATGAGCTGCGTGGCGTGGAAGCGGTTGATCGAATAGTTTTCGATTCAACGGGGCCAACATGAAGCGGCGAGTTTTTCAAAGTGGGCCTGGGTATAGGCGGAGGCTTGGTCGCAATCGGAAGTGAAGCGTACAGTTCTGTCGGTTGTTCATCACGAAGGAAACGCTCCATGCTCCACGAAGTCTCCGGCGACATTCTCAAGACCAAGGCTGCGGTGATCGCCCACGGCGTGGCCCCCAACGACCCGTTCCATTCCGGGCTTGCCCTGCAGCTTCGCGAGCAGTTCCCCGCGATGTACAAGGACTTTCGCCACTATTGCCAAACCTCCCACCCCAAGGTCGGTGAGATCTGGTCGTGGGCCGGTGCTGGACCCAGTGGCCCCGTGCAGCTCGTCGCCCTCATGACGCAGGAGGGCGGCTATGAGCACGGTGCCAAGCCCGGTCACGCGAGCCTCAACAACGTTGGTCATGTGCTCAAGGCGCTGCATAAGTGGATCGAGGCCGAGAAACCCGCGAGCATCGCGCTGCCCAAACTGGCGACGGGCGTGGGCGGGCTGGACTGGAAGGATGTGCACGCGCTCATTCAGCAGCACTTGGCCGATGTGAATATCCCAGTATACCTCTACTCAACGTACCACAAGGGCGTGCAGGCGCAAGAGGGCACCGCCAAGCACTGATTGCCACGCCCAACGCCAGGTTCGAGGACGCAGGTGGTGGTTCGGTCTCATCACCGCATGACGTCGGCGATCTTCTCCTGCTGCCCGTACACCGTCAGCACATCGCATGTGCCGCCGCCGGAGGATCTCGCGTGATCGATAAGGATTTTTTCGACAGACTCACGACGCTGAGTCGAACACCGCTGCTGCTCGTAGCCTGCGACTATGACGGCACGCTGGCGGAGATAGTCGACGATCCGGCGCGGGCTTTCCCGAATGCTGCCGCGCTCAAAGGATTGCAGGAAATTCGTGAAGTGCCTTGGACAAGTACCGCTGCTGTCTCAGGGCGGTCGGTTGCCGACCTTGCCATCTTCCTTGCCGAGGTTCGTCCTGATTACACCGTCGGCTCGCACGGGGCGGAGTGGCAGCATGCTGGCGTGACGCTCAGTACCGACGAGCGAGATCGGCTGCTTCAAGTCACCGGCAGGATCGCCGCGATCGTCGAGCGCTGGCCCGGGCTGAGGTATGAACTCAAGCCCGCCGGTGTCGCGTTGCACGTTCGTACCGCCGACCCTGCGGTAGCGACACACGCGGTCGAGTCGGCCATAGAGCGATGCGCATCAATTCCCGGTGTCTACGTCAGGCATGGCAGCCAAGTCATCGAGTTCATGGTCGTCGTTGCGAACAAGGGCGATGCCGTTAGTCGCGCTCGTCATGCCGCCGGAGCAACCGGCGTGCTCTTCATCGGCGATGATCTGACCGACGAGGATGTCTTCAAAGGTCTGACAGCTGAGGACCTTGGGATCAAAGTGGGAGCGGGCGATACCGCAGCCCGCCACCGCGTCAGTGGCATTCCCGACGTGGCGGAGATACTGCAGTTGGTCGCGTCTCTGCGGGCTCAGTGGGCAAAGTCCCGTTCGCTCATTCGGCTCGACTCGTGCGCGGTGCTGTCCGATCAGCGGACCGTGGCAGTCGTCTCGCCGGGTGCTCGTATCTCCTGGCTCTGTCTGCCTCGATTGGACTCCGCAGCGCTCTTCGCCCAACTCCTGGGTGACTCAACCGCAGGCATGTTCGAGGTATCTCCGGTTGATGGCGGGGAGCAACTTCGTTCCATTTATGACGGTGATTCCTTCGTGCTCGTGACCGAGTGGCCAGGGTTGCGAGTCACCGATTATCTCGATTGTTCGGCGGGACGAGCCTTTCAGAAGGCCGGTCGCGCCGACCTCATCCGCGTGATCGAAGGGACGGTGCCCGCTCGCATCTGCTTCGCGCCGCGCCTGGATTACGGCCGCATCGCGACGCATCTGCGGATCCGGGAACATGGTTTGGAAGTCGAAGGGTCCAATGATCCAATCGTGCTGCGCTCCAATAGCGTGACATGGAATATTTTGACCGAGGGCATCCACCACACCGCCAACGCGGTCGTGCTGCCCACTTCGGGACCAGTAGTGCTCGAACTTCGCTACGGGACCGCAAACCTCGCCGCGAGTCTGGAGCCCGAGCCTGAGCGGCGCGATCAGAACCGCCGGTTCTGGTCTGGCTGGGCCAAGTCGCTCAAACTTCCGCAGCGATGCCCGGAACTTGTCAAGCGCAGCGCCCTTGTGCTCAAGGCGCTCTGCTACGGACCGACGGGCGTGATCGCCGCCGCCGCTACATCCAGTCTTCCCGAGCAGATCGGAGGTACCCGCAACTGGGACTATCGATACTGCTGGCCAAGGGATGCCGCCAAGGCCGCAGCTTCTCTGGTCCGGTTGGGCAACACCGGGCATGCAATGAAGTTTCTGGACTGGATGCTTGAAGTCGTCGATCGCTGCGAGACGCCAGATCGGCTGCATCCCATCTACACACTCTCCGGCAGAAATCTTCCACCGGAAGCCGAGCTCGGACACCTGGGCGGATTCGGGCAGAGCCGACCAGTCCGCATCGGCAACGCCGCGGCGAACCAGGTGCAACTCGACGTCTTCGGACCGATCGTCCATCTGATCGCGCTCTTGGCAGAACGCGGTGCTCCCATAGCCCCGGACCACTGGCGCCTGGCACGCGCGATGGTGCGAGCGGTCGCGGCCAGATGGTCCGAGCCCGATCACGGCATCTGGGAGATGCGGCTTGAACGCCGGCACCACGTCCACTCCAAAGTCATGTGTTGGCACACCGTGGATCGAGCCCTTGTTGTCGAACATGTCGTGTGCGGCACACAAAATGCTGACTGGATCGCACTTCGTGACAGCATCCGCGAGGATGTTCTCGCGCAAGGCTGGAACTCAGCCGTCGGCGCGTTTACTGGTGCCTATGGACAGGACTATCCCGACGCGGCTGTGCTGAAGATCGGCCTCACAGGATTGATAGACTCCGCTGATCCGCGATGGGCTTTGACCGTTGACTTCATCGCGAAGCAACTGCGAGACGGGCCGACGGTTCGGCGCTATGACATCGACGACGGGCTTGAGGGTGGCGAGGGCGGCATGCACATCTGCACCGGCTGGCTCATCGAGTCGTTCCTCACTCTGGGACGCGTGGATGAGGCGCTCCAACTCTTCGATGACTTTGCAGGCCTGTTCCATGGCCCCGGAATCCTGACCGAACAATTTGACCCGCAGAGTGGGTTCGCAGTCGGCAACCTCGCGCAGGCGTATTCACACCTGGCCTTCATCGATGCAGCGATCGCCCTTGATCGAACCCGTTCCTGAATGCTCTAGGAGAATCACATGTCACAGCATCGCCACCCATTCTCGTCGAAATCGCTCCGCTTCGGGTTGCTTATTGCCATGCTTTCCTGCATCGCCACCGGGCTGATCTTCTGGTTCCAGGTCCACAGCGAACACCGTCAGGGCCTCGACGATCTCACAAGGCGGGCCCAGCTCCTAGGACACCGTATCGCCCCGATGACGCGACAAGCGCTCGAACAGGATGACTCGCGTGTAGCCGATGTCATCGGCGATCGGTTCGACGGGCACTTGAGGCTCCTTGGAATGGCGCTCTATCGCCCTGATGGAAACTTGATCGCAAGCGGACAGGGTCTTTCGGAACTCGCGGGCTCGATCGAGGAGTCCGTCAGAAATTCACTCGCTACGAAGGCCCAGTTCAGCGATCTGCACCGTGACGGCGGCGGTAGCACGCATGTACTCGTCCAGCCGCTCACCGACGAGAAGGGTGATCTGAAAGGAGCCGTCGTGGTACTCCACGATGCGCACTATCTGGAAGACCGGATGACCCGTGGCATCCTCCGAGGCATGCTCTGGTCCCTGGGAATCGCAGTCGCAATGTTTCTCATCACCACGGGCCTGGCATGGACGTTGTTCGAGCGACCGCTGCACCTGCTCGCAGAATGGATGCGGCGGCTTCGGTTCGGCAACACGCCCGAAATGCCGCCGCGCGGTTTGCCGGTCAGCAAACTGGCCGATGAAACCGTCCATCTGGCTGCGTCGTTTCGAGCCGCCCGCAGCAAAGAACGCGACGAAGCGCAGGAAATTGTCCGCTCCGACAAGGCTTGGACCCGCGATCGACTCCGCGCCCACGCGATCGACGCGCTGGGCGGCCAGTCGCTGGTCGTGGTCAGCAATCGCGAGCCCTACATGCACCAATTGCGTGAAGGTAAGCCTGTGCTCGTCCGCCCGGCCAGCGGACTGGTCACCGGCTTAGACCCCGTGCTCCGCGCCACCGGCGGGCTATGGGTCGCACATGGCGCGGGGGATGCCGATCGCCAGACCGCCGACATTTCCGGGTGTATTCCCGTTCCGCCCGAGGATGCTCGCTACACGCTCAAACGCGTATGGATCACCAAAGAAGAGGAGCAGGGGTACTACTACGGATTCTCGAACGAGGGGCTGTGGCCGCTCTGCCATCTCACGCACGAAAGGCCCACCTTTCGCGCTTGGGACTGGGAGCAGTATGTCCGTGCCAATCAGCGATTCGCCAATGCCGTGCTTGAAGAGATAGGAAACGAGAAGGCCGTGGTCATGGTCCAGGACTACCAGCTCGCTCTCGTTCCCGGCATGCTCAAAGCCAAGCGGCCCGACCTGCGCGTGGGCCTCTTCTGGCACATCCCCTGGCCCAACGCCGAAGCGTTTCGCATCTGTCCATACCGCGTTGAACTGCTGCAGGGCATGCTCGGCGCTGATCTGGTTGGATTCCACCTCCAGCAGCACTGCAATAACTTTCTCGAAACGGTCGACCGCATGGTTGAGGCGAAACTTGACTGGGACCGCTTTTCCGCTGAGATCAAGGGACACACGTCGCTCGTCCGCCCGTTCCCCATCAGCGTGCAGCATTGGTCCGAGCGCGGCGTCGCGTCTGGCGAGACGCTCGCCAATCAGATCGCCACGCTCCGCGACCAACACCAACTTGACGGCTGCACCGTCGGCGTTGGTGTCGATCGCATCGACTACACCAAGGGCATCGCCGAGCGATTCCGCGCCATCGAGCGTCTGTTCGAGAAGCATCCGGAACTCAAAGGCAAGTTCACCTTCGTTCAGCTCGGCGCCCCCAGCCGCATCCACATACCGCGCTACCGCGACCTGGTCACAGACCTCGAACAGTTGGCCGATGCGATCAACTGGAAGTTCGTGGAAACGGGCGGTGTGGCGGGAACCGGATGGAAGCCCATCCACTTCCTGGTGGACCATCACGAAGCCCCGGCGGTCTATGCCTTCCTCAAAATGGCCTCAGTCTGCATCGTCAGTTCCCTGCACGACGGGATGAACCTGGTCGCCAAGGAATACGTGGCGGCCAACGCTGAGGGGGCGAATGAGGGTCTCGACGCCGACGGAGTCTCCGCGGGTGTCCTTGTGCTCTCGGAATTCGCCGGAGCGGCACGCGACCTGCCCGAGGCGCTCATCATCAACCCCTACGACACCGAAGAGTTCGCGGCTGCAATCCATCAGGCCATCACCATGGATGCCAAAGAGCGTCGGCAGCGCATGACGCGGATGCGATTGCGCATCGAGGAGTTCAACATCTACCGCTGGGCCGCTGACTTCTTGACCGAGTTGGCGCAAACCAAGGACAAGGCGCTATCCGGCACTGCGATGAATACATCAGGATTGTGAACGTTTGCCGGATATGTCATCATCCAGCACTGCGCCACGAACTGGAAGCCAGAAGGCGAGACGCGAGGGGTTCGCAGATCGGAATGAGCACGAGAAGTTCAAACTCGGTTCAAATCCCGACATCCCCCAGCCCCAATCTGTATTTGTCCCAGCATTTCGGCTGGCGAGTTGAACCGCGATCAAGGCCGAGTCGCGCGAGTGGATGGTGCGCTGCCGGTGCGGGCTTGCCCGATCGCT
>CAYRPC010000083.1:0-13296 GCA_964425995.1 uncultured Phycisphaeraceae bacterium
CCCCCGCCCTTTGACAATGAGTTGGACGCGGGGGGCTGCTGCACGCCTGCGTGCTGGTTGCCTGTGCGACAGGCGAGCAGGCCCGTGAGGATGCTGGGTCGGAGGGCGGGCTCGTCGCCTCGGCGCGCGTCGTCCATGATGATTGGTTCGAGCGATATAGGCGTGAAGGCCTGCGCGAGTTTGGGGGTGGTGAAACTGAACGTGATGGTTTCGTAGAAGCCCAGACCCGTGAGCAGCGCGGTGAGTTCGCGACGAGCCTTTTCGCTGGCCTGTGGCGGGCGGACGCGGACGGGCATCTTGTCATGCACGGGCACGGCATCGAGGCCTTCGATGCGGGCGATCTCTTCGATCAGGTCGACTTCCCGCGTCAGGTCCGGACGGGTGCTGGGAATCGAGCAGAGCAGATCGTCGCCACCTCGCCCCAGGGGGCCGACCTCAATACCAACGCTGGTCAGGTGGCGGATCATGCGATCACGGGAAATATCAAAGCCAAGCAGCGCGAGGCAGCGTTCGGGACGGAACCGAATCGTGGTTGCGTTGGCCAGTGGCTTGCCGGCGCGGAGCGTACCGGGAAGCACCTTGCCGCCTGCGAGCAATGCGATCAATGCGGCTGCGCGATCCATAGCCAGTTCGAGCGTTCGTGCATCGACGAAGCGTTCGTAGCGGTGACTGGCGATAGTCCGAATCTGATGGTGGCGGGCAGCTCGACGAACTGCAACGGGGTCCCAGGTGGCGACTTCGAGCACCACGTCGGTGGTGCTGCTGGAAACTTCCGAGGCTGCCCCGCCCATCATGCCGGCAAGCCCTTGCGCTCGCTGGGCATCGGCAACGACGACCTCATCGCCCTTGAGGACGCGAGGTTTGGAATCGAGGGTGACAAGTTTTTCGTTGGGTTGGGCAAGGCGGATGCGCAGGCTCGCGCCCCCCGCCCCCGCCCCCCCACTATTACCTTGGCCACTACCCTTGCCACCAGCATCGCCGCCATTCAGTTTTGACAGATCGAACGCATGGCAGGGGTTGCCCAGTTCGCCAGCGATGAAGTTGGTGATATCGACGACGTTGTTGATGGGCCGCTGGCCGATGGCTTCGAGGCTTGCGCGAAGCCATGCGGGGCTTTCACTGACTTTGATGCCTCGGATCACACGGGCGAGGAATAGCGGACACAGGTCGGGCACCGTGTTCTGGAGCGAGAGCACCGTTGCCACATCGGGGCCGGCTTCATATTCGCTGGCACGAATGCCGAAGGAATAGTCATCCTGACGAGAAAATGAAGGGCCGCGTGCTGCATCGGTGGGGCAGACGTCGCGAAGGGTGACGCGCAGATCGGATGCGGCTGCCAGTTCACGGGCCAGACCCATATGGCTGAGACAATCTCCCCTGTTGCTGGTGACTTCGACATCGATGCACTCGTCCTCGCCCGCACAGGTTTGCACCTTCTCGCGTGATTCGCTGGGAAGTCCCTGGGCCATCAATGTCCGTTCGATGACTTCGCCCGAGAGGTTGGCACCGTCGAGCAATCTGTTGATCCATCGCACGCTGGTCTTCATGGCGGGCGAGTTTACACCACAAGAAGTTTCTTTGCGGATGCTGCAATAACTCTCCAAAGGCCCCGTTGATCCGAGATCGTGGTTGGCTTTCCATCACGAATGAAGTATATTGATTGCAGGAGTTTCACATGTCCAAAGCAATTGCTGGCGTTCCCGTTGGTCGTGCCGCTCGCGAGCGCATGGGGTCCTTTGCTGTCGCCGGACTTGCCGTGGGCATGCCCGCGACGCTGGGTATTGGATTGACGGTTGCGTATCTGGCATTTGCTGCGTTGCCGCCCGTGCCCGTGCCGCCTCAGAATCAGATCACCGATGCCAAGCGTGTGCTGGGGAAGATGCTGTTCTGGGACGAGCAGATGTCAACAGCGAACGTTGTCTCCTGCGGCACGTGCCATGTGCCCCAGAATGGCGGCGCGGACAACCGGTTGGCACGCCACCCGGGCGATGACAACATCCTGGACACGCCGGACGACATCATGGGTTCCGCCGGGGTGATCCGGTCGGACGCGGAAAACGACTTCGAGCGTGATCCGGTTTTCCTACTGAATCCGCAGTTGACGGATCGGGCGGCCAACACGATGATCAACGCGGCGTACGCGCCGAACCTCTTCTGGGACGGACGCGCGACCAGCCAGTTCCGTGATCCGGTGACCAACGCGGTGGTGATTCCTGCGGGCGGGGCGCTGGAGAGCCAAGCCGTGGGACCCCCTGTGAGCAGCGTCGAAATGGCGCACGCGAGTTATAACTGGACCGAACTGACGACCAAGATCGCGCGTGTCGCGCCGCTGGCGCTGGCGACCAATGTGCCGGCGGACGTGCAGAGCGCTCGCCAGGCCAACCCCACTTATACAGCGTTGTTCCAGGCGGCGTTCGGCGATGGGCAGGTCACTGCCAGCCGCATTGCGATGGCGATTGCGACCTATCAGCGGACGCTGATCAGCGATCAGACTCCCTTTGACTCTTTCCGGGCGGGCAACAACGCGGCCTTGAACCCCCAGCAGTTGACGGGCTTGCAGCGCTTCCAGCAGCGCCAGTGCGCACAGTGCCACAGCATTGCTAACGACTTGACCACCGACCATTCGTTCCGCAACATCGGGCTACGCCCAGTGACGGAGGACATCGGGCGGCAGGGTGTCACTGGCAACGTTGACGATCGTGGCAAGTTCAAAGTACCCAATCTGCGCAATGTGGCCCTCAAGCGGACCTTCATGCACAACGGACAGTTCACAACCCTCGCCGATGTGCTGGCCTTTTATGCGCGGGCTGGGGGAGCGCCGCAGCAGTTCCCCGACAACCGCGACCAGATCATGGACCAGGTTGTCCCGCTACCACTACTGGATTCGCAGGCGATCGTGGCGTTCCTGGGCGCATTGACCGATTCGCGAGTCCAGAACTCGCAGTTCCCGTTTGATCGGCCCGTCTTGTTCGTTGATCGCCCGGGTGATCGCAGCACAGTCTTGGGCGGAGGAGTCGCGGGCAGTGGCGGCATCCTGCCCACCATCATCGTGCAGGCTCCGACAATGATCGACAACCTTGAGTATCGCATCGGCGTGGCCAACGCTCGCGGCAACAGCCAGGCCCGCCTGGGCCTTTCGCGCACCGGACCGATCAATGGTCGGATCGTGCCCGAGCGGTTCTTCAACTTCACCACCACCGTCGGCTCCGGCAATGGCCAGGGTGTGGCAACCCAGCACTGGGCACTCACCACCGACGAAGTGCAGCCGGGCGAGATTCTGTTCGCGCAGTGGTTCGTCACCGACGCTGCGGCCTCGGGCGGCACCGCGCTGTCGCAGGTCGCGCAACTTCGTTTCTTCTGCGGCTCGATGGGCTGTCCCTGCGACGACATCGACTTCAACAACGATGGAGCGCGGTTTGATCCCACGGACGTCGATGCGTTCCTGAGCGTCTACAGCGAGGGACCGTGCCTGCCCGCGACCAACAACTGCAACGACATGGACTTCAACAACGATGGCAGCATCTTTGATCCTGCGGACGTGGAAGCGTTCCTGCGGGTCTTCAGTGAAGGGCCCTGCAAGTAGGCGACTTGGCGATATCGCGGTCGAGTCGATTGAACTATTCAGCGAAGACGAGGCGAGGCATTGGGCGAGCACATGAAGTGCGCCCGAGTGCCTCGCTTGCTTTTTGTGGTGCGATCCAACCCGCATGCCTGGTTGCATTCAAGGGCTGTGTTCCAGGATGGCAGGCCCATCGCACGCTTGCATGATGCACGCCAAGATTGTGGAGCATGCTGGCTTGGGGGAGAACCGAACATGGTGCAAGAAAAAAGCCCCCGGCGAAGTCGCCGGGGGCTGGTGAAAGGGTCTTGAAGATGGAAGTGTCTAACTAAACAGGTAGAGGCTTAGAGGCCGCAGGGGGTGCAGGGACCCTCGCTGAAGACCAGCAGGAAGCTATCGATGTCACAGGGATCAAAGATGCCACCATCGTTGTTAAAGTCGATGTCATCGCAGGTCGCGGTGGCGGGGATGCAGGGTCCTTCGCTAAAGACGCTCAGGAACGCGTCGATGTCCTGCGGATCAAAGATGTTGCCGTCGTTGTTGAAGTCGATGTCGTTGCATGCGGTGCCGATGTTGCAATTCGGGATGTCAACGCACATGACAAAGGAACAGCATTGCTCGCCATCGAGGTGGATGCTGACGCGGAAACAGATGTTGCCGCTGGGGCCAGAGACGTTGGTGTTGAGGGTCAGGGTGCCGCCCTGGGGAACGTTGGGGAAGAAGAAGTCGGCGGGGTTGACGGTCGTGGGGCCGCCGATGGGCAGCGGGAAGATGTGTAGTTCGTTAATGGGACCGCCAAAGAGATTCTGGATGGTGAAGTTGAGGGTTGCACCTGCTCCGCCAGTGGGGTCACAGGTTGCACGAGCTTCGAGCACCTGGGCACAGTTGCAGGACGGGATGTCGACGCAATGCTCGATTCGGCAGCACTGCTCGAAGTTGGGATTGGCGAAGGTGATGAAGAAGCACTTCTGCTGGCCCGGCGTTGCGCCGGTGAGGGTGACTGTGATGGGGGCGCTGGTGCCGCCATTGGGCACGGGCGTGGGCAAGGCGATGGATCCGGGCGTCACGCCACTGCCGTTGCCGAAGAGCAAGAACTGCACGGGCTGGCCCGAGTTGTTGGTGAAGGTGAAGGTGTAGCTGTAGGTGCCGTTGGGCGTCGGGGGCTGGCCCGCGAGGTTGCAGAGGATTTTCACATCATTGATAGTCGAGCAGGACTGCACGCAGGGAATTTCGACGTCACCGTTCGAGGTCTTGTCCCCGCCTGTCTGGAAGGAGTTGTAGTCAATGATGATAGAAGACTGGACTGTTGTGCCATAGGGGGTGCTTCGATCCAGGCCCGTGAAGCCGTAGGTCTGGGCAGACTGGGGCACGTCCATGTAGTCTGCCGTGAGCCACAGTCTGCCGGCCTTGGGATCGGTCGTACTTGCTGGCGCGGAGTCATAATCGCATCCGCCCGAGGTGTTGGTGCCGGTGGTTTGCGAACCAAGCGTGATATTGCCGACCTGGAACCCCAGCGAGTTGCGATAGTTGGTCGTGGGAATCCAAGCCGAGCCGTTCCAGACATATTCCAACGCGCGTGAACGATGGGCGTTGGTCTCGCCCGGCTCGCCCGCGGAGCGTTCGGCAAGCAGCATCTTGCAATCGCTCGAGAAGCTGATGTCCGAGACGGGACTGGAGAACTGGTTATCGATGAAGATATTGGCGTTGGTCACGAAAGGCTCGGGCGCGACCGTCGCGTCGGGGTGGATGGGTGCCTGCAGTTCGAGCTGGCGAGAGCCCGCGATGAAGTCACCCGAGCCGTTGATGCCGATGGACCAGATCGTGTTGGGCGCGGTGCCGACAATGTTGGTGCCGCAGAAGTTGTCGCCGTTCTGGCCCCAAACACTGTAAAACAGCCGGTTCTTGAATCGCTGCACCGCCCAGACGCGCTCGCCCAGGCGCGAGAAGGTCGAATACTGCGCCGCAGGCTGTTCGATGGCGTTGGCCGCTGCGGAATTGTCATAGCGATCGGCCCCGTGGTCGTACGCGCTGAGGATCGTGCCTGAGGATGAGAGGCGATAGATTCGTCCATCGCCAAAGTGGGAGACGAAGAACTGGTTGTACTGGCAATCAAAGTTCAGGTTGCCCAGGCCCGGGTCCTGACGGTTGGAGGATCCCCCTGGGAGGTTGAAGACCGTGACCGCACCCGTGCCGTTGGCAAGGCGATAGATGGATGTCGAGGATGATCCGGGGAGAGTGCCAATCGTGGTCGCGGGATTGCTGTTGATGTCCTGGCTGGTCGCGCCGCAAGGACCTGGCACCAGCTCGCTGTACATCGACGAGTGCGCGACGTAGATGTTGCCCGAGCCGTCGAGTGTGACGCCAAAGACGCTGCCCATGCGGTCCTTGAACCAGTCGCGGTTGGAGAATCGGAAGGCCGTCGCGGGCGTGCCAGAGTTTGGCAAGCCGGGCACGGGATTCCACATGTTCGATTGCACGGGGCTGGGCAGCGGTCCTGGGTGCGCCAGGTTGAAGATCGTCACGACCGGGTACTGGTTGGACGCGCCAACCTGATTGCCCGTCATTACGGCAACCTGGCCCGAGTAGTTGTTCCGCCAGATCGGGTCGTCGTAGCTGGGCTTGGTCCCGCAGCAATCAGGACAACTGGTCGGTACTGGCTGGGGGCAATCAGTCGCTTCCTGAAGTTTCTTGATCGAGAAGGAACGGACGGCTGCACTTGGGTAGAGCGGTCCTTCGGCGCCGACTCGAATCATGTACTGCTGGCCGCACTCGACCTGAAAATCGATGAATGATGCCGTGAGGGGCGTGATGGTGCCAATTGGAAGCGTTGAGGTGGTGGGACATCCGCAGCCGGTATAGATTTCCGCCGAGAGGAATGAGCCCGCGCCCAGATCAAAGCGAGTGTTTGCCCCGCCGCCACCCTGCCATGTTGGTGTCCAGCAATACCAGGTGTCTTTGGTGGTGCCTGGAATGCCTGGCAGCGACTGAGTCGCTGAGAACAGATCATCCAAGTTCCAGGCACCAGAGCCGGAGATTGGCGCGGGTGTGGCGCAATCGTCGTTGGGCGGGGCAGCAAAGGCACCGGCACACAGGGCGAGGGCGGATGTAACCGAAAGGATGAAAGAACGGTGTCTGCGCATAGCAACTCCTATCGGCCGCCGCATGGCTCTGCGTGGGAGATAACACGCTAAGCGTGCGGCACCAAGAGAGACTTGCTCTTATGACCCTGAATCTTGCTGTTGCTGGACAAAGATTCTCTGGAACAACTTTGATCGGCCACGGGACGGGTGGTGATTGTGGTCGGCAAACTCTGGATTGATGGCAGTATCCATCTTTTCGGATTTGGTTCGGTAGATGCCCTTTGGCCCGATCATTACTACACTTTTTCAACATTGTTTCCGATCTGATTGAGGAGCCCCCATGTCCTTCGCTCTTGCCATCACCGATGGCTTTGCTCGATACCAATCGTTCTACGAACGCCCGCCTGCCATCGTCGTTGAGTGGCACGATGATCAGTCGGATGCGGTGGGCTGGTTGTGCATCGATTCACTGCGGGGCGGAGCGGCGGGCGGGGGCACCCGCATGCGAGCGGGCGGGACTCGCGAGGAGGCGATTTTCCTAGCCAAGACCATGGGCGTGAAGTTCCGCGCCTGTGGCCCTGATATCGGGGGTGCCAAGAGCGTAATTCGGTTCAACGCCAGCGCTCCGCTTGAGATCAAGCATGGCGTGCTGGAACGCTGGTACCGCCACATTGGCCCTTATCTCAAAAGTTGCTATGGGACGGGCGGGGATGTGGGCGTGGACGAAGTTTCGGAAGCAACCGCCATTACCGAGCGGGTGCTGGGCCTGCGACATGTGCAGGAAGGCATCGCGCGAGGGGCTACATGGCCCGATAAAGAAGGCCCCGAGCCCAAGATCGATCGACTCAAGCATGGTGTCGAAGCGCTGGTGACACTCAAGGACCTTGCGGGTCCGCGTAGTGTGACCTTGAGCGGTGGCAGTGGCGGTGCATGGATGATCGCTGATGTTGTCACGGGCTTGGGTGTTGCCAAGAGCATCGAGGCGTATTACCGCCTTCGCAACGCGAAACTCGAAGGCCAGCGCGTCATCATCGAGGGCTTCGGAGCAGTCGGCGCGTTCGCGGGGTATTACCTCCAGCATATGGGTGCAGTTACCGTCTCCACCAGCACCCGCAACAGCGATGGCACGATCCGCGTGGTGCAGAATCCCAAGGGGATTGATTGTCGTGCCTTGATTCTCGCACGCGAGGGCACCAACCTTCCCCAGCGGTTTGAAGGCTCACTAGTTCTCGATACAGCGAGTGGCGATGAACTGCTGAATGTGCCCGCTGAGATTTATATCCCCGCCGCGGCGAGCCACACCACGACGCAGACTCGCCTTGCGGTGATGCGGCACGCGGGCGTGAAGGTTGTGAGTTGCGGCGCCAACAATCCGTTCGCCTACGACAAGGACAAGGAGCGAGTGAAGGATTGGGTTGCTGACCAACTCGCGTTGATGCGCGAGGCGGACAAGAGTTTTGCGATCATCCCCGACTTCATCGCCAACTGCGGCATGGCCCGTGCGTTTCACTACCTCATGCGTGCTGGCGGCAAGACCGATTCACAAAGCATCATGCAGGATGCAGGGGGCTTGATTGAAAGCAGAGTCGCGGAGTTGCTGGAGGGCCATCAGGCCCCCACTGGTTTACTCAACAGCGCGTTTGCGATGTTTGTGCCCAACTAGATGGAGTGGGCACTGGCTGTAACGTGACGCATCCCACCCAGGACTCTGCGTCCAACGGACCTTCCTTACCGATACACTCAAACAATGTCTTCTTCGCCCAAGCCTGCCCCCGCCCATTCGGAAATTCCGCTCTCCCGTCCTGATATCACCGAGCTCGAAGAGCAGTATGTGTTAGACACGCTCCGCTCGGGGCGACTGTCGATCGGCCCGCTCGTTGAACGCTTCGAGGAACTGGTCGCTGCTCGCGTCAACTGTCGTCATGGCGTTGCCGTCAACAGCGGCACCAGTGGCCTGCACCTTTCGCTGCTGTCGCTGGGCGTGGGGCCTGGCGATGAAGTGATTACCTCGCCCTTCTCCTTTGTCGCGAGCGCGAATTGCATTCTGATGGTCGGCGCAACGCCCAAGTTCATCGACATCTGCCCGCGCACGCTCAACATGGACCCCGTCAAACTTGCCGGCGCAATCGGCCCTCGCACCAAGGCGATCCTCGCGGTCGAGACGTTTGGTAATCCCGCGTACTTTGATCAGTATCACGCGCTCGCCGCACGCCATGAAATCCCCATCATCGAGGATTGCTGCGAGGCCCTTGGCGCGACCCTCAAGGGACAGCCCGCGGGCAGTTTCGGGCGCATCGGGGTATTTGGCTTTTATCCCAACAAGCAGATCACTACCGGCGAGGGAGGCATGATCGTCACCAACGATGCGCGGCTCGCTGATATGTGCAGGAGCCTGCGCAATCAGGGGCGTCCGCTGGGTTGGAGCGCGCCCAAGGCCGCTGAGCCAACCCACGGCGGCACGGCAACGGGCAGTTGGCTGCGCCATGAACGCCTGGGTTACAACTACCGCCTCAGTGAGATCAACGCCGCGATTGGGTGCGCCCAGATGCGCCGTCTCGACGAGATGATCTTGAAGCGTCAGCAGGTGGCGCAGTGGTACTGGGAGCGCCTGGGCGGGCACAAGGACCTGGTATTGCCCACGGTCGAAGAGAACGTGTCGCAGAGTTGGTTCGTATATGTCGTCCGGCTTGCGCCCAGTTACGCCAGCGAAGAGCGGGACAGCATCATCCGCGGCTTGCGTGCCCATGATGTCGGTGCCAGCGATTACTTCCCGTGCATCCACCTGCAGCAACACTTCCGCCAGCCCAGTGGAAGCCTCTCATACCTCGCGGCACACAACCCTGGCATGTTCCCGGTTGCGGAGAGCGTCAGCAACCGCACGATCGCGTTGCCCTTCTATAACCAGATGACGAAGAAGGATGTCGACATCGTGGCGAGTACGCTGGAAGTGATGATCCAGCGCGAAAATCTGCGCAGGGGCTAGGAACCGAACCGCGCCAGCGGTCGGCCCAGCCACCCCAGGCTACTGCCCATGCAAGACGTACTGAACAGTGTTGGCAAGTACGTCGGGCTTGAAGATGTACACAGTGCTCCCATGAGTGGCCCAGACCTTCCGATTTGGCGTGATCAACCCACCCTCGCGAAGTCGTCGCGTGCCCCAGGACTTGAGTTGCTCTAGCACGACTTCGATCGCGTGGGAAGCCGCTGCAACCACAACATGCACGTGTGTGGTCAGGACGTTCGCCGCGTGCAAGTGCCAGAGTCGAAACTCGCAAGGGTCGCGAATGGAACGGTCCACGACAGGGCGAGAGGCATCATCGAGCAGGAACCGTTCCTATGTCATCGCTTCGGCTCGCATCCGCACCAGCGCGTCGTCACGCTTGAGCACGGGCGTGCCATATCGATTGTGTTCGGAATCGACCGAACCCCGAGGATCCCCATGCAGCCAGCATCCGTAGCACTGCCACGTCAGGAAGTACGCCAGCGGTTGATCCATGCTAGAAAGTAGGAACCAAACCGCGCCAGCGGTCGGCCGAGCCAGCCCGGGCTCTCGTATCTCGCTCGATGTTCGCCGGGGGCTTACGCCCCTCGGTTCCTACTGTTGGTCGTGCTTTCTGTCGCTCTTAAAATGTTGTTCCGGGATACGGGCAAGTACTTCGGCATCATTCTTGGTGTCGGGCTTGCCTCGATGGTTATCGTGTGGCAGGGCTCGATCTTTGTGGGGCTGATGACGCGCACGTTCGCGGTCATCAGCGACATCGCCCAGCCCGACATCTGGGTGATGGATGAAAAGGTTCAGTTCATCGATGATGCCAAGCCCATGCAGGACACGGCACTCAACCGCGCCCGGGGCGTCGAGGGTGTCGCGTGGGCGATGCCGCTCTTCAAGGGCAGTATCCGGGCCCGCCAGGAAGACGGCACGATCGTCAACTGCAACCTCTTCGGGATCGACGATGCAACGCTGATCGGCGGGCCGGGGCGGATGGCGGAAGGGGAACTTTCCGACTTGTGGCGAGCAGACGCGGTGATCGTGGACACAGTGGGCGCGAGTTCACGCCTGTCGCGGACGAACGATGATGGCAGCAAACGACCCCTCAAAGTTGGCGACACGCTGGAACTGAACGATCGTCGGGCGGTGGTTGTGGGGCTGGCCAATCTGACGAGGAGTTTTCAAAGCCAACCGACGATCGTTACGACCTATTCACGCGCGGTCCAGTTTGCACCGCGAGAGCGGAAGATGCTGACGTACATCCTCGTGAAGGTAAAGGTCGGACAGGATGTCAACGCCATCAAGAGGCTTATCGAGGAACGCACGGGCCTGGCGGCGTACTCGGGGCGTGAGTTCAGTTGGAAGACGGTGATGTACTTCGTGCAAAACACGGGCATTCCCATCAACTTCGGCATCGCGGTTGCCCTGGGATTTGTGATCGGAACGATCATCACCGGCTTCATGTTTTACAGTTTCACTGTCGACAATCTACGCTACTTCGGGACGCTCAAGGCGATGGGCACCAGCAACGGCAAACTCATGCTGATGATCATCCTCCAGGCGATCGTGGTCGCGTGCATCGGATATGGGTTAGGCGCCGGGCTCGCGGCATACATGGGGTACAACGCCCGCAACAGCCCGCTCGCCTTCCGGCTCATCTGGCAGACGCTGTTCATGGCTGGCTGTGCCGTCGCTGTCATTAGCGCACTGGCGGCGATGCTGAGCATGATCAAGGTCGTGCGGCTCGAACCCGCGATCGTCTTCAAGGGATGAGTCAATCAGGCCGCGAGCTGGGTCATGGCCTGGTTCAGACGGTCCATATCAGCAGGAAGACCCGGCTCGATGCCCAGCGCGTCGCAAATCTCGTCGGGCTTTGAGGTACTTGCCTGGAAGTTATGGCTGAGGAGCCGCTTGCCGGAATTATCGTAGAGGTAGGCCATGCTGCTCCCGTTGCTCTCTCGCACAACCTCGATGATGTTGCCATTGATGATCAGGCGAATGGGCTTGGATGTTGACTCGTTGGTCATGCCCTGCTCGATCACATTATCGACGGCGCGGGACAGGCCGATGTTGACCAATTCCATCAGGTCTTCGCTGGTTCCCAGGTTGGAAGCGATCTCCTTGAACATGTCGCTTGTCGCCTCATATTCGCTGAAACTGTGCTTGACGACATGGGAGAGTTCGCCGTCGGTGAGGGCCAGCAGGCGCTGGGCTGTGGCAACCCCGGGCGTCTGATCGTCCACCGGCACGACATCGCCCCCACGGTTGGACAATTCGATCAGACCCACGACGTAGGCGATGCGGTGCAGGCGTGAGACCGCGTCATCGCGCTTGCTGTCGGCGGGCTTGGTGTGGTGCCACTCGATCGGCTTGATCAGCAGTTCGGGCAGTTTCCAGCGTGAGGTCATCGCAACGATGATGTCGACGTGGGTGTATTCCAGTGTGTCATACTCAAGACGGAACAGGCGGCCCGGGCTGGGGCGGCTCGCCGCCATCGCTCGGAATGGATCGCCCACCAGTTTGGCCATCAGGGGCAACCCGGCGTCCATCATCAGGCCGATGACGAAGGCTTCGCTCACCAGCGACGGCGCGGTGAGACGGGCGATCTGGGCCGCCATGCAGGCGCGGAAGAGCGACTCGCCCCAGGTGCGGCGCGAGAACTCCTTGTCATCGGGGCACTGCGCGGCGCGGCTGAGATGGAAGCCCAGCGAAACGGCCTTGAGACGATCAACACCAAGCACCACACAGGCACGGTCGATCGCGGTCACAGGCTTGCGCTGCGCGAAAAAGGCGGAGTTGGCCAGACGCAGCACCCGCCCCGCGGTGGCTTGGTCGTGCTGGATGAGTTTTGCGTAATCAGCGAGTTGCGCGTTGGGCCGGTTGGACAGTTCCAGCATCTTGATCGCAACTTCGGGCTGGCTGCACAGCCCGATGTGTTCGAGTTTGATCTGCAGGAACTCCTGCATCGCCGAGACTTCGGTCGCGGTCATGAGCCGTCGTGCCTTCATGGGCTTGAATCTCGCTAGGGAAGGACGTACAGAACCATGAACCAGAGCGGGCCGCGCGGACCACTTTCAAGGTTTTATCGGAGAGGGAGCGACAGCAGTTGAGGCAGGCCCGCGAAGGCGAACGGATTCTTTCTCGATCTCACCTGAATTGTAGAAAAAGTCTCATAACACGTGGGCAGTCCGATCAGGGTTGCAAGCGTGTTGCCGACCAATCCTGCGTGGCCATGTTGAGATCGGTGGGCAGCGTGCGCTTCCATATCGCTCGGTCGTGCATGCGCCCCGGCCCTCCCATCCATAACTCCACGCAGCGGGCATGCAGGCGAAACCCGCCCCAGTGCGGAGGCCGGGGGATCACGCTGTTATTGCCAGAGTCGAGCAACTGCTGCGGGTCTAGTTGCAAACGATCGCACACGTCGGCAAGTTTGGCGAGCAGGTGTTCGCGCGACGCGATCGGTTCGCTCTGATCGCTCGCCCACGCGGCAAGCCGACTTTCCCAGCGACGCGACGCAAAGTAGGCATCGCTCTCTGCTGATGAACTTGGAACAACCAAGCCTTCAACCCGGGCCTGGCGATCGGTGGTGTCCCAGTGAAAGCACACGGCCGCCTGCTGGGGTGCCGGGGCATCCTGTGCCCGTTCCCCCGATTCCCCCAGGTCCCCCC
>CAYRPC010000084.1:0-13266 GCA_964425995.1 uncultured Phycisphaeraceae bacterium
CCTCAGCACTTAGAACGGAATGTCATCGGGCGACATGCCCGCGCCGCCGCCATCGTCTGCTGGCGGGTTGTTACGCGGAGCCGCGCCGCGAGCTGCTGCCGGATTGCGTGCTGCTGGGCGAGACTCGACCGTGCCATCGCCCCCGCCGCCGCCGCCCGCTGCACCACCGCGATTGCCGCTGTCGATGAACTGAAAACTCTCGACCACGACCTTCATCTTGCTGCGCTTCTGGCCGCTTTCCTTGTCGTCCCAACTGTCAAGCTTCAATCGCCCCTCGATGTAGACCGGGCGCCCCTTCGCAAGATACTTGGCCATGATCTCGCCTGTCTTGCCCCACGCCTCGCAATCGACATATGTCACTTCTTCGCGCTTTTCGCCGTCCTGACCCGTCCATTGGCGATTGACTGCAATGGCAAGTTGTGCAATCGAGTTCCCACTTGGCAGGCTCCGCAGTTCCACATCCCGCGTGAGGTTGCCCATCAACATGACCTTGTTCAAGTTCGCCATGACCTGCTCCACATACCTTGCGTCGAACCTCGACGCCAACGGTGTTCCTTCTGGCGTGAGTATCACGAGCAACTCCGCTCATGCCGCTCAAAGCGTTCGCCAGCACCGTACCGAAAGGAATCCTATCCGCGTCAATGGCATGCAGCCCAACCGTCGGGGAGCGGCTTGTGGGGAGCGTGAATGACGATGCCATCCTGAATTGCTCCCAACTGGCTTTGCTGGCAAATGGCTTTGCCGGCATCTGTTTCCAAACACAAGCACTGGACTTCTTGCTCTACCATCTCAGATGCACCGCACCCTCGCTGCCCTCCTCATGATTCCAATTCTCCCCGTCGTTGCCGTCGCCCAATCCGACACTTCCAGTTACAAGCGTCCACCCGAGGCGATCACGAAGATTGTTGAAGCCAAACCCACACCGTCCATATCGATGGATCCCACCCGCACATGGCTGATGCTCTTGCACCGCGAGGCCATGCCCTCAGTGCGCGAACTCGCGGCCCCCATGCTGCGTCTGGCGGGGCGGCGCATCAATCCCGACACCAACGGCCCGCATGGTCCGCGTCGGTTCGTGGCAGCGAGTATCAGGCCAGTTGGCGATGCCACTGCCAAGCCCATGGACTTGGCGTTACCCGTCGATGCTGGCATCGGATCTCCCGCCTGGACACCAGATGGCTCGCGTTTCGCTCTGACTGTCACATTCAGCGATCGGATCGAGTTGTGGCTCGGCACGACCAGGGACGGCATGGTTCGCAAGATCGCATCCAACCTCAACGGCGCCTCGGGCGGCTCGTTCCGCTGGCTTAGTGATGGTCGCTTGCTGGTCCGATTGATCAACAGCGCTCGCGGCCCAAAGCCCACAGAGCCGCTCGTCCCCACTGGGCCAGTGGTGCAGGAGACCACGGGCAAGCGGGCCCAAGTCCGCACGTATCAGGACCTGCTGAAGAACGCCTACGACGAAGACCTGTTCGACTGGGTCATGTCAACGCAACTGGCGATCATCGATGCCCAAAGCAACAGTCAGACCGCCAATGTCACCATGCTCGCCAGTCCCTCAAACTGGTCCACGCTCGATGCATCGCCCGATGGGGCGTACCTGCTCGCTTCGCGCATCGTCCGTCCATACTCGTACAACGTGCCTGCGGGCCTGTTCAGCGAGGTCTACGAGGTACTGGACCTTGCCACAGGCAAGGTCGTCAAGCAACTCCGCACCTTCAACGTCAAGGACCGCGAGCAGATTCCTATTGAGGGCGTTGAGACCGGACCACGCGACTTTGAATGGATGGAGCACGCACCCGCAACCCTGCTCTACGCCCAGGCTCTCGACGGCGGTGATCCAAAGACCAAGGTCGATCATCGCGATCAGTTGCTCGCCTGGGATGCTCCATTCTCTGGAACTGCCCGCGAACTCATCAAACTCCAGCATCGCTACAGCGGCTGTGACTTTCTGCAGCGTGTGGATTCCCATGGCACGCCCCGCGACTGGATGATCGTGAGCGAGTATGACCGTGATCGCAAGTGGAGCACCACTCGCATCTATGACGCTTCAAGTCCGGGTGCGAGCGAGCCGCGTGTGCTGCGCGATCTGTCCATCAACGATCGCTACAACGACCTAGGCTCGCCTCTGCGCACCCTGAACGCCAACGGTCGCAGCGTCATCCGAGTCCAAGACACCGCCTCCGGACCCGCCCTCCTGATGTCCGGCAGCGGCGCAACGTCGGAAGGGGACCGACCCTTTCTGGATATCGTTTCCTTGGACTCGCTCCAGCCCAAACGCCTGTGGCGCAGCGATGCCGCAGGATATGAAGCGGTCGTCGATGTCATGGCCGATGCTCGAAACTTCATCACCAGTTACGAGAACCCCAGCAACTTTCCCAATTACTTCTCGCGGTCGCTCAACCTCGCTTCGACGGCCGGTGCCGCCGGAGATCGGGCCGCGATCACCAACTTTCTCGATCCGGTGCCGCAAGTCCAGGATGTCAAGAAGGAACTTATCAAGTACACGCGTGATGATGGCGTCGAACTCAGCGGTACGCTCTATCTCCCACCCAACTATGACAAAACGAGAGACGGCCCCCTGCCTCTTTTCGTCTGGGCTTATCCGCAGGAGTTCACCGACAGGTCCACGGCGGGCCAGGTCACCAGCACGCCCACCACCTTCACTCGCATGGGCGGCATCAGCCATCTCTGCCTCGTCTTCGCCGGGTACGCTGTGCTCGACGACGCAACGATGCCCGTCATCGGAGAGCCTGAGACGGTCAATGACACATTCGTGACGCAGATCGTCGCGAGCGCCCAAGCAGCCATCGATAAGTGTGCGAGCATGGGTATCGCTGACCCTTCACGCGTCGCGGTGGGTGGGCACAGTTACGGTGCCTTCATGACCGCCAACCTGCTCGCGCACTGCGACCTGTTCAAGGCGGGCATCGCCCGCAGCGGCGCGTACAACCGCACCCTCACGCCCTTTGGCTTCCAAGGCGAACGCAGAACATTCTGGGAGGCGGGCGACACCTATAACAAGATGAGCCCCTTCACCTTTGCCAATCAGATCAAGGCCCCGCTGCTGCTGATGCACGGCCAGATCGACAATAATCCTGGCACGTTTCCGATCCAGAGCGAGCGCCTCTTCGCCGCTATCAAGGGACTGGGGGGCACCTCCCGCCTGGTGCTGCTGCCCCATGAGAGCCATGGCTACGCATCCATGGAATCGGCCTTGCATGTGCAGGCGGAGATGGTCGAGTGGCTGGACCGGTACCTCAAACCCGTGAAGACCTCATCAACGGATTAATAGCGAAGATGCCATCATTTGCTTGAGCCAGAGCCTGCGGCTTTGATGGCAAAAAAACGAACACGGCAGTGGGTTTGAACGTCGTAATTCACGATCTTGCAACGCGTTCCGCTCTCGACGGTATAATTCTGCCTCTCACCCGCATCGGATGCGATTGGGGACTGCTTGGAGTCTGTACATGCCTTTCAATTTTTCCGGCTGGGAACTGCTCATCATCCTTGCAATCGGCCTGCTGCTCTTTGGCAGCCGCCTTCCCAGCGTGGGGAAGAACCTGGGCAAAAGCATCGTCGAGTTCAAGAAGGGCATCAAGGGCGTTGAAGAAGAAGTCAGCCGCGTTGAGCAGCCCAAGGCGATCACCGAGGGCGGACACGCCTATCGCGCACCCCTCGGGCCGGCTGGTGAAGAACGCCGCGTCGCCCAGGTACCCGCCGTTCCGAGCACCACAGAACAGCCGTCATAATGCGAATAGTACTGATTGGACTGATCCGTCAAGTATTGATGCATCATGTTCAGACTGATTCTAAAAGTGTTCCCTGCACAACACGTACGTAAAAAAACGAGCCCCGATGATTCGGGGCTCGCGTTCGTTTTGTCCTGAAGTTTCAGAATTGCTGATCGCAGCAAATTCACTTCGCATTGAACATCGAAGCATCGTCGCGAACGAATTGGGTGGGACGGTCGCTGGTCAGTTTCTCGTGCAACTTGGTAATCGCTTCGTCAGAGATCTGGCGAGCACGCTCGCGGCTCATACCCATCTCATCAGCGATTTCCTTGAGCGTCATCGGCTCAGACCCATCGAGGCCGAAACGCATCCGCAGCACCTTGGCCTCGCGGTCATCGATCGACTCGAGCATTCTTCGCAGCAAGCCCAGTTCCTCGTCGCGGAACATGGTCTCACCCGGCTCGGGTTGCTTGCTGTCTGCGATGATGTCCGAAAGGTTCATCAACTCGCCAAACATGTTCTTAGGGGTCTGCGTAGGCACCTGCAAGGCCTTCACCGCTCGCTTGATCAACCGAACCTTGCGAACGGGCAAGTCCATGACGCGGGCGAGATCTGCCAAGGACGGGGATGCGCCAAGTTCAGCCTCGAGCCGGCGATGCGCTGCCTTCCACTTGCCGACCAGTTCGAGCATGTAAGCGGGGATGTGCACGGGCTGGTTAGCGTTGACCAACGCGCGCTTGATGCCCTGCTTGATCCACCAGGACGCATAGGTACTGAAACGTGCGCCCTGAGCAGGATCAAATCCCTCGACAGCACGCATAAGGCCGATGTTGCCCTCTTCGATCAGGTCACTGAGGGGCAGGCCACGATTGGAATAGTGCTTGGCAATGGCGACGACCAGACGCAGGTTACTGCGGATCATCCGCTCGCGAGCGGAGGGACAGTTTTCGTTGATGATCCTCCAGCCGAGTTCGCGCTCTTCCTCGACGTTGAGCAGCGGCGTGCGGCTGATTTCGCGGATGTAGTGCTGCAACTCGGATGTGGACTTGCGATCGCGGAACGCGACCGTACTAGCCACCACAGGCTTTGGGGCCTGAACGGGTGCAGCACCCAATGGGGGATTGGATTGGGAATTCAGAACGCTCACCTCTCCACTCTTCCTTCCAGCGCTGGCGGATAGCGCCGTCTCTCCGCAAACCAAGGACCAAACGCAATCCGGTAGGGGAGAAACCTCGGTGGTTACCCATTCCTATCCGTCGCACCCCGTCCTAGGGTTTCATCGACTGGTCGGAAGCCGCCCTCTAGGGCATGTCTCTCAGGCTTCCTCCCAAGTACAACATGCACCACAGCGCACGTTGTGCCAGGAAACTTCCGCAAATTTCTACCTAGACGGCAAAATTGTCGCAGTCCACCCAACCCATAGAAGCGTTGTCTCCACCGCTTTTCCTGTCAAATGACTTGTTTTTCGCTTGAGATTAAGCAATCCGTGCCCGAACGCGCAGTTATTGGTCCAACGTGAGAAAAACAGGCTTTGTCGAGCGTCCGAAAAGACTTTCTCGCTTTCAGGCCAACTCTTTCGCTGGTTTCTGTCTCCGCCTTCTAGCATCCAATCACCATGAAGCGAGACATCACCCCACTCCTCAAGGAATGGCCATATCACCCGGGCCAGGTCAATGCGCGGCTGATCACTGATTCCTCTGGCGCAGAGAAGGTCCAGGTTCGTGTGGATCTGGGCATCCTCCAGATGAACGCGGAAGGCCGTCCCGATGGCGAAACCCCCTTTGGATATCCCTCCTTGCTGGAGTATTTCGAGGCGCGGGCCGACGGCGAGGTGGATGAGGTTCGGGAGATCACCGACAAAGATGAGCCACGCAACAGCTCGCGGGATGCGCGGCGAAAGGGCGGGGCTTCTTCCGAATCTGTTGATCCCGAAGGAGCCGGCGAAGGACCGCCCAATGCAGAGCAGGACTTCCGACTCTCCTCCGAGGACTGCCGAGCCTTGCGTGAAGAAGCAGCGCAGTTTTATCAGCGGTACGTCGCGTGCCTGGCGCTGGAGGAGTTTGACCGAGTCATTCGCGATACGACGCGAAACCTGCGTGTGCTTGATCTGTGCGGGAAGTACGCACATGAAGAGTCGGATCGCATGGTGCTGGAGCAGTTCCGCGCGTACATAATCATGGTACGAGCACGGGCACTAGCCAGCCAGGCGATCAAGGATAACGAAATGAAAGCTGGTGTGCTGGCCCTCGACGAGGCCCTGGATCAGATCAAGCGACAGTACGAGCATGTGGGTCGGCCCAAGGCCTTCGAGTCCAGCGAAGAAGTTCGCATGCTGCGCAGCATGAAAGATGCACTTGTGCCCAAGCTGCCCATCTCGCAGAAGGAAGAACTCAAGCAGCGCCTGCAGCGTGCAATCGATACAGAGAACTACGAACTCGCCGCGATCCTCCGCGACGAACTCAAGCAGATGAAAGACGGCTGAGCGCGAGACTCCTTACTTTGCAAGGTCGTTGCGACTGAGCCTTGCTTCGACCACCCCGAAACGCTGCTGCCCCTTGCTTGGGTTCCAACTTCGCAGCGAGCCTTCACGGAGGTTTACCTCAAGTGCTGCGTCCTCATTGATACCATACCCGCGTTCGATATTCGCGGCACGCATCGCTACCAATAATCGGCCCAAGCGACCTCGCTCAAGAAAGTGCTGATCGACCAGAACGCCCGTGATATATCCCATCCCAGGTGCAAGCCCGACGCCTTGGCCACCGTGAACGTCGTTGGTCCAGGTCGCGCCATTTTTCAAAGCATCGGTGCTGGTGCCACCCGTGAGCATCGGGTCGGTCATCATGGCGGCCCCTGCGGATGTGCCAGCGATCACCCCATCTCGTTCCAGGATTCGCAGCGTCGCTTTATAGGCCATGGTGTCATGTCGTTGGCCATCGGAGCCGATGGGTCGAAACACAGCGGTGATGCGAGACTGATCGCCACCAACAAACCAGAGCGCCGAGCAGGAATCAAGTAGTAGCATGATGGTAAGGTCATCGCCTTTGGTCACGTCTTCCATATACAACGGAATCATGCAGACATCGCGGCTGCCAGCGAAGGACCTGAGTAGTTCGAGGGTCTCGCTAGCCCTGGACTCGGCACCAGTCGCAGTGGGCACGACGCCAATGCGAGCGGGCCCGACATACCCATCTGGAAGACGGTGGGCTTTATCGGCGAGTTGCATGAAACGCTCGTAGATAGCAACGTTGTCGTCCTGCATGCCGCCACCACAAATCAAGAGGGAGCCAGATGCGCGAGGGCCGCGAACAGTCGAAGGCAGCATGTTCGGCTCGATCACACGCATGGCGGTCGATGCCGCCACGCTGCTGTCTGACATGTGCGAAGAGCGGCACCCGAGAATCGTGCAAATCGAAACGAAGACGAAGGCAGCGACGGAACGAACGAGGGTCATTGATCGGATTCCTCGAGTGTCAATTGTTGTCATTGAAGCATGACGCTGGCATGGCAATCGCTTTAGCGAGACGATCCAACTGGCTGGGCTTGCGTAAGTTGATTCCAGATACCAACCTCGAATCGCCCATGATGATCCGCCGCTGCACGGAACATGCCAGCGGTGTTGAAGACCATCGCAATCCTTCCCACACGATCGACAACGATGACACCGCCATCGTCGGGATCGAGCAGGCCATGCACGGCGGCCTCTGCGGCTTGCTGCGCGGTCATGTTGCGAAACTCGATGTTGGCAGCGATGCTCTTCGCGATGGTGTGGCGGATGAACTGCTCGCCCGTGCCAGTGCCGGAGACGGCACAGGTCTTGTTGTTTGCATATGTGCCTGCTCCGATGATGGGGGAATCCCCCACACGCCCCCACTTCTTTGCGGTCATGCCGCCTGTGCTAGTGGCGGCGGCTAGATTGCCATGAGTATCGAGGGCGACAGCCCCAACGGTTCCTCGATAGTGGCTGGGAGCGTCTACTGATGCGCCGCTACGTCGCTTCTCAAGTTCTTTTTGCAGAGACTCTAATCGCTTGGGCGTATCAAACCAGGAATTCTCAACCCTTTCAACGCCCACTTCGCTGGCAAACCGCT
The DNA here is from genome assembly GCA_964425995.1 of uncultured Phycisphaeraceae bacterium. Taxonomy (GTDB): domain Bacteria; phylum Planctomycetota; class Phycisphaerae; order Phycisphaerales; family UBA1924; genus BJHL01. The sequence continues at coordinate 7,823 of CAYRPC010000084.1, forward strand.
CCGCACCCTCGCCGGTCAGCATGATGTGGCGGGTCTTCTCCATCACGGCTCGGGCAAGTGCGATGGGGTGGCGAACTGTGCGGACGCCCGCGACCGCGCCGGCCTTGAGATTGGATCCGTCCATGATCGACGCATCGAGTTCGTGAGTTCCGGCCTCGGTAAAGACCGCTCCTTTTCCAGCGTTGAACTGGGGATCGTCTTCGAGGAATCGGACGACGATCTCGCACGCGTCGAGTGCGGTGCCGCCCTTGGCGAGTTCTTCACGACCCAGATCGAGGGCGGTTCGGAGGGAGTCGAGAAACGCATCTCTTTCCTCGGGCGTGGTGGTCGCTTGGTCAATGACACCCGCGCCGCCATGGATCGCGATGGAGAAAGTCCTTCGGGGCGGGTTGGAATTGGGGGTGGAGGAGTACTGGAGACCAGCACAGCCGGACGAGCAGAGGATTGCGACGAGGCTGGCAAGCAGGAGTGGCATACGCATCCAGAAGGATACCGGCAACACCAGATCCCGCTCATCACAAAACGAAAGTGGATCGTGGCAGCACTAGGCACTGGCGGCATGTCGATCCGATATCATTGCTCACGATGACTACTGCTTCTGCTCCCAGTGCTGTTCGCTCCGTCTCGTCGGTTGGCTCGCAACTACACGCTTCGCCGGCCGTGCAAGCGGCAATTGATGCCATTGCGCGTGAGGTCGCGGACAAGAGTCGCTTGATCACAGGCACTCGCGGACCAACTGCGGAATTGAAGGAGTCGTACGAGTCGCTGCTGACTCGGGCCGTAGCGGTGCGTGGGAAGCCGCTGCTGTATCCGATGATCGGTTCGGGCGTGGGCAATGGACCGCTGGTTGAACTTGCGGACGGGAGCGTGAAGTGGGACATGATCTGCGGCATTGGGGTTCATTTTTTCGGACACAGCGATGTGGAACTCATCAAGGCTGCGCTGCGGGGTGCTGTTGATGACACGGTGAAGCATGGGAATCTTGCGAGCAACTTCGAGGCATACGAGTTTGGCGAGACGCTGCTCATGCAGCTGGCCAAGGGATCAACGCTCAAGCATTGCTACATCGCGACGGGCGGGGCGATGGCGAATGAGAATGCGCTGAAGGTCTGCTTCCATCGCCAATTCATGCGGCATGTCGAGCAGGCGGACGCGGGCAAACTGCTGGCCAACTGCACGCTGACGCCCCGCATCCTGGCCTTCAAGGACTGCTTCATGGGGCGGAGCCTCGTGATGGCCCAGATTGGCGACAGCCACGCGGGGCGCGAAGGGTTGCCCAATAGCGTGCATGTGGACTACATGCCCTTCTGGGACGAGGCCGCGGCGGAGCGCATGGGGCCGGGAGTGCAGGGCAAGAAGCGCTACATCGACATGTGCCTGTGGCACCTGGATCAGTACGTCTCGAGGTATCCGGGCGGGCACGCCTGCTTCATCTTTGAACTGGTGCAGGGCGAGGGCGGATTCAACGTCGGTGATCGTGACTACTTCAAGGCCTTGATGGAGTATTGCAAGAGCAAGCACATCGCAGTGTGGGACGATGAGATTCAATCGTTCGGTCGCGGTGAGCGGATGTTTGCGTACGAGCAGTTTGACCTGGGCGAGTATGTCGATGTCTTCTGCGTGGGCAAGATGACGCAGGCGTGCGCCACCGCATGGACCAGCGAGTTCAACCCCAAGACCAACATTCTCTCGGGTACCTTCACGGGCGAGGGTGGCTCGTTCCGGGTGGGCACGCGCGTCATCCAGCGACTCGCAAGCGGGGACTATTACGGCCCAAACGGTATGTTCGCCAGGCATCATGCCCTCTTCCGCCAACAGATGCAGGCCCTCATCGCCAAGCACCCCGCGTGGTTCCCGCCCGTTGCCGCGCTTGGCAGGGGCACGGAAAAACTCGCTGGTGGTACGGGCGGCATGATGCGGTTTACACCCTTTGGAGGCGAGAAGGCCAAGATCATGCAGGCGTGCAAGACCTGCTTCGAGGAAGGCGTCGTATTATTCTACTGCGGACACGGTCCCTATCACGTTCGCATGTTGCCGCCCATGCCAGTGATGAAGGAAGAGCATTGGCCCAGGGTTTTCGAGTGCATCGAGCGAGGCCTCGCGAAGGTCGTGAACTGACTACATTCCGGTTATGCACGATACTTCTCGACGTGACTTCGTGATTCAGGCCGCCGGCGCACTGACGGCGATGGCGATTGTGCCAGAACTCATGGCTCGATCGTCCGCGTCGAGCGCGGACAAACTACCGCTCGCGCTGGTCGGTTGCGGACGCCAGGGCCGGGCCATCATCGGCGAATGCGCCAAGCTCGACAATGCCAAACTGATTGCGGTCTGCGACACGGTCGAAGCGCGTCGCAGCGGCGCACTACGCCAGGCACCAGATGCCGAAGCGTTCGAGAGCCTGGATGCAATGCTCGCCAAACGTAAGGACATTACAGGAGTCATCATCGCCACCCCCACCCATCTGCACAAGGACCTAGCCCTTGCGGCCCTCGCCGCTGGCAAGCATGTATATTGCGAAGCGCCGCTGGCACACACGGAGGAAGACTGCAAAGCAATCGCAAGCGCCGCGTCCAAGGCCCAGCCCAAGCAACTGTTCGCGGTGGGCCTGGAGGGGCGCAGCAATCCGATCTACAAACTCGCTCGAACATTCTTCCGCAGCGACGCGGTCCGCGATCTGGTCGCGGTCGAAGCCCAGCAGTATCAGAAAACTTCGTGGCGCGTTCCCAGTTCCGACCCGTCGAGGGAAAAAGAATTGAACTGGCGGCTTGACCCCGCCATCACGCTGGGGCTCGCTGGCGAATGGGGCGTGCAAGCACTCGACGTCGCGGCCTGGTACACGGATAAGAAGCCCATCGCGGTCTCGGGCTTGGGCTCGATTCGCCTGCACAACGACGGTCGCACCATCGCCGACACTATCGCAATGAACGTGCAACTTGAGGGCGGCGCGATAATCAACTACCACGCCAGCCTCGCCAACTCCTTCGCTGGCCGACACGAACTGCTCCGCGGGACCAATGCCGCCATCAAACTCGCGTGGACGCATGGCTGGATGTTCAAGGAAGCCGACGCGCCGACCCAAGGCTGGGAGGTCTATGCGAATCGCCAGCAGTATCACAACGACGAGGGCATCACACTGATCGCGGATGCGACCAAACTCGCAAGCCAAGGTAAACTGAAGGATGGTGTGGGCCTGCCCTACACAAGTCTGTATTATGCGATTTGGGACTTTGCCGAGTCCATCGCCAAGAACAAGCAGCCCGCCTGTGATGCCGAGGCGGGCGCAGCAAGCACGATCGTCGCGATCAAGGCCGCGAAGGCTGTTGCAACTGGCGAAACCGTAAAGCTCGCCTAGCCACTTCTCCAACAATCCCTTGCGTCGGATCATCCTTTGCCCCCCCAGTCCGCGTTTTCCTCGTCCCATATGATGTCCTCTCATGCGTGCATGGATCGCTAAGCAATACGCCAAGCGCATCGTCAATGTGAATGTGAACATCATCGCCGCCGGCGCTATGGCCATCGGCATCATGTACGCGGTGATGTTCTGGATTCATCGCCTCAAGATTGATATTCACATTGCAGACCAACTGAAGGTCAACGTCAAGTTCGTCAATATCGCCTGCTCGTTCGTGATCGACCTTGTCGCGGATCTGGCTGTGTACTACGTGCTGCACTGGTACGCGAACCACGTCCCCAGTCGGTTCGGCGGCGGCGGCAAGCTGATCAACCCTGAATACAGCGATCTGACATTTCTACAGGACGCGACCAAGGTGCAACTGGAGCGCATGCTGCTTGCGCCGATCCTCTATGTCGTCGCTGGGACCATCCAGTGGATTTTGATGAAGGGCCACATGCAACCTCCCGCCGCGGCCGCCATTGGCTTCGCACTGGGTATCTCGACCACCCGCACGATCCACACTTTCTTCATGGTCTGGCAGCAACGCAAGCGCCGAGCGAAGATGCTGGTGGAGCAAACGGGGGCGGCCCGCGGGAAGGCGAACGAATGAAACGTTCCAGTCATAACTTGTCGCGTTGTACTCGCTTCATGCCTTGGTCGGAAAGTCATTTGACGCCTGCGTTATCCACTGTGCCAGCCACTCCATCGGATGCTTGGCATGGCGTCCGGCGCCGTCATGGATCTGATGGCGACAACTGGTCCCTGGCGCGACCAAGCACGCGTCCGGACTGGCGTTGCGCATCGCGGGCAACAGAACAAGTTCGCCGATCTTCATCGACAACTCGTACCTGTCCTTGGTATAGCCGAAACTGCCAGCCATGCCGCAACAGCCTGAGTCAAGCACTCGGAGTTTGTCGCCCGCAACCCGGCGCAGCATGTCCGCACTGCTGGATGCGCCCCAGAGTGCTTTCTGGTGGCAGTGGCCATGCAGAATGACCTCACCCTCGGGTTGCGAAAACTCCGGTCTGGAGGGGTGGGCATCCCACCGGGCGTGTAGAAACTGCTCGGGCAGGAACGCCTTAGCCGCGAGTAGTTTGCGGATGTGCATGGGCGTCTGGAGTTTGAGCCCCAGCCAATCGTCCTTCATGGCAGACAAGCACGATGGCTCGGCGACGATGATCGCAACGACTGCGACATCTTCAATCAGTGGACGCAAACGTTCCATGGTTGCGTCGGCCTCAGCGATCGCCTGTGGTAAAAGTCCAAGCGATATCTTGGCACGGGCGCAGCACCCTGCATCAGCCAGCACGACGCGATACCCAAACCTCTCGAACACACGTTTGGTCGCGAGGCCGATCGAAGACTCGTTGAACATAGTAAAGCAATCGCCAAAGAGCACGACGGTTGGTGGTGCGACTGCTGCTCGGTCGCTCGAAGGCAGGCGATGCGAATGTTGCGTCCACGCTTGCTTGAGTGAACTTGAAAACCGGGGCAAGGTTCGCTGAGGATGCACATCCAGGAACCGATTGATGACCGCCCTCGCCAATCCCGTGCCATTCATCCAGTTCGCAATCGCCGGCGCAATTGCACCCAGCCGATTCAGTGTACGAATCTCTCCCATCACTCTCGAAGCCAGCGGGGACCCTTCCTGCTTGTATCGCTGCGCGGTGTACTCGGCTTTGAGTCTCGAGATGTCGACATTGCTCGGGCACTCGGTCTTGCAGGCTTTGCAGGACAAGCACAGATCGAGCGTTTTGATGGTGGCGGGGTCGTTCCAGAGCGTGCTGGCCCGCCCTTGCGGTGCGGTGTTGGCTCCATTCCCAGCGGTACCTGCCAGAAGTTGCCCCGTGATCGCTAATCGCAGCGCGTTTCCGCGTCCGCGCGTGCTATGACGCTCGTCTTGCGTTGCCATGTAACTTGGGCACATCGTCCCGCCCTGCTGCTTGCGGCAGACGCCGCTGCCATTGCACATTTCCACTGCGGAGTCAAACCCATGCTGGTCGCTGTAGTCAAAGTACGTGGCGAAGTCCTCCTTCGCCCCCACCCC
>CAYRPC010000085.1:0-13201 GCA_964425995.1 uncultured Phycisphaeraceae bacterium
GCCCATACCACCCATGCCGCCACCACCGCCACCCTTCGGTGCCGCGTCCTTCGGCTCGGGCTTGGTCGTGATCACGCAGTCCGACGCCAGCAGAATGCTCGCGACGCTCGCCGCGTTCTGCAGGGCCATGCGATCGACCTTGGCTGGCGTCAGAATGCCCATCGCCAGCAGGTCGCCATACTCCTCGGTCAAGGCGTTGTAGCCGAAACTTCCCTTGCCATCGCTCACCTTGCTCACTACCACGCTGCCCTTGGCCCCGGCGTTGTCAGCAATCGTCTGGAGCGGCACACTCAAAGCCGTGTAGACAGTGCGAATGCCCGCTGCCACGTCAAACTTGAAGCGGCCAACCTCTTCGCTGCTCTTGTCATCTACGCCGCCCGCTGCCTTGCCAAACACGCTCTTGTACTCGGGCATGTTCTCCAGCGCTTTGCGAGCACGAATGAAGGAAACGCCGCCGCCCGGCACGATGCCCTCGGCAACCGCCGCGCGAGTCGCGTGCAGCGCGTCCTCGATGCGGGCCTTCTTCTCCTTCAGTTCTGCTTCGCTGGCCGCACCAACCTTGACGACCGCAACGCCGCCAGCCAACTTCGCCAGACGTTCCTGCAGTTTCTCGCGGTCGTAATCGCTAGTGGCCTTCTCGATCTCGTTGCGGATCTGCTTGATGCGATCCTGAATGTCCTTGGTCTGGCCCACGCCCTCGATGATGGTCGTGTTGTCCGCATCAACCTCGATCTTCTTGGCCATGCCCAGTTGCTTGAGTTCGAGCTTCTCGAGTTCAAGGCCAAGGTCCTTCATCACCGCCGTCGCGCCCGTGAGGATCGCGATGTCCTCGAGCATCGCCTTGCGACGATCGCCATAGCCAGGAGCCTTGACCGCACAAACCTGCAGCGTGCCACGCAATTTGTTGATCACCAGCGTCGCCAGCGCCTCGCCCGAGACATCCTCCGCGATGATCAGCAGGGGCTTCTTGGCCGCCATGACCTTCTCGAGGATCGGCACAAGTTTGGAGATGCTGTCGATCTTGTCCTCGTGGATGAGCACCAGGCACTTGTCCAGTTGCACCTTCATCGCCTCGGCATCCGTCACGAAGTTGGGCGAGAGGAAGCCGCGATCAAACTGCATGCCCTCGACCACATCCACGATCGTGTCGATGTTCTTGCCTTCTTCAACCGTAATCACGCCGTCCTTGCCCACCTTGTCAAACGCGTCCGCCATGATTTTGCCGATCACCTGGTCGTTGTTCGCAGAGATGCTGGCGACGTTCAGAATGTCTTCCTTCCCCTTCACGGGCTTGGACAGACCATCAATCTCCTTGCTCGCCGCAGTCACGGCCAGCTTCATGCCGCGCACCAGCGCGTTCGCATCAACACCAGCCGCGATGTGGCGCAGACCCTCGCGGAACAACGCCTCAGCAAGCACCGTCGCCGTAGTCGTACCATCGCCCGCAGCGTCACTGGTCTTGCTCGCGGCTTCCTTCACAAGGCGAGCGCCCATGTCCTCTGCCTTGTTGGAGAGTTCAATCTCCTCGGCAACGCTCACGCCGTCCTTGGTCACGGTCGGCCCGCCCCAGCTCTTGTCCAAGACCGCATTACGCCCGCGGGGGCCTAGGGTCGCTTTCACGGCCCGAGCAAGTTTCTCGACACCAGCGAGAAGAGACTGACGAGCATCAACGTCAAACACGAGTTCCTTGGCTGCCATGGGTCGAAATCTCCGAAAGAGAATCAGTGAAAAAAGTCAGGGACAAAAAGTAAGGGACAGAGAGTCAGGATTGTTGGAAACCAGATGAAGCCCGCGCCACGAACCAACGACGAACCAACAACAAAGTCGCCCAGTTCTTGTTAGGGGCCTCACCACGGCTAGGAAGCCCTAGCGGCTCTTGAAGACGGCAACCAGCGTGCCATGGTTCTTGAACTGTAATATCAACAAAACCAAGCACTTGAGTACACCTTCTGACCTGTCATGCCTCCTTGACAACCACTCAAACCTGCCGAATTGGCAGAATGTCGCTGGGGCTCAACATCCTTCAACTTTCTCAAGCCCGGTACGTCCGCGGCTCTGGACGCTAGGCCAGCCCTGCCCGTCAAACTGCTGACTCGCATCATGCAAGATGCCGAATTCTCGCACGGGGCCACGATCAAGACTTCTGGATCGAGCCCAGGCCCAAGTTGGTCTTTCGATCACGCGGTCACTAATGGAAAAAACCTCCGCGAATTCGATTGATTGCTTTCGATTCAACATCGCAAGTCTCAAAATCAGAAACCGGCGCAACTGTCCAGACGTTCATTCTTGTGTGAGCCAACGTAAGTGGCTGGTGTTCTTTGTTGCACTCTGTGCGCTCTTGGCATGCGCCGCCTGTGCCCGCTCGCACACATCCACATGCGATCAGACACGGGCATGCATCGGTGGAGAATGGTTCACGCTCGACGCGCTTCGAGACGAGCAATCGCAGCACATTGGTCTTGCTGGACGAGAGCCACTCACTTCCCACGAGGGTGTTCTCTTCATCTTCGACGCACCCCAACCCATGGTCTTTGTCATGCGGGATGTCCACGTACCCATCGATGTGGCATTCGTGGACGATGATGGGCAGGTCGTGGCACTCCACGCGATGCTTCCCGAAGCGCCGCGAACTGTGAAAGAAAGTTCAGCCGACCCTCACACAGACTTCATGTACGAGTCGCGTTTGACGCAGTATGTGTGCGATCTGCCAGTTCGCTACGCGATTGAAGTGCGAGGCGGCACATGGCATCGCCTGGGCTTGATGGAAGGTTCACTCATCAAGTTCGCTGGCAACGCCAGCGTGAGTTCTTCTCGCTGATCCAGCTGATTCAGCTGATCCATCTAACCCTTGGGGCGCATGTGTGAGTGCATCGATTGCACCGCACGCACTGCATGTGGGGTGCGCAAGCATCACATGCGCCTGCATGAAAAAATGCTGTCTTGAACATGCAACGCTCTCGTCGGCACAATTGAAACTAACCAGAATGCAGCAGCGTTCACAAGGAAGAAGCACGTGATCTGCTCTCAGTACCAAATCACTCTCACTGATAACGCGTCATTAGTACCACGATCTTCAAGGAGTTCCCCATGAATCAAACCGAAGCCTCGCAGTCCCCGACCGCAACCCAACGCCGCACATTCATCAAGACCGCAGGTGCCGCCATCGCTGCAAGCGCGGTGCTTGGTATGGTGCCCCAAGAAGCCGTCGCCCAGCGCGGCGGTCTCGATGCGGCCGTTCTGAACTTCGCTCTGAATCTGGAATACCTCGAAGGCGAGTACTACTCCTACGCAGTCTTCGGCACAGGCCTCGAAGCACGAGGCGTGGGCGTCGATGGCGTGGGAACTCCAGGCCCAACCATCGTGCGCGCAAATCCGCAAGTGCCGTTCGTGACGGCATCCATCCAGCAGTACGCGGCGGAAATTACCGCAGACGAAGTCGCCCACGTCAACTTCCTCCGCGCCGCGCTGGGTTCAGCACGCGTCGCTCGCCCGACGATCGACATCCAGAACAGTTTTAACACCGCCGCACAGGCCGCTGGCCTTGGTGCGTCGTTTGATCCATTCGCCAATGAAGACAACTTCCTGCTCGGGGCGTTCGTCTTTGAGGACGTTGGTGTGACAGCCTACAAGGGTGCCGCTCGTCTGCTCGCCAACAAGGACTTCCTCGAAGCCGCCGCAGGTATTCTGGCAGTTGAGGCCTACCACGCCGCGAACATTCGCACGGTCATGCTTGCCCGAGGCCTCGCCTCCCAGGCCCAGGCGATCTCAGACCTGCGCGATGCCGCCGACGGCAGCAGCGATCTTGACCAAGGCATCATCGTCAACGGTGTTGCGAACATCGTGCCCACCGACTCGAACGGCCTTGCATATTCCCGCTCAGCCCAGCAGGTGCTCAACATCGTATACCTGAGCGCAACTGGCATCGCTGGCGGGTTCTTCCCCAACGGCCTCAATGGCGCGATTCGCTGATCAATGCCAATCACTTGTGACAAGTGCTTGTGCTTTTGATCAGTGCCTGGTATCTGTTTCTCTTCCAAAGAATGGAGCATCTCACAAGGTCTCCTTTCGATTGCCATCAAATCTGCATCCACACCCAGCGCCACCGGCGCTTTCAAGGAAGCCACCATGTCTCAGTTCCGTCTCAGTACTCCCTCAACTCGCATCTCCAGCATCTGCTTGCTGGCGACACTCGCTCTGACAGGCTCGGCTCTCGCACAGCCGACCGTTTATGCGCTCGCCAATGGCGGATCGACCCTCATCCGATTCCCAGCCAGCAACCCCTCTGCCGTGACCGTCGTCGGCACCTTCAACGGAGGTAACACCTTCCTTGACGCAATCGACTTCCGCCCCGCTACCAATCAGTTGTACGGCTATCTGGACTCCGCCGATTCGTTCTACACCATCGACCTCACCACCGCCCAACTGACGCTCTCGTCAGTCGGCGCGTCGGGTGCCCCCACCAACACCTTCCAACTTGGCCTGGACTTCAACCCCACCATCGACCGTGCCCGCCTCGTGACCGACAGCGATCAGAACATTGTCTTCAATCCCAACACCGGCACCGCCGCCGCCTTCACCAATCTGTTCTACGCCACCGGTGATGTCAATGAAGAGGCAGACCCCAACATCATCGACAACGCCTACACCCAGAACTTTCTTGGCTCGGTCACTTCGCAGCAGTACGTGATTGACTACGAACTCAATAGCCTCGCTCGATTGGCCAACAACGCTGGCACACTCAACACCGTCGGCCTCCTGGGCGTCGATACCTCGGTCTACACAGGGTTTGATATCTTCACCAGCAATGGCGTTGACACCGCCTATGCGATCCTGACCGGCACGAGCGGGCTCCCTGGTTTCTACACCATCAATCTTGCCACTGGCGAGGCTTCACTGGTGGGCGCGTTGGGGGCTGGTGGTACCGATCAGGTCTATAGCCTCGCGGTCATTCCTTCCCCTGCCGCTGGACTGGCCCTGTCGCTGGGCCTTGCTTCGTTTGCGGGCCGTCGCCGCCGGTAATTGTCCAAGCTCAATCAACCAACACACACGAACGCTGAGCCATCCGTTTGGCTTGGCGTTTTTTCTTTTGTTTGATCGTCGATTTGCGGCGCACCCAAGCCGCACGCGACTCAATGAATTCATTTAGTCCCGCAGACTCCGCCCCGTCAGCCCAAGGAACACCGACTCCAGATCGGGCCTGTCGATCCGCACATTCTGCACGTGCCCGTTGCTCAACACCCGCTGAATCTCGCGTACGGGGTCGTCTGTCTCGATTCGTTCATGCGTGTCGTCGCCCTTATGAATCGTGACCACGCTGTGCCCGCCGTGCTGCTTGGTCAGTTCCGCAACCGTGCCCAGCGCCAGCAGTTTGCCCTGATCGATGATGCCCACGCGGTCGCACAACTTGCTGGCCTCTTCCATGTAGTGCGTCGTGTAGATGATGGTGCGCCCTAGTCGCGCCAACTCTCGCACCACTTCGATGAGATTGTTGCGGCTCTGCGGATCAACGCCCGCCGTCGGTTCATCCAGCAGCAGCAATGGTGGATCGTGCAGCAACGCCGCAGCAAGATTCAGGCGGCGTTTCATGCCGCCCGAGTAACCCTTCACGCGATCACTTCGCCGTGGAGCAAGCCCGACCAGTTCAAGCACAGCATCCACTCGCTCGCGCAGACGCGAACCTGTGAGTTCGTATAACTTCCCGAAGAATCGCAGGTTTTCTTCGCCCGTCAATTCGTCATAGAGGGCGATCTCCTGCGGCGCCACGCCCAGATGCTTCCGCGCCACCGGGCTTGTCGGTGCCCCCGCTCCATCGATGATGACCGTCCCCTCGTCGGGAGTAATCACCCCCACCGCCATGCCGATCGTCGTACTCTTGCCCGCCCCATTGGGCCCCAGCAATCCGAACACTTCGCCCCTACGCACCTCCAGCGATAGTCCGTCCACAGCCACCACCCGCCGGGCGGGCGGCCCAAACCCCTTGCGCAGATTGGTGAGGCGGAGCATCGCAGAGGATAGGAACTCTCAAGACCCACACCACAATCCCGATGACAAATGGCCGCACATGCTTGGCCCCCACAGCAACCGCTTCGGCATCCTCGTCGCTCGCCACGTATCCTCGCGCATGGCAACAACGCGCGAGTGCAAAGTCGGTTCCGTGTCGATAGGCCACGCCCATCCACTCACCATCATCGCCGGCCCCTGCCTCTTTGAGTCGCTCGAACTGGGCCTCCAGATCGGCCGCGTCGTCCGCGATGCCTGCAATCAGCATGGCCTTCAGTACATCTTCAAAGCCAGTTTCGATAAGGCCAATCGCTCCTCAATCAAGTCGTCGCGCGGACCGGGCCTTGAACTTGGCATGGAATGGTTCCAAACCGTCCAGCGTGAACTGGGCGTACCGGCCACCACCGACGTACACGATCCCGACCAGTGCGAAGTCGTCGCCCGCGTCGTGAACCTGCTCCAGATTCCCGCCTTTCTCTGCCGTCAGACCGACCTGCTTATCGCCGCTGGAAACGCGGCCCAAACCCACGATCGCGCCGTCAATGTCAAGAAGGGCCAGTTCCTCGCGCCCCACGAGATGTCTGGTCCCGTGCGCAAACTCGAAGAGACCGGCTGCACCAACATCTTGCTCACCGAGCGCGGCACCACCTTTGGCTATGGACGTCTGGTCAACGACTTTCTGGGCCTGGGCGACATGATGGAACTCAAAATACCGCACAATCCCAGTGCATCGCCACCGCCGGTCTGCTTTGATGTGACCCACAGCACACAACTTCCCGGCGCGGGCGAGACCACCGGCGGGCGTCCCGAGCGTGCGCCGCTGCTTGCCAGAGCCGCCGTCGCCGCTGGTGTCCACGCCATCTTCCTCGAATGCCACCCCACGCCCCGCACCGCCCAGAGCGATGCCAGCACAATGCTGGCCCTCGACGAGGTGCCCGCACTGATCGCCCACCTCGCGCGTATTCACGCCTCCCTCAAATGAACTTAGCCATGCACCCAGGACCATTCATCATCGTCGGTGTCGTCGCATTCATCGCGCTGTTGATCTTCCTGACATATTTGGGCAACAAGAAGCGCATGGAGGCGACCAAGGCCAAACTCGCAACCCTGGGACTTGCGATGCACGTCAAACCCACGATCGATGAGAAGCAGCGCGTCTGGTCGCTCGTCTCGACACCGACCGGCAAGCACATGTGGCGCGACGGTGCAAAGGGCATCAACTGGTTCGCCGAAGGCACTCTTGCAAGCCTCCCCATCATCCTGTTTGAGCACCGTTACTCCACCGGTGCTGGCAAGTCTCGCCAGATTCACATCCACACCGTTGCTGCCGCTGTTGGCGTCCGTGGCTTGCCACGCCTGTTCGTGCGTGAAAAACATCTGGGTGACAAACTGGCCAAACTCTTCGGAGTGGAATCAATCAGCATCGGCAAGCAGGACTTCGAGAAGCACTTTCGCATCTTTACCGACGATACAAACGCCATACCCGGCGCGTTTCTCACGCCGGGCCTGCGGGAATGGCTGCTCAACCAGCCCAAGCACAACTGCTCGCTCGTCACGGGGCCAGAGAGTCTTTCCATAGTGCTACCGAAGTTGATCAGCAATCCAGATGAAATTGTCCGCTTTGCACACAAGCCCGCCGGGGCACTCGCGGCGTTAGCTGAGCAGCCGACCTGTATGTGATTAAATCCAAGTGCGATAACACCTAGAACGTGTGGCTCGCTTCCAGCAATTGCACATTCGATTCGTTGTCTCGTCAGCAGTTTGTGAAACCCGTGCAATCTGCTAGGCAAGCGGCTGCTTTTGAGGTACGATCTCAGACTGTCCACCGGAAACATCCGGTGACTATGTTTGTGTTGCCCATCCTCTCGTGGTTGGAGGTCGCTTGTCGTCGGTCTGTCGTGCTATCAACACCTGCAAACGCTTCGCCCTCAGGCTCGTCCTGATTGCATCCGCGCACGTGTTGTACTCTGCAGCCCATGCGCAGCCTCCCGCCGCGAGCCCCAACCCCGCCGTCCCATGGACCATCCTCGCAGAGCACTCCCAGGAGACGCTCAACGGAACATCCTGGGTGCGTCCGCTCGCCTCAAAGGCCATCGCCTTGAACAGACCGGCGATGTTCGAGCGACTGGCCGATGCACCGCTGGAGTTCAGCCCCGACTACCGACGACGCAGCATCATCATTGAGTTGCCCGCGCCCGACGGCACGTACAAGTTCTTCGAGGTCTTCGAGTCCCCGATCTTGCCACCCGCTCTGCAGGCCATGTTTCCCCAGATTCGCACCTATGTCGGTCAGGGTCTGACCACCCGCGCTGAAACGCTGCGCATGGACATGACCCCGGCAGGCTTTCACGCTCAGGTGCTGGGTCCCCAAGGAACCTGGTACATCGATCCCGTCACACGAGGCGATACAACTAATTACGCATCCTACTTCCTAACTGACCTAGGCGAGATGCATCCGTTCCAGTGCCTCACCACAGGTGCCAATCTCGGTGGTGGCTTGGGTCGCGCAGAGGGAGACGGACCAGTCGCCCAAGAGAGCAACTTCATAGGCCCTGTTCTCCGCACCTATCGCCTGTCCGTCACCACAACGGGTGAGTACGCCGCGTTTCATGGCGGGACTCTGCCAGGCACACTCGCTGCGGTAGTGACTGTGGTGAACCGCGTCAGTGGCATCTACGAGCGCGAAGTCGGCGTGCGGCTCCAACTCGCGCCCAACAACGATCTCGTGATCTTCACGAATGCCGCGAGCGATCCATACACCAATCCCGGCGCCAATACGACCACCATGAACGCCGCACAAGTCCAGTTCGACACCCTGATTGGCGGCGAAAACTACGACGTGGGCCACCTCTTCCATCGCGGGCCAAACAACGGCATCGCCGGCGCGATTGGTAATGTCTGCATCGCGGGCACCATTGGCGGCACCAGCGGCAAGGGACGCGGCATCAGCGTTTCTGATTCGCCCGTGGGCGATCCCTTTTCCGTCAACTACGTCGCGCACGAACTCGGACACCAGTTCGGTGCTCGCCACACCTTCAACTTTTGCACCAGCGGTCCAGGCGATGATCCCTTGATCGCGCACGAGCCAGGCAGCGGCAGCACCATCATGGGCTATGCAGGCCTGTGCAATACCAACAACCTGCAGTCAAATTCCGACGCGATGTTTGCGTCCATCAACTTCGATCAGATCACATCCTTCCTCGCTGGTGCCGGGGATGCGTGCGCACTGTTGTCCCAGAGTGGAAACACCGCGCCGTTTGTCGATGGCGGATCAGACTATGTCATTCCGGTCCGGACACCCTTCGAACTTCGCACTCTCACCGCTTTCGATCCCGACGCTGACCCACTGACGTATTCCTGGGAACAGCGCAGTGGCGGCACAGCAGTAGCGCTGCCCATTTCCGACATAGGCACTAACCCGCTCTTCCGCGTCTACGCACCCAGCACCAATCCCATTCGCACGCTTCCCCGCCTCTCCAACCTGCTCAACTACACCCTGCCCAGTGGCGAAGCCCTCCCCACCACCAGCCGCACCATGGCCTGGCGCGTGACTGTCCGCGATAACCGCGCGGGCGGCGCTGGCGTCAACTTCGACGATGTCAACATCACCACGGTAAGTACCGCCGGTCCATTTCGAGTCACATCCCCCTCAGGAGCCGTGACCTGGACCGCTGGCACGCCCCAGAGCATCAATTGGAACGTTGCGGGCACCACTGGCTTGGGTATCAACACCGCCAACGTCCGCGTTCTGTTCTCTACCGATGGTGGCAACACCTGGCCCACAGTGCTGCTTGATAGCACCCCAAACGATGGCTTCGAGTTGATCACGGTGCCAGTTGTCGCAACGTCCCAGGGACGCATTCGTATAGAAGCAATCGACAATATCTTCTTCAACATCAATCAGGGCGGATTGATCACTGTCGTGCCCGCCTTGCCAGGTATCGACATCGTCCGCGCCGGAAACGCGACCATCATCGATACCATCGGCAACGGAAACTCCACCGGCACCATCGATCCGGGCGAGTCGTCGATCGCACTGCTACTTCCCATCCGCAACCAGGGACTCACCGATGCAACCGGCATCACTGGCGCGCTCACTTCGCTCACGTCAACCGTCAACATCACGCAGGCAAGTGCGGCATACCCCGATGCATCGGGCCCGAGTTGGAATATCACCAACCTGACACCATTTGAGATCAACGTCACGCAAGACCATGCGTGCGGCGCACCCATCACGCTCCGCCTGAGCCTTGCCACCAATCAGATCACGCCCACTCCCATCGACTTCACGCTCTCCACTGGTGTGCAGAATGGCCCGGGCCCGCAAGTTCGATACCAGTACGCCGGCGCTCCGGTGGCTGTTCCCGACAACAGTGCGATGGGTGCCAATGCGAGCATCACCATCACCGATGCTCCGGGCACCATCTCGGATGTCAACTTCTCGTTTGATGGCTCAAACTGCTCTGCGGCTCCAGGCTCAACCACCGTGGGCCTCACACACAACTTCGTCGGCGACTTGGCCATCAGTCTCATCAGCCCTTCAGGTACCGCTGTGCTGCTCTCCAACCGACGAGGAAGCAGCGGCAACAACATGTGCAACACCGTTTTCGATGACAGCGCATCCACGCCCATCGGCGCCGCGACCGCAACCGGCAACCCCTGGTCGGGCACCTATTCCCCCGACCAGCCGCTCAGCGTGTTGAATGGGCAGCTCGCGAACGGCATCTGGACGCTCCGCGTTGTTGATGTCGCAGCGCCCGATGCGGGCGTAATCCGTAACTTCTCGATCTACCTCCGCACCCAGTTGCCAGCGACCTGCCAACCACCCCTGCCCACGCAAACCTGCGACAGCATCGACTTCAACAACGATCAGGCGACCTATGACCCCCGGGATATCGAAGCGTTCCTCAGCGTCTTCAGCGAAGGACCGTGCATCCCCGAAGGCACTCAATGCAACGACATCGACTTCAACAACGATGGTGAAAGTTTTGACCCGTTGGATATCACCGCCTTCTTGCGTGTCTTCGCCGAAGGCGCATGCTGACCGTTGCCCACCGATGATCTTGCTCAGCGCATACGCCAGCGTGCTTGCACATTGCCAAGCAACGCAAGAGCATGACGCGGACCAACTCGCCTGTGCTCTAGCCCGCTTGAAACGCACTTATTCCTTAGGATCGGGCACGCGCACGCCAAGCACCGAGGTACTGCCCGAGCGTGGATCGCTCTTCTCAGCCCCGCGAGCGCCCACCCGCAGACCCGCTGCCGAACTCGCAGCCGATCCGCCATGGATCCCGGCCTTGGAATCCGCCCTGCTCGCCCCAGGATCGAGCAACGCACCTGCCGACATGGCCCCGCCAGCCTTGCCTCGATTTGCCCGCAGCATGCCCAGAATCAGTTGCAACCGATCACAGACATAGCCCATGCTCTCAGGTCGATCGTTGGGCTCGAGCTCGACGCAATGCATGATCAGTTCGTTGAGCTTGGGATGACAGTTGGTATCAAGGTCCCCCACCGGCGGGGCCTTTGGAATCATCGTCCGGTCGATCTTGCCCAGCAGCGAGTTCTCGTTGGCTTGGTTCATCGCCGTGGGCACAGCCCGCTTTGTCAGCACCCAGTACATCGTCGCGCCGAGGTTGTAGATGTCGGTCATTGGCGTGATCGGCTGGTTCTTGACCGACTGCTCAGGAGCCATGTAGTCGGGCGTGCCCTGGATGCGTTCCTTGAGCGCGTTGATGGCGCAGCTCTGCCCGAGGTCGATGATCTTGGCAACCGGCCCGGGCGAAACCATGACGTTATTGGGCTTCATGTCCGCGTGGACATACCCGCGCTCGTGCATGTGCTTCATCGCGCTGGCGACCTGATGGAAAATCTCCACCGCCTCTTCATACGTCTTGGGACGACGCTTGTCCATAGAGACGCCGTCGGTGAATTCCATCACCAGCATCACGTCCGTGAGCAGCGTGAACATTTTCGCGCGGGTCTTGAATATCTTGGGAATCTTGCGGATTGCTTCGTGGCTTAGTTTGCTCGCAATGTCATATTCACCCACAGCCTGCTCAAGGAAACGATCGTCCTTCTCGTTGGAGCGATGCACATGCTTGAGTGCCCATATCTGCTTGGTCTTGGGGTCCTGCGCGAGATAGACCGTGGATGCTGCGCCCTGCCCCAGTTCTTGGAGAATCCGCAGCCCTTCGACAAGGTCGCCCGCTTTGTAGAACGCCACCGGATCCGCCATACCTGCTCACACCCTCCGCCCTGCCATCTGGTTTGTCAGCCGCCAGGAATGTTTGATGCTTGAGAAAAGTCGCTCGATGACCAAGTCACGTCAAGCCGTCGCAAGACGCACCAGCGTTTTCGCAATCGCACAAACTAATCCCGAACACCTGACCAATCAACACCGATGGAAACCATATTCCTGTCCGCTGAAAGCGTAGCCCCTCTCCTGCGCAATTGCCCGCGATCTCCCAAGTGCATCCAAGCACTATCGCCCAACGACCGCCCCGCCCGAGCCTTGCGTGCTTTGGGCCGACGCGTTTACTTTCTCTTCGAGCCCTTGCCCCCCTTGCACCCCGTCCGCAGCTCGATTGGAGATTTCCTCAGCCAGATTCGTAGAGAACTGCTCGCCCATTGCTCCCAGCATGACTTCAATTCGCGTCCGCAGCAATCCCATCGCCTCATCCGTCGGCATGCCCAGCAGCACCTCCGCTGGAATCGGTTCGCCATACATGATCCGCAGCCGTCCGCTGAATGGCCAAGGCAGAACCTGAGCCCTAGGCCACGCCTTGTACGCCCCGGCAATCGCCACGGGCACCACCGGGCACTTGGCTTTTCGGACCAGCAACATCACTCCCGCCTGAAAGGGCTGAAGATATCCGTCATGCGTCCGCGACCCTTCCGGAAACAGCAGCGTCGCTCGCCCCATCGCCAGGCGTGCCACGACCTCGCGAATCGTCCCTGCGTCTGCCCCTCCTGTGCCGCGAATGGGAATCGAATTGAGCGCAGCAATAAGCCATCCCAGGGGCTTGAAGGAAAACAGCCCGATGCGCGCGATGTAGTCCAGGTTGCGCGTCTTGATCAGGCTGCCAATCGCCACCGGATCAAAGTACGACTGATGATTTGCAACCAGCAACAGTGGCCCGCTCGCGGGCACCCGTTCAACGTCCATCGAGGTCAGCCCCCAGCCAACCCTCATCGCCCAACG
>CAYRPC010000086.1:0-13186 GCA_964425995.1 uncultured Phycisphaeraceae bacterium
GGACTGGGCTTGGTGCTGGGGTGGCTGCTGCCGCGGGTATCTGCGGAGCGGGCGCTTGGGCACGGACGTGGTACATGAGCATTGATGTGCCGACGCACGCGATGAGTGCGAAAGAACACCTCGCAGCTGGTTGCTTGCGCGGCGTACCCAAGATCGAGTCTTGCGGCTGTTTGGTTGTCATATGCACAGAATAACGTCGCTAAGTCTGTGCGGTTACGACCGACAAATTCATCGGGCGCGTTCGCGTCATGAGAATCTCTATGCAACCAAGCCAGGGCACCCTAGCCAGGTCGAAAGTCGTCGAGCGGGAAGGCTGGGCGTGCGATCGGGCGAAGGGCGAGGGCGAGGAGGGACCGTTCAGAATCGTCACCCGCGATGCGGTTGGCCTTGATGGCACCGCATGTTGTGCAGCGATGGATGAGGGCCCATTCGCCGCCCCCAAAGGCACTTCCAGATGGATCGCCCCGAACTTCGATGGCGATTGCCATCATCGGTCCTTTGCATGGGCTGGCACGGTCGCCCGGCGTGTCGTCAACATGTCGGCTGTACAGGCAGGCTGGACAGTGGTTGCGGTGCTTGGTACCCCAGGCTTGGCCTGGCACTTGCAGTTTGCAGTGGATGCAGGTGAAGCCGTGGGATTCGTCGCGGCGAGAACGGCCTGCGTCTTGGCCCCTGCCTCGGCCCCCGCCGCGGTGTTCATGGGTGTGGTTGTCGGACATTGGATGTGATGGGAAAGCGCCCAGCGTGTGAAGACACGTGGGGATGGTTCTGATTGGTTGAAAGGAGCCTAATGCATGACAACTCACGGGCCCGCGCAGGCAGCGTGCGGGTCCGCCTTGATCACGAGCGTGCAGCCGTGAAGGGCGTGCGAGTCGAGGGAATGAGCATTAGGCAATGGCAAGCATCGACCGAGAGTAGGCGTGGTTTCTCACCGGGCAGTGGGCAACTGATGACATCGTTGTCCTAGGGACACCGGGCTTGCTTGGGAAGCTACGTTTGCATCATGCAGATCGGCTCTCGTCCAGTCAACGCTTCGACGCCGCCTTATGTGATTGCCGAGATTGGGGTGAACCACGATGGGTCGCCGCAGCGGGCGTTGCAATTGACGGAACTTGCGTGCAGATCCGGCTCTGGTGGGGCGGGGGCGGATGGCGTGAAGTTCCAGTTGTTTGAAGCGGATCGGTTGATGAGCAAGGACGCGAAACTGGCAGCGTATCAGAAGGCTGCGGGCGAGCGCGATCCCAATGAGATGCTGCGTCGGCTGGAGTTGTCGATCGAGTCGATCGCGCCATGTGTGCAGCGGGCGCACGACTTGGGCAAGCACGCCATCGTGAGCGTCTTCAGCGTGGAACTGGTAGAGATCGCGGAGCAGTTGCCCTGGGACGCGTATAAGGCGGCGAGCCCGGACATCATCAACAAGCCGCTGCTCGAAGCAATGGCGGCAACTGGCAAGCCATTGATCCTGAGCGCGGGGGCATCGACGTTGCAGGAGGTTGGGCGGGCGTGTACGTGGTTACGCGGGATTCGCGAGCGGTTGGCGGTGTTGCAGTGCGTGAGCAGTTATCCCACCCCCAGCGAGATGGCGGAGTTGGGCGGCATCGAGGCGATCGCAGACATCTTTGACGGTGTGGTGGGGTATAGCGATCACACGGCGAGCGAGCGGACGGGTGCGCTGGCGGTGGCGGCGGGTGCAGGAATTCTCGAAAAGCACATGACCTATGACAAGAACGCGACGGGGCCCGACCACGGGGCGAGCCTGGAACCCGAGGAGTTTCGCCAGTATCGCGCGTATGCGCGGATCGCGAAGCGTTACGAGCAAGACCCGCGGGCCAAGCCCTATCTCGATTCGTTTCTCACGATCGAGCAGGAAGTGGCGGCGTATGAACTGGTGGCGCGGATGCGTGAGCGGCAGGAACAACAGCCCAAAGTCAAGCGCGTGCTGTCCATCGAGGAGGACGTACGCAGCGTGTCGCGTCAGAGCGTGGTGACGCGACGGGGGCTGCCTGCGGGGTATGTGCTGACGCGGAACGACCTGACGATCAAGCGGCCTGGTACGGGGATCGCGCCGTTTGAGATGGAGATGGTGGTGGGGCGGTCGTTGGTTCGGGGCGTCGAAGGGGATAGTGTGCTGGTATGGGGGGATGTGACGTGAAGCGATCCTGTGAACGCGATGAACAGAGGCAAACATGATTGGCGACGGCTGGGATGACCATCCTGCGGTGAGGCCAGAGAGCGTGGAGCGGCCCGCCTCGGATGCGGAGCGTGGTCGCGAGGCTGAAACAGCGAGCGGTCGTGCTCGTGTCTGCGTCGTCACGGGCTCGCGGGCGGAGTTTGGTTTGCTGCGCCCGGTGATGCGGGCGATTCATCAGCATGCGGGTCTTGAACTGGCGGTGGTGGCGGCGGGGAGTCATCTGGTACTACCTGCGGAGACATTTCGCGAAGTGAAGAAAGACTTTGCCATCGCAGAAATCGTGCCGATGCAGATTGCCGGCAAGACCGGACGCCTTGAGGATGTCGAGGCGACGGCACGGGGCGTGGCACGGTTTGGGCGAGCGTTTGAGTCGCTGCGGCCTCAGTGGGTGGTCGTGCTGGGGGACAGAATCGAGGCGTTTGCTGCTGGCATCGCGGCATCGGTGGGCGGCTTTGCGCTCGCGCACATCCATGGCGGCGATCGCGCGGAGGGTATTGCAGATGAGTCGATGCGTCATGCGCTGACCAAACTCGCGGCGCTCCACTTCCCCGCAACGATGCAGAGCGCAGAGCGGATTCTGAAGATGGGCGAAGACGCGCGCCGAGTCCACATGGTTGGTTCGCCAGCGATGGATGAGATCAAGGCGATGCCGATCATGGACGATGCGTCGTGGCGAGAGTTGGGCGAGCCGACGTGTGTGTTCCTCATGCATCCTGTGGGGCAACCGCTTGAAGTGGAGGAGGCAGGGGCAGCGACGGTGCTGGAGGTGCTACGCGAGGGGGCAGGGCGCAGGGCGCGGGTGTTGGCGCTGATGCCCAACGTTGATGCGGGACGCGATGGGATTGTGCGCGCGATTCAGGCGGAGATACGCGATGGGGCTAGTGTTCGAGTAGAATCACATCTGGCACGAGAGCAGTTTGTGGGCTTGTTGAAGCGATTTGCGTGCTGGGAAGAAGGCAAAACCGGAGTAGTTGGCAACCAAAGCGGAGGGCACGCGGGGCTGCTCATCGGGAACAGTTCGGCGGGGTTGATCGAAGCGGCGGCAATTGGTGTGCCTGTCGTGAACATTGGCGGCAGGCAAGGCGGACGAGAGCGGTGCGAGAACGTGGTGCATGCGCCGTTTGCGATGCGAGACGCGATCGCGGGCGCGATTGATCGGGCGCGGGGGCTTGATCTGCGCGCCATGTCCCATCCGTACGGCGATGGCACGTCGGGCGTTCGAATCGCGAGCGTGCTGGCGAGCGTGAATGGGCTGGATGGAGCCATGCTGCGGAAGCGGTGCGCGTACTGAATCCATGGCGATTACGAGAGTCTTGTCGTGGGCATGGAAGCAAGTAGTGCATTACACTCGATGATGCCCTATGCGCCCAACCAGACCAACGATCCGTCGCTCAAGTCCTGGGTCGAGTCCGCGAACGATCCTGCCAGCCACTTTCCCATTCAGAATCTGCCCTTGTGCGCGTTCGTGCATCCCGAAGAGAATGCGGTGGTGCTGGGAGCGCGTATTGGCGACAAGCTTGTGGACCTGGGGTTACTTGCCAGCGCGGGGGTGATCACGGATGATCATGGCGAGCATGACCATCACCACGAGCAGAGCATCTTCGATGATGTGGTGCTTAACCACATCCTGGCGCACGGGCCGAAACTGATGTCGGGCCTGCGCGAGCAACTCCAGAAGTTCCTGGTCGATGGCTCGGCGGGCGGGCAGCAGGCACGCCGCCTGCGACAGTCGGCCCTGCTGGATGTTGAGCAGTGCGAATTCCTGCCCCCCGTTGCGGTGATGAACTACACCGACTTCTACGCGAGCGTCCATCACGCGACGAAGGTGGGGAGCATGTTCAGGCCCGACAATCCGCTGCTGCCCAACTACAAGCACATCCCGATCGGATATCACGGACGAGCGTCGAGCATCGTGGAGTCTGGGACGCCCATTGTGAGGCCGCGCGGGCAGCAATCGCCGCCTGATTCAGATCCGAAGGCGGGCCCCAGTTTCGGACCAAGCAAGATGCTGGACTATGAGCTTGAGGTCGGCGCGTTTGTGGGCATGTCCAACGAGTTGGGCAAACCGATTTCAATTCGTGAGGCGCACGAGCATCTAGCGGGCTTGTGTCTGGTCAACGATTGGTCGGCGCGGGACATCCAGAAGTGGGAATATCAGCCCTTGGGCCCGTTTCTTGCCAAGAACTTTGCGACGTCGATTTCACCCTATGTCGTGACGATGGACGCGCTCGCGCCATTTCGCAGCCCGGCGAGCGTGCGGCCAGTGGGCGATCCGCGCCCGCTTGACTACTTGATGGACGCGGAGGATCAGGCGATGGGCGGGTTCGACATCACGCTGGAGGTCTGGCTGCGCAGCGCGAAGATGCGCGATGCGGGTATGGAGGCGATACGAATCTCGCGCTCCAACGCCTTCAATGACATGTACTGGACGCTCGCGCAGATGCTGACGCATCACGCCAGCAACGGATGCAACATGCAGCCGGGCGATCTGTTTGCGAGCGGCACGATCTCAGGAAAAGAGGTGGGCACAACAGGGTGCCTGCTTGAATCGACGTGGCAGGGTGTCGGGCCCGATAGCAAGCCACTGCCTCGAAAAGCGATCGATCTGCCCACGGGCGAGACGCGGGTCTTCCTCGCGGATGGCGATGAGGTAATCATCCGTGGGTGGTGTGAGAAGCCTGGCTTCCGCACGATCGGATTTGGCGAGTGCAGCGGCGTCATTGAGCCGTCGCCCCAATGATGGATGATGGATTTTTCGCTTGCGGGCCGGGAGCGCTACGAGCATTGATCAGTCAAGCATGCGAACGGTCCTTCCTCGTTCACGCTTGGGCTTCTCGGTTGTACAAGCGTTCGAGACCTTGAATCATTGCCTCGGTGCTGAACTCGCGGAGGCAGCGATCGTGGCCCGCACGGGTCATAGTTTCGCGCTCGATGGGATGCGTCGCGGCCCAGTCGATGGCATCTCGCAGCGCGAGAATATCTCCAGTGCTGACAAGCCGGCCCGTCTGCATATCGATGCAGACTTCGCCCGTGCCATCGCAGTCATAGGCGACGGGGAAGACGTGCGCGAGCAGGGCTTGCGGGACGGTGCGGGGAAGGCCCTCGCGATAACTGGGATGGGCGAGGACATCAAGCGAGCGAAGCAGGGCGGGGATGCGCGTAGGCGGGACGAGGCCGGTCAGGATGACCTGGGCATTTGACGCAGCGAGACGGTGACGGTGCGATTTGTCCAGTTCGGATATCAACAGGCCAAGCATGCGAGCCTTGGCCAGCAAACGTTCGCGCCACCACCCGTCGCCAATCCAGAGGAGTTTCCAGTGTTGGTTGGCGCGGAGATCGTCGGCGAGAGCGTCGAGGAGATCATCGTGGCCCTTGTGCTGGGCGAGGCGGGCGACGGTGCCGATTACAAAGTCGTTGGGTCTGAGTCCCATGCTCGTGCGCATGGTGGTGCGATCTTCGCCAGGCGAGATGGTGGTGTATGGAATGGTGTCCATCCCGCTGCGGACGGTGGTGTACTGCGAGGGCGTGCCGATGCCGCGAGCAAGGAACTGATCGGTCATGGCATCGGCGACGCTCACGATGGCGTGGCAGTGATCGGCAGCGATGCGTTCGGCGATTTCGTAGAGGGTGTTATTGAGGGCGGTCTTGGTGCGAGCCAAGTGTGAGCCTTCGATGGGCATGAAGGGTGGGCCATGGATGGTGTGGATCGTGGTTGGTCGCTCGCGCGGTGTCGTGCCACTTCGGGGTGGGAGTGTCGCGTGCGTTCGCCAACTGGCGATGCGACCCAGGATGCCAGCCTTGCTGCTGTGCGTGTGAACGACATCGGGCTGGATGCGTTCGATCAGTTCGCGCAGTTCTCGATACGCGCGAGCGTCCTTGAGCGGGTGGACTTGGCGGACCATGCTGGGAACGACATGGGTCGTGATCGCGCGACCATCAAGTGTGCGAAACTTCTCCACACGGTCGAGCAGACTGCCTTCGGGGCCATAGATGGGGCCAAAGGCAAGGTGGACATCATGCCCAAGCGCGGCCTGACCCTCGCAGGAGAGAACCGTGTTCTCTTGCGAGCCGCCCAGGATCAGGCGGGTAGAGATATGGAGGATGCGTCGAGAAGGCACGGGGAGTTGGGCACTGGGCGCTAGCAATGGCTCAGGGTATCGCAGGAGGCATTGCTGGTGTCGAACTGCCAGTGCCCGATTCCTTCGAGTAGCGAATCCATTCCAAGCACAACCCCTGAGCGGGCAGTGTTGGCCCCGCCTTGCGGCGGTCTTTCGCATCAAGGATGCTGGGAATCGCCTCGGGCAAGATGCGACCCTTGCCCACCTCAACCAGCGTGCCAGCGATGATGCGCACCATATTGTAGAGGAAGCCGCTGCCTTCGATGTGGATCGAGACGCGATGCCTGGCTTGTGTCCGGTTGTCACGAGCCCGCTTGTCATGAGCGTGGTGGTGATCTGCGTGGTTGCCCTGTGGCTCCTCAGTCTCTCGTACTTCACAGGCGAAGACGGTGCGCACGGTGGTGGCTCGTCCGTGGTGCAACGCGGCGAAGGAAACAAAGTCATGCGTTCCCACGAAGTGCTTGGCCGCCAGTTGCATCGCGGGGACATCAAGCGCGTCGTAGAGCCAGTAGACGAAGTCACGATCAAAGAGCGGACGGGTCTGGCTGGAGTGCACGCAGTAGGAATAGGCCTTGTTGGTCGCGTCGGAGATGGGGTTGAAAGTGTCGGCGACGATGCGGGCATCGGTCACGAGCACATCGGGCGGGAGTTTGGCGTTGATGGCTCGAACGAGGCGTTCGGCCCCCCTGCTAACGGGCCAGCCGGTGTGAGTAAGCGCACCGCTAATGCCTTCTTCAATGCCTTCGGGTGAGGTTGTGCCATCAGTGCAGGTAAAGGCTCCGCACTGACCTCGTGCGTGGACGCCCGCGTCGGTTCGACTGGCGCCGTCGAGCGTGATCGGCTCGCGCAGGATGCGCCGGACTGCTTGTTCGACGACATGCTGGACAGTGCGGATGGCAACACGGGGGCGGTCCTCTCCATCGCGCATAGGCAGTTGCTCGACAATCATTGCGGGCGCATCGGGATGGGCATGCAGCTCTGGGCGAACCGGCATCTTGTCAGCATCACGCTCCGCGAAACGGCTGGTCTCCAGCCAGTGAGCATCGGCATAAGGCTCCTGCTTCTGCCAGCCGCAGAAGTGAGTGCCGTCATAGGCGATGGTGAGTTGATAGCGGGGCAAGGGCGCAGTTTATCGGCTGAGTTTATCGATGCTTGGTGCGGGGGCGGCTTGCCGACTTGACAGGCGGTGCGGGGGTGGCGGTTGCCACAGGCGCAGGTGCGTTGAGGTCCAGCGCCCTGCGAGCCCATCGCAGTTTGGCGGAACGGGAACGTGGATTCGCTTTTTTCTCGTCCGCGTCGGCGATGATCGGATCGCGATTCTCGGCAGAGTAGATATTGTCGCGAAAGCCGTCTCGAAAGGCGTACTTCACGCGTCGGTCCTCGCCCGAGTGGAAACTGATGATCGCGCCAACGCCGCCCGGCTTGAGTATCTCGGGCAGCAAGGCGAGCAGGCGATCAAGGTTGGCCAGTTCGCGGTTGACCAAAATGCGTATGGCTTGGAATGTGCGAGCAGCGGGATGGAGTTTCGCGCCAGCGGCTCGTTCAATCGTGAAACGGCGTGCTTCGCAGACGATGGCCATAAGATCCTGCGTCGTTTCGATCGGGCGGCTGGCTCGGCGTTGCACGATCAACTGGGCGATCAGCGGCGCGTCCGTCTCATCGCCCAGATCCAGCAGAGCGGCGGCGATCTCCTGTTCGCTCAGGCGAGCCAGCAACGCACTGGCTGGCTGGCCTCGCGTCGGGTCCATTCGCATGTCGAGGGGGCCAGGGCGGCGATAGGAAAATCCGCGATTAGGGTCATCGATCTGGGTGCTGGCAATGCCCACATCCGCGAATACTCCATCGACGCGTCCATCTTCGATGCCCGCCTTGGCCAGCACCGATTGCACGCCAGCGAAGTTGGTCTGGAAGAGGTCGAAGGTCGCCTTAGTGCGCACCTTGGCGAGATTTGCACGGGCGGTTTCGAGGTTCGATGCGTCAAGGTCGATGCCTATCAATCGCCCGCCCGGACGCATGCGTTCGAGTATCGCCATGGCGTGACCGCCCAGGCCCAGCGTGCAATCGACGATTGTGTGATCAGCCCCCGCCCCCGCCCCTATCTCTGCCTGTAATCCGAGCACTTCCAATACCTGCGGCAAGAGAACGGGGACGTGCTGGGGATATCGCTTCGAGAGCTTGGACACGAGGGATCGTACGGGAAGTATCCGATGCGTGTGGTTCTTGCATCACGCATCACGTGTTCGTGTTTGGCTTCGCTCGCCGGAAGAGCATGATACCCACGACCCCAAAGACCCAGAGGCTGGCGATGATGATCGCAACGACGGGCGTGAGTCGGTGGGTCAAGTAAAGAATAGTGGTTGAAAGACCAACCGAAAGGCTCATGGCCGTCAGCGCAGTGATCCGAGCCCGCTTGGACATTGGCTCGCGCGAAAGGACAAAGCTGGCATAGGGGCGCAGCAGCCGAAGTTTCAGGAACCGATCTTCGATCCACGGAAAGGACTTGGCGGCAAAGTACGATCCCAGGAGCAGAAAGACTGTGGTGGGAAGCCCTGGCACGAAGGCACCGACCACCCCAAGGCAGAAGCAGAGGAACGACAAGCCCGCGAAGGCCCAGCGCCACCTGACGCGCGCCCTGGGCGCGACATGCACGTCGGTGGACGGAGAAAACACCGAGGGCGAGTGGGCCGGAGCGAGGACAGGCGAGTTTGGTGGTGGGTGTTCCATCGTCGGCACGCGAATCCTATTCGAAGAGCGACGAGATAATGTGCTACCTGTCAGACCATCGCGGGCACCGCCGGTGTTGCCTGCATGTGAGAGGTAAACGCGTTCAGGTCTATGTTCAACTTCTTGGCCACACGCGTGCCATAGTCGGCCTCGGCACGGTAAAAGTGGCAGATTTGGAGCATCTGTACCTCGTGGCGGGCCTGGCCCAGCACGCCCGCGATGCGACTGGTGAGGCGGTCGCGATGGGCATCGTCGAACATGCGGTAGAGATTGCCTGGCTGGGTGAAGTCATCGTGATCCTTGGTGCTGTCGAAGCGATCGACGATGGTCTGCCCGAGGTTCCATGCGGGATCGGCGAAACTCGCGTCGGGCTTTGGAGCACTGGCGATGGTGTTGGGCCAATAGTTGGGAGCACTGCCATAGCCGCCATCGGCGAGGGCACCGTCGCGGATGTAGTTCATCACCGGGCAGCGGGGCTTGTTGACGGGAATCTGGTGGTGATTGACGCCCAGGCGATGCAGGTGCGTGTCGGCGTAACTCATCAGGCGGGCCTGGAGCATCTTGTCGGGGCTGCTGGCGATGCCCGGGACCAACGCGCTGGGCTTGAAGGCGGCTTGTTCGACTTCGGCGTGGTAATTCTGGGGATTGCGATTGAGTTCGAGTTCGCCGACTTCGATCAGCGGGAACTCCTTCTGTGGCCACACCTTGGTGAGGTCGAAGGGATTCCAGCGGAAACTGTCGGCCTGGGACTGTGTCATTACCTGGATGCAGACGCGCCACTTGGGGAAGTCTCCATTGGCGATGCTGTGGAACAGGTCGCGCTGGTGGCTTTCACGGTCCGCTGCGATGGTGCTGGACGACTGCTCGTCGGTCATGTTCTTGATGCCCTGCCTGGACTTGAAGTGGAACTTGCACCAGACGCGCTCACCGATAGCGTTGATGAGAGAGAACGTGTGGCTGCCGAATCCGTGGAGATTGCGGTAGGTGGATGGGATGCCGCGGTCGCTGAAGAGGATGGTAATCTGGTGCAACGATTCGGGGCACTGGCTCCAGAAGTCCCATTGCATATCCATGTCACGGAGATTGGTCTGGGGGTTGCGCTTCTGGGTATGGATGAAGTTCTGGAACTTGTAGGGATCGCGGACAAAGAAGACGGGCGTGTTGTTGCCCACGAGGTCCCAGTTCCCCTCGTCCGTATAGAACTTAAGGGCAAAGCCGCGCACGTCGCGTTCTGCGTCCGCCGCGCCACGCTCGCCCGCAACAGTGGAGAAGCGCAGGAACGTCTCGGTCTTCTTGCTGATCTTGGCAAAGAGGGAAGCCTTGGAGTATCGCGTGATGTCGTTGGTGACAGTGAACGTGCCATAGGCGCCGCTGCCCTTGGCATGGACGACGCGCTCTGGGATGCGCTCGCGGTTGAAGTGCTGCATTTGTTCCAGTAGCGCGACATCCTGCATCAGGAGAGGCCCGCGCGGCCCGGCGGTCAGGGCGTGCTGCACGCCGATGGGAGCACCGTTGGCGGTGGTGAGGATCGGGCTTGTGGATTGACCGGCGTGGTGCGGTGCGTTGGCCATGACTGTCTCCTGTGGGCGTGCGGCGCGTGGCACGAGTTGGGGAATTGTTTTTACACACAAAAGTACACACCGGGCTATCATCAGTCCAATCAATCAATACAAAGATTTCAATCGGAGTTTCTGATGAGTATGGATGGGCTGCTGCTGCGAGACTTTCATGCTGTTGCCGCCGTGGCTGCTCTTCGCCACTTTGGCAGGGCCGCCGATTCGCTGCACATCGCCCAGCCGACGCTTTCGAGTCAGGTGCAAAAAGTCGAGGCGGCGCTGGGCAGCACCCTCTTTGAGCGGACAGGGCGGCGTTTCCTTACGACGCCCGCGGGCGAGCGCGTACTCCCCATGATTCACGAACTGCTGGTGCTGGCGAGCAGGATGGAATCGCGCGCAAGTTCAATATCCGATCCGCGTCGTCGCCCGCTGCGGGTAGGGATTATTCCCACGCTTGGCCCGTACCTGATTCCTCATCTGCTGCCCGCCATGAAAGCGATGGGTGGAGACGGGACATTCTCCATCAGCGAGCATCCGACCGCTTCACTGCTGCACTCGTTGCAGGAGGGCACGCTTGACGCTGCGCTAGTCTCGCTCCCTATTCGCGTTGATTCGCTGGAATGCATGCCGCTGTTTGAAGAAGTATTTCGATTCATCGCGCCCCGTGGTCACAGCCTGGCGTGCGGTGATCGTCTGGTGCCCGCGAAACTATGTGCCTGCGATATGGTGCTGCTGGAGGACGGGCATTGCCTGCGTGATCAGGCGATTTCATTGTGCAATCGCAGGGGCGGAAGCACTCCCAGGCTTGTCGCAGCAAGTTTGGAAACACTCAAGTACCTGGTGGCGGCGGGTGAGGGATACTCGCTGCTGCCGCAACTGGCATGCGAGTTGTCGCCCGAGTTGAGCAAGTTGGTCGAAGTTCGCGTGTTTGATGAACGAGCGCCGGTTCGACGCATCGCGCTGTGTACGCGAAATTCTTCGCCACTGCGCGATCAGATTGCCGGACTGGCTGAGTTGATTCGTCGCCACCTGCCGCCAGGCGTTGCGCCGATACAACATCCAGCATCGACTCGCGCTGCCGCCCTGGATTGGAAAGGAGTTGGTGTGAAGCGAACAAGACGGTCGTGATATAGTGCTTGCGAAGAGCGCACGAAAAATCCCGGGTAGGCCCGGGGAATGATCAGAACAAAGCCAACGCTAAAGCGACAACCCAATGTGAAACTCAGTCGCGATGGCGACGGACCGCGATCAACCCCGCCGCACCCAGCAGCGCAGCCCCGGCGGGCGCGGGCACTGCGGTGAACGTGACCGTATCGAATCGTCAGTTGCCGCTGGTGTTGCTCATGGGCCCGTTATCAGCCGCGAAGTACTGCGTGGTCCCCGCGCCGTAAGTACTCACAACGCGAATGCCGAGGTCGGCGTTGTTGTCGGCTCCAGCGATGCTGGACAGGTCCACCACATTGCTGTTGTACCAGCGATCATCGCCCAGGCCAGCGGTACCGGCGGCACCGATATTTGTCCAGATAGCACCGTCGAAGGTGTACTGGACCTGCCAATTGCGCGGGCCGCGATCCGTGACGTAAAGGTCGAAGGAGACGCTGATTCCGCTGAAGCCCACGGTTGAAGCGTTGAACTGTGCGCCTTGGGTTTGAAGCGACGCGTTGCTCGACCAGCCGTTGGCGCTAGGACCACCCGGGGCCGCACCGCCACGAAAGCGCCATGCGCGAGCGATCTGGGGCGTTCCGCTTTGGATCGGATCGGTGCTTCCGCCCGCGCTGTTGCCTCCGAAGATGTCAGACGCCGCGACGCTCCGGACGGTATTGAGCGTGTTTGTCATGCCCAATTCGGTCGCACTGCCCGAACCGCTGCTGGGAACAGGGGTGTTGTTGATACCGATGGCGAAGTTCTGGAAGTTCCACTGGGTGATGGTGATACTCGCGAAGGCGGATGCGGAACAGGCGCAAGCGAGCGCGCAGGACAAAACTGGAACGAAGTTCATGGGTAGCCTCTCTCTGTGTTCTTTCGAACAGGGCGATGAAGCGTGCGTTCAAGCACGCTGCTTTCAACTGGAGCATACAGCCTCCAGGATCAGGAAAGCCTTATGCTCGCGCCAAGAGTTCGTGTGCATTGCATGAAGGCCTTCAACCCAAGTAGAAACTCTAAGTTGTTTGAATACAAGATATTACGACATATAACAGGTTCATCCGTCGCCGACAGGTCTAGCGCCCTATACTGCTTTGTCTCAAAGTACGCCGGCATGGGTCGGCGCTGCCTCAGGTCACCGACGCTTTGCATCTGCCCGCATCCAAGCACCGGTTTTTTCAGTTAGAGTTCGGGCTTGGATATTGCAGTATGAAGATGTACGTCGGTAACTTGTCGTTCAATACGTCCGAGAGTCAGTTGCGCGCTCTGTTTGAGCCACACGGTGCGGTGACTTCCGCTTCGTTGGTGATGGATCGCGAAACCGGTCGCCCCCGCGGCTTCGGTTTCGTCGAAATGTCCAACGATGCTGAAGCCAAGGCGGCCATGGCCGCCCTCAACGGCAAGAATGTGGATGGCCGCGATCTGACCGTCAACGAGGCCAAGCCCCGTGAAGC
>CAYRPC010000087.1:0-13063 GCA_964425995.1 uncultured Phycisphaeraceae bacterium
CGCTTCCACCCCCGCCAACCGCACGCAACACCCCGTCCCGCTCCTCAAGGCTTGCCGGGCTGATCGGAAATATATCGACGATCCCGCCCCGGACGCTGAACTCCCCAGGCTCTTCGATCGCGTCCACCCGCCGATACCCAGCCTCCGAAAGCCATGCCACCAGTTGCTGCGGGACAAGCCGCTCACCCGTGCGCACCCTGCGAATCAACCGCTGCGACGAGCCTGGCGGCTGCACGCCCTGCATCAACGCTTGAATCGACGCAACCACGACGCTGCCGCGCTCGCTCCCCTGCAACGTCGGCAACTCATGAGCCAATCGCACTCTCGCCGCAATCAGGTCCGCGCCGCCGCCCTCCGCGGCGCTCGCTTCGAGCGCAGGAATCTTCACGCACGCAACACCGCAACACGATAGTTCTTCCTGTGCTTCGTCGGCATCGTCGAGGTGCGCCACTACTAATAGCAGCGGCCGCTGTGTGCGCCTGGCGATCAAGCCCGCACTCAACGCCGTCGAACTGCCAACGCTGCCCACAGCGACGCATCGCTTGCCACTCGCCAGCGCATGCGACAATTTCTCCAGGCCCGCAGCACCTTTCAGGAATCGCAGCAGATCAAACGACTGCTCATGCATCGTTTCCCCGCCTTGATGTTTTCGTCTGTGTATTCGCCCTCTCTATATTCGCCGTTTGTGTGGTCGCAAAAAAACGTGCGCGCGGTCTCTCCCGCCACATTCGCGGGCAGCCCACTTGCATTCGCGGCCGCTGCGCCTGGATCGAATCCCAGCCCTCGCGCATCCACACCATTGACATCGATTGATTGTACGACGTTGATCGCAATCTTCCAACCACCGCAAACCGCTCACGCTTGGCTACTTGGGCGGCGGATCGCTGAACACCACTCGCCCCTTGAACTTCTCGATTGTCTTGGGTCCGATGCCCCGTACTTTATCCAAGTCCTCGAAACTCTTGAACGCACCTTGCTGTGAACGATACTCGACGATCCGTTTGGCAAGCGCTGGCCCAACATCTGGCAGCAACTCCAACTCCGCCTGGGTGGCTTTGTTGACGTTGATGAGTTTGCCCGTAAGACCTGCACCTGCAGTAGCCCCGCCACCAACCCCGCCCTTTGCCGCGGTATTGCCCGAAGCACCGGATTTGGGCGACGAGGCGGGGGCATTAGGCGCATCACCCGCCTCAGCCGCCTCCTTGCGACGTTGCTCCATCAGCAACTGTCGAGCCGCTTGCTCCGCGAGAGACACCTCACCGCCCTTTGCCGCGCTCGCTGCGGATTGCTCGACCAACACACTTTCTGCCTCCGCCACATGCGGCCCCAACCTCGACCGCCAGATAATCATCGCGCGATCAGCTACTCGCTGGCTATCCAACGCCCGCTCATCTGCCTGCTGATCCGCACCAGGGCCACCCAACGGTTCAACAGCCCCAGACATCGCTGGCCACAAGCCCGAACCCGTCGCCATCGGCACATTCGCAGCGTGATCCCGCCCCAGAGGTGAAGTCGTCGTCCCGATCTCACGCCTTGGAACCACCACCGCCTCGGGCAATGGCTGCATGGGCCGCGGCACCCGAACGGCGTATGTCCACACCGCCCCACCGACACCCGCGAGGCCAACAACGCCCAGCGCCACCCACCGCGCCGGTCCCGTGACCGACGAGAGTCGTGTTGCGGGTTCACTTGTCGATTCCGCCCCTTCCATATCCTAATCGTACCCACCTGCAACCTTCGAGCCTCCAACCCATACAATGAAGCGTGGGAACTTTCGAAGACAGTTTCGCCAGCGTCGGTCGCTGGATCGACGATCGCATCGCTGGTTTGCGCTCCGGCTCGGGCTACACCACTGGTGAGCGGGTAAGAGCAGTGCGAGAATCCGTCTCAGACCGAATGCGTTCCGCGAAGCACTCTGCCTCAGAGACCATTGATCGTGTCCGTTCCAACCAGCCCGACCGCGACGATCCACGTATCCAGCGACGCTTGCTCATCATTGGCCTCGTGTTGATGCTTGCCTCGGGCATGGGTCTAGGCATCTGGCTCGCCCCCAGATTCCTTGGCATCTCCGGTTCTGGCCTCTCCAAGGAAGACCTTGCCGCTCTCCAGAAAATGCAGAAATCAGGCGGCACCGAAGTCTTCGTCACCACACCGCCCCCCAGTGTCTACAAACCCAATGCTCCGGGCATCGGCCAGCCCAACACTCCCGCCCCATCGCCCCCGGTTGGCGGCGGCAGCCTCTTTCCGATCAGTAAATAACACTGTCGAAGTATTCTCGCAGTTGAGTCACAGTTTGAAGCGCCGACTTCCCCATGCAAGCGAGTACGTTGGCTGCTTTCTCCATGCCTCAAAGTTGAATTACGTCTGCGATTGAATCAACTTGCACCGACCACGTTTGGATTCTAGAGGACTTGGTTGGGTTGATGGAACCATAACACTGCCTGACTGGATCGCCACACTGGCAACGACGCGGTGCCGAGCATGCAAACCAAGATTCAAAGTCAGATGAGCGACAATTGTGCCTGAACGAGGACAACCTGAAGATGCTCCCTACGCTGGTGCCCTGTGCCACTCCTGACTTGTTCCAACGTGAAGCATTTGTACGCTGACACCATCATTCTTGATGGTATTTCGTTCTCCCTCGAAGCCGGGCAGCGGGTGGGAATGGTGGGTCGCAATGGCACGGGCAAGAGCACGCTGCTGAAGATTCTGGCGGGGACGATGCCATGCGAACATGGGTCGGTCAATATGCTGCGCGGGTGCCGGGCAGGATACCTGCATCAGGATCCAAACCTCAACCACGATGACACGCTCCACGACGCCGCAGAGCGGGCCTTCGAGCACATCCATGCACTGCACGAGCAGATGCACACCATCTACGACCAGATGGCGACGGCAAAACCCGAGGAACTCGATCGCTTGATGCAAAAGCAGACGGAACTGGAATCGCGGCTTGAGGCAGCGGGCGGGTATGCGGTCGAGCACAAGATCGGGGAAGTGCTGCACGGGCTGGGGTTCAATGATTCGCAGTTTGACCTAAAGGTCCACCAGTTATCGGGCGGGCAACGCGGAAGGCTGGCGCTGGGCAAGTTGCTGCTGGAAAGCCCGGATGTGATGCTGCTGGACGAACCAACAAACCACCTGGACATCGACGGGCGTTTGTGGCTCGAAGACTTCCTGAAGAACGACTTCAAGGGCGCGGTACTGATGGTCAGCCACGACCGCTACCTGCTTGACAACGTCGTCGAACGAATCGTCGAAGTGGAGCAGGGGCGGCTGATTGACTATCCGGGCAACTACGCCAAGTTTCGGGAACTTCGCGTCGAACGCCGGACCGTGATGCTGCGGGCGTATGAGGCGCAGCGTGATAAGTTCAAGAAGGAAGAAGAGTACATCCGGCGCTACAAGGCTGGCCAACGTGCCAAGCAGGCGAAGGGGCGCGAGACGCGGCTGGAGCGGGAGAAGACC
Source organism: uncultured Phycisphaeraceae bacterium (assembly GCA_964425995.1). GTDB lineage: Bacteria > Planctomycetota > Phycisphaerae > Phycisphaerales > UBA1924 > BJHL01. The sequence goes on from CAYRPC010000087.1 coordinate 3,469, forward strand.
AGCAACACCCTCGAACGACCCATGGAACTGGAGTCCTTCAGCATTCGCCTGCCCAAGGCTCCACGCAGCGGCGATGTGGTGGTTGCCTTGCGCGAGGCGAGCAAGCGCTACACGCGCGAGGACGGATCGCTCAAGACGCTGTTCCATGAGTTGTCGCTGTCGATCCAGCGGGGCGAGCGATGGGGCATCATTGGACCCAACGGTGCAGGAAAATCAACGCTGGTCCGATGCATGCTGGGCGAAACCGACCTGGACAGCGGGAAGATTCAGTTGGGTAGTTCGCTGATCACGGGGTACTACAAGCAGACGCATGAAGGCCTCGAACTCGATCAGACCGTGGTGCGATACTTGCAGGGTGTCATCCTGAAGGAAGCACCCCAGCAAGCAATGAGCGAGCAACAGGCCCGCGATCTTGCGGGAGCATTCCTGTTTGGCGGCGAGGACCAGGAAAAAATGCTCCGGTATATGTCGGGCGGCGAACGCAGCCGGGCAGTGCTGGCGGGGTTGATGGCCAGCGCCAAGAACTGCCTGGTGCTGGACGAACCGACCAACCATCTTGACATCGAGAGCGCGGAGCGACTTGAAGACTCGATGTGCATGGAAGGCGGGTTCGAAGGAACGCTGATTCTCATCAGCCACGATCGTGCGCTGATCGATGCAACCTGCGACCACCTGATCATCCTGGACGGCGATGGGAACGCGGAAGTGTTCCTGGGCAACTACTCAGAATGGCACGAGCGCAAGGTGGCTCGCGATCGCGAGGCGGCACGGGTGGAGGCAGAGTCAAAGGCAAGACGCGAGGAGCAGGCCCGCAAGCAGCGCGAAGCCGAGGAGCGCAAGAAGCAGGACCAGAGCCGCGCGACAACCAACCAACCAATGGGCGCAAGACCGACGGGAGCCAAACCAGCGGGCGTGAAACCGGGAAGCAGTGGCGGGAACAAGTCCGCAACGCTCAGCATGCTGGAGCGCATGACCACGGACAAACTCGAAGCGAAGATCGAACAAGTGGACACCAAGATCAAGCAGCTTGATGCGGAACTCGCCAATCCGGATACGTGGCGCGATCATGCGAAGATGACACGGCTGACCGACCAGCGCAACGCAGCGGCTTCGGAACTTGAGCCGCTTGAGTTTGAGTGGTCGCGACGGGCCGAAGATAAGTAATCTGCGATGCCCGACTCCCCCCACCAACTCCAGTGCTCCGAAATATGGGGCAGTAACGACGACGTGGAGCGGGCGGTTTCGATGCCCGGGCTGGATGCCTGGGTCCTGAGCAAGCCGCACGCTGGGGACATTGCTGGTGGGGATATCCACTACTTGTCGAGTTGTGCGACAGGGCGTATCGGGCGGATTCTGATTGCAGATATGGCGGGCCATGGCGAAAAGGTCGCGTTGCTTGCAACCCGCCTTCGCGGCCTCATGCGCCGATACGTGAACTACGTGGATCAGAAGGCGCTGGCGGGCGAGATGAATCGCGAGTTTGTGGCATTGGTTGATCCGGGACGATTCGCCACGGCGATCGTTGCGACGTTCTGGGGGCCGACCGGGGAACTTGACCTGACAATCGCGGGGCACCCAACGCCCATGGTGTATCGTGCGAGCGGACGCACGTGGGAATTGCTGGGCGGGCAGCGCGAAGCGAAGTCTCCCGGACCCGAAAGCGAGGACAACATTCCGCTCGGGATATTTGATGCGACCACGTATGGACATGAAAAGGTCCGACTCGGACGAGACGACGCGCTGCTGCTCTACACGGATGCTCTGATCGAAGCACGCAATCAGAATGGTGCTTTCATCGGAGAGGTCGGACTGCTCCGCATGCTGACGGAGATCGCTCGCTCGGCCCCCGTCGGCGACGGGTTTGTGCTCTCAACCTATCAGCGCTTGCAGGAGTTCACGGGTGGGCTTGGCCTCGACGACGATGCGACGATCCTGTTGCTCAAACCCAACGCCATTCAAGTGCCCAAGGGAAGCATTGCGATGAGTCTGCGGGCAGGCAGGCGGCTGGGTGCGGAGTTCATAAGCAGCGTGTGGGCGCGCTTGCGCGGGGAGCGCCGACCCTTTGCCATGCCTGAACTTCGCAAGGACAATATTCTCGGTTCGTTGTTTGATCGGTTCAATGCCAGATAGCCAGATAGTCCCTTCTGGAGTATCGCAATGCCCTCGGGCGACAACACCTGTTTTTGGAACGCAGGGGCGTACGCTCGACCGTGCCTCCGATCCGTTCCATTGCCATCCTCCTGCACGAACGATCTCGACTTGATGCGCATCGCGGGAATTACAGGCTGTGGGCACTCGTCAACAACTGGGAAGCACGGGGTATTCGCGTTGCCATGTTCTTTGGTCCACAGGAAGCAGCCAGGGCCAACGAGTTCGACGTGCTCTTCCCACACATCGATCTGTCCTACATCCCCGATGCGTACTGGGACATACTGCGGTCACATCCTCGGGTTGTGAACGGGCGCGTGCGCGACATCCGCAAGCGCGCGATCAGTGAGCACATCCTGACTGAGCACGACTCCTGGAATGGCCCGGTCATCATCAAGACCACCAACAACTGCGGCGGATTCACGGACGCCTGGTTCGGACCAGCGGGCGGGCCTTCGCTCGTCAGTCGTGCATGCACGCGGCTTGGACGCATCGACTGGATTGAGCGGTTATCACTGCGCCTGGGGCAGGCGCGGACCCTCACCAAGTATCCGATCCTCGCTTCGCTGCGAGACGTGCCGCGTGCGATCTTTGCGAGTCCGCATCTGGTTGTTGAGAAGTTTCTGCCCGAGCGTGATGGTGCGCAGTATGTGATGCGAATGTGGATCGTGATGGGAGATCGCTCCATCGGCAGAATCCTGCGCAGCGATGATCCCTACGTCAAGAACGCGAACGGAGCGCTGGGCACATTCGAAGAGGCCCCGCCCGAGTTAGTCGCGAGAAGGCGTGCGCTGGGCCTGGACTATGGCAAAATGGACTTCGTGATGCACGAGGGCAAAGCCGTGCTGATTGATATGAATGTGACGCCAACGGTGACTGGGGATGCGCGGAGCGAGGAGTACAAGGTGCTCAACGCAGACTTCTCCCGAGGCATAGAAGCGATTGGTGCGGTTTGAACGCGCGGTGGAAGGGAGGCAGGGGCATGAACCCGCAGGCCGTACCACGCGACTTCGGGTCACTGCATCCACATCGCCGGCACATCGCCGCTTGACGCGCGAATCGTGCTGCGGATGCCGCCTCGACCTTTCCAATCAGTCTTGATGAGAAGCCACGTCGGCTTCATCAGTTTGGCGAGGTCATCACGAATGGCGTTGGTGACGGCTTCGTAGAAGATTCCTTCGCTACGAAAACTGTGCAAGTATAGTTTGAGACTTTTGAGTTCGACACAGATGCCAGAATCCTTGGCCACTCTGGGCTGAAAGCGAACGGTCACCACGCCAAAGTCGGGGTGGCCGGTCTTTGGGCACATGCTGGTAAACTCCTCCGCGATGTGTTCGATGACGAACGGCACATCGGAGGGCGTGGGAAATGCTTCGAGCAAGGAGAAGTCGGGCATGGGGAATTGGGAATAAATCAGGCCGATGTGCGATCGACGATGCGATAAGTTTCACGTTCACCCCGCCCTCGCACGGGATAGTCCTTGCGGAGCGGATGGGCCGGATACTCCTCCCAGGTGAGAATGCGACGAAGGTCGGGATGATTGCGGAAGCGAATGCCGAACATGTCGAATATCTCGCGCTCGATCCACTCGGCACCGGGCCAGAGATCAGTCACTGAATCAAGATAAAGGGCAGGGTCTTCGACGATGCCATCGGTGGGCAGGCTGGGATCAAGGAAGACCTTGACGAAGAAGCGGTCGTCGCGGTCAATGGAGATCAGGTTGTAGACCACACCAAACCGCGCGATGGTCTTGGCGGGGTAGTTCAGATAATCTACCCCAGCAATGTCGCTCAGGAAGTTGAAGCGGGTGCGGTCGTCTTGCTTGAGGAAGGCCAGGACTTCATGGAGGTCCTTGGCATCGACGACAAGGGTCGACTGGCTCCGGAACTCTGTGCCTCGAAAGGTCTTGCCAGGGAAGGCATCCTTGACGATCTTGAAGACCGGATGGTCGAGAGAAATTTTCGATGTGGGTGTGGCTTGAGACATGCGTTGGATGATATGTTCGGAAGAGGCAAGCGATCAGCCAGCCAGATCGAGTTTTCCCACATGGGAAAGGACCGGGGCGGCGACGGGGGGGGCTAGAGAAGAGAGAATGGACCGGGTGTTTCTAGAACTCACAGAGCATTGCCTCATCGCCCGCCGGCACCCAGATGGCGGCCTTGGGCGTTTGAGAAAGCAACTTGGCAAACACATCGAGTAGTTTCGGGTCATTATCAAATGCCGCACGTCGGATGACTATCCCTGCACAGGCGTGGTGCCCGAAGAGCAGATCGGCAAAACGCAGTAGATGCTCGGGTGCGTGCATGAGCATCTCGGGCGTGAGCAACGCGATGGGCTCGACGACGAACCGCCAGGCTGGAGCGTTGCGGATGAAGGTGAGGAGGCTGGGCGCATCAGCGATGACATCGCCCAGTCTGGGCCAGATGACCGGTATGTGCCCTTTCCGTGCGCACAGATCCTGCATGTGCTGGGCGAAGGCCCCCCACTGCGCACGTGGCCCAGCGAGCCACAAGGGTTGCATGTCGTCGGCGTTTGAGTCAAATCCAGTTCGAAGAAGGATCATGGAGCCGCTCCCTATCGGGAGGTCGTGGGGCCAGGTGGCGCTGTCCAACGCGTTAGCGTGCGTGAGGATTCTCGCACATTCTGTGCCTTCGAGGCTTTGGATCGTGTCACGGATGATGATGGCGAAGGGGCGGGGCATGGGTGATTGGAACGGAGGTCGGCACGATATTTGCGTGCGGTTCTGGATCAGGTCGGGCTTCGCGTTCGTGCGCAGGTCTGGCCGACAAGCAACGAGCCTGCGCATGTTCTGCTGCGCAGCATAGATCGCTGGAATGGAGCCCGCCATGTACGAGTCGCCCCGCAACCCACTTCCATTTAGCAGCAGCGAGTTGAAGCCAATCGAATCCCTGGCGCGGTGCGAGGTTATCGAAGCGATACTGGCGATCAATCCGACGGCGAGCCCCGAATTTCTGGGGCGGTTCACGGTCGAGCAGCTTGGCACCTATTTGGACCACTTGTCCCGGACTCAGATGCCGCGGGGCGGGGACCATCCTTGGGTGCGCGGCAAGCAGCCTGGCGTGATGGTGTACAAGACAACGGCGTGACCAGATCGTTAGCATCTCGCTGGACTATTGTGCGCGATGTCCGCACCTGATCTGCCGCCGCCTCCTCAACATTTGATTGGTGAACGACCGCTCTACGTCCATTTGCACGCAGAGCGAGTGTCTGCATTGGAATTGGCGGGCGGGGTGGTAGTCGTGATCGATGCGATTCGCGCCAGCGTCACGATCGCAAAGGCGTTGAGCGAGGGAGCGAGGGCGATTCTGCCCGTGTTGACGGCGGAAGAGGCTCGCGAAAAGGCAACCGCACTCAGGCTCTCGCGTCGTAATACATCCTCGGAGCAACGGGTGTTGCTTGGGGGCGAGCGCGGCGGAGTGATGATCGACGGCTTTGATCTGGACAACTCGCCCTTTTCATACCAGCGCGAGCGGGTAGGCGGGGCAAGCATCGTCTTTACAACGAGCAACGGCACGGCGGGGCTGTTGCATGCCAAACAGGCTTCGAAGATTCTGGTCGGTTCTTTCGTCAACTTGACGAGAGTCTGCAACGAGGTGGCGCTCGATCCGCGTCCGGTTCACATTCTGTGCTGCGGAACTCGCACCGACATCAGCCTCGACGATGTTCTGGTGGGCGGAGCGATGGCGCAGCGGCTGATCGCTCGTGGACGACAAACGCCCAGCGACGACTCATGGCAGGTTGCAACCATGCTGTGGGAACGGGTGAGCGCGGGAGGTTTTGACTCGATCATTCGAGCGATGTGCGAGAGCCGGGGTGGGCGAAACATGGTGACGCTGGGCCTGCGGCGCGATGTGGAGTTTTGCAGCACGATCGATGCGGTTCCGGTGCTACCAGTCTTCGATGCGAGCACCGGGATTATCGATAGTGGGATTATCGATAGCGGAACTATCGACGCTTGGCCTGCATGAACTCCCACAGGAAGGCCGCCATGTCTCGCGCCGCCTGGCCCCGATGGCTGAGTTGGTTCTTTCGCTCCGGAGTCAATTCCGAACTTGTTTGGATGTAGTTAGGCGCAACGAGGAACAGGGGGTCGTAGCCAAACCCCTGGACACCCGAGGGAACGCGAGGCGGAACGCCAATGCGTCCCTCGAACGTGCCCGAGCACTTGTACACGATGCTCTTCTTGGTGGGCTGCGCGAGGGCCATGGCACAGACGAATCGGGCGCCTCGCTTCTCTGGCGCAATGCCATCGATCTCACGCATGACTCGCTGGTTGTTGGCGGTATCGCGCTCTTCACGCGAGACACCGGTTTCCTTGCCGTCGGTCGCGTAGTGTGAACTGATCACACCGGGACGTCCCTCAAGGGCATCGACTTCGATGCCGCTGTCGTCGGCTAGACAGAGCATGCCGGTCTGGAGCGAGTAACTAATAGCCTTGATGGTGGCGTTCTGCTCGAAGGTGCGCCCGACTTCGGCGGGCTCGATAAGCTCCTTGCCTTTGGCGGCTTCCTTGAGCGAGAGAAGACGAACGCTAGTGAGTCGCTCGGCGCGAAAGATCGCGTCGAGTTCGACGATTTTGTGGGGGTTGGAAGTAGCCAGGACAACTTCGAGCATGGGCAACCATACGTGCGCTCGCGGCCTGCCGATGCGGACGATACCCTGCCCGCTATGCATGTCTGGCTGTGGATCGGATTCGTGGTCTTTGTTCTTGCGATGCTCGCTATCGACCTGTTCCTTGTCAATCGCAAGGACCAGGTGATCAGCGTCCGGAAAGCGGCGCTGTTCACACTGGTCTTCGCGAGCATTGGAGCGCTCTTTTCGCTGGTCGTATGGTACATCTATGGCAATAACGTGATGGGGTATGGCGATCAGTTCGTCGAGGCCACTCGCACGATGGCAGCACAAAAAGCAATGGTTCCGCCCGATCAGATCGCTGCGTGGCTGCCGCCAGAAGGCTCCGAGGCTGCGCTGACAAACCTGAATCCCGGGAGGACGGCGGCGACGCTGTATCTTTCGGGGTGGATGATCGAATACGCGCTGTCGATGGACAACATCTTCGTGATCGCGCTGATCTTCACGTACTTTCGCATTCCTTCGCAGTACCAGCACCGGGTCCTGTTCTGGGGCATCATCGGAGCCTTGGTGCTCCGTGGGCTGATGATCGGCATCGGCGCGGAACTGGTCAAGCAGTTCCACTACATCCTCTACGTGTTCGGCTTGTTCCTGGTGTTCACTGCGATCAAGCTTGCCAAGGGCGGCGAGGACGACCACTTCGAGCCGGAAAAGAGCCTGATGTTCAGGATCGCTCGAAGTTTGCATCCGGTTACGCCCTCGTTTGATGGGCACAAGTTTTTCACGCGGATCGACGGTAAGCGATTTGCGACACCATTATTCCTGGTGCTGGTGATGGTCGAAGGGACGGATGTGATCTTCGCGGTGGACTCGATTCCAGCGATTTTCTCGATCACGCAGGAATCGTTCATCGTGTTTACGAGCAATGTGTTCGCAATTCTGGGGCTGCGCAGTCTGTACTTTGCGCTGGCTGGCGCAATGAGCAGTTTCACACTGCTCAAGTACAGCCTAGCTTTCGTGCTCGCGTTTGTTGGGGTCAAGATGCTGCTGCCCGGATGGGCAGAATTGGGCACTTGGTTGAATGGCAGAATGGGCTGGCAACTGCCAACGCCGCAACTGCACATCGGCAGCACATGGTCGCTGCTCATCATTGCGGGGGCGTTGGCAATAGGAGTGGTGGCATCGCTCATGGTCCGCAGGCCAGGCGTGGCGGGTGACGGTTCAGGATCAAAGGGCGGCGCGGAGGAATAGCCAAAGGCAGGAGACTTGCATGACACCTTGAAGAGGTGCATCGCATGGCGGTGAGTTTCACGGATGATCGTTCTTTGGATTGCAGTCTCGTCGTTGGTCTTCCTGCTGGTGTTGCTGGACTTGTTTGCGCTGCGCTCAAGGCGTTCCAACTGGCTTCGCGGGTTGACGCCTGTGCAGCGGAGCGCAGCACATGGATTGGGCTACGTCACTGTGGCCATGCTGTTGTGCCTGCCCATCTATTTCGCCTATGAACATCAGTTGATGGGAGCGGGGGTCAAGGACAGTTACACCGAGTCGCTGGCCGGACATGAGGCAACGCTTCAGTACATCTCGTGCTTCATTCTCGAACTGGCTCTAAGCCTGGACAGTATTTTCGTGCTCGCAGCGGTCTTCGCTCACTTCAAGGTGCGGGAAGAACTCCAGCCGCGTTTGCTGCTCTGGGGCATGCTGATCGCGCTGGCGTTCCGTGCGGGCGTGATTTTGCTTATCGGTCAGATCACGTTTAGTTTTGGCTGGTTCCGGTTTGTTCTCGCGGCGGGGCTGGTGATTGCCGCGCTGCGGATGATCCTGATCCGAAAAGAAAACCTCGACCCGGACAAGAACGTGTTGATCCGGCTGGCGCGAAAGGTCACACCGCTCGACGATCGACCAGAGAGCAACGACCCGGTGCAGATCGGGCGTGGGGTGACGCTCGTCACGAGTCTTGTGGTCCCGATTCTCATGATCGAAACGGCGGACGTGTTCATGGCCCTGGACTCGATTCCCGCCAGTTTCGCTTTCACCAGAGAACCCTTGCTGATCTTCGCGGGCAGCGCGATGGCGGTGCTGTGCATTCGCACGTTGGCCCCGGTCTTTGTGCAAGTCATACCGCGCCTGCGATACTTCAAGATCGGGCTGGCCATGGTGCTGGCCTACTGCGCGATCATCATCGCGCTTCCTGCAAGCACGATCATCGCCCAACTGCATACCGACGGCTGGCAACTCACCACGCTCCAGAAACTGGCCTTCGTGGGCGGAGCGCTGGCGTTTGGAGCGACAATTGCCGCGATGTTCGGTGCGGGCAGCACGGCTTTGCCAGAGAACGCGGGCGTGTCTCCGTTGGGTCAAGACGCGGACCGTCTTGCTCGGGCGACGCTCGCCAAGATTCGCAAGGTCACGATCTTTGTGATCGGCATGACGGGGCTGATCGTCGGGTTCGTCATGGCGATCGGGCCTGGGCCGGGCATCCCGGTGCTGCTGTTCGCCTTGGTGTTGCTGGCGAGCGAATTCGTGTGGGCTCGCGTGCTCGTCAACAAGTACAAGGGTCGAGCAGAAAACGTTGCCAACCTCGCGGCAGCGCAGGCTCGTAAACGGTTCAGCCCGTGGGCAATGGCGGGCATCTTCGCCATCACACTTTTGATCGGCCTGGTGATCCACCTCTACGGACACCTCTTGATCAACATGGTGTGGGCTTTGGTGTCAAGCAAGCATGGTCTCTTCAAGCACCGGATTCCAATTGGACTCGTGATTGGAGCGATGATCCCGATGCTCTTTGGCCAGATTTTCCTGGCGTATATCGCGTTTGTTCGTAAGCCGTTGATCGCTCAAGAGAGCGGGGTACCTC
>CAYRPC010000088.1:0-13060 GCA_964425995.1 uncultured Phycisphaeraceae bacterium
GACTGCGGCTTTCTGCTCCATCATCTTCCGCATCTCATCGCGCTTGTCCTGGGGAACATCCTCGAGCGTACCGCGCCGCGTGCTCTGGAGCACGCGGATGTAGGCGACGATGCGCCAGGTGTCGTCGTAACTCAGTGCATGGGCGTAGCCCGGCATCTTGTTCTGGGCTCGATCAGGCGACCAGACGCCATCGCGGATGACATGGAAGATGTACCCATCGCGCGACTTCTCGTTCTTGGGATCGATGTAGATGTCATCGTGATAGGTGGGAACGGGATAACTCCACTGACTCCCGACCGTGCCCAGGCCATCGCCGTTGTGGTTGTGGCAGACAGCGCAGGAAATGTTAAAACGCTCCTGCCCACGGAGCAGGTCTTCCTTGGTGAACGCGATGGGTGCCTTCACGAGATACGTACCGTCGCTGGCCTTGCCCTCGTAAAAACCCACATCCGCCTTGAGCAGATCGCCTGCTTCCTTGTCAAACTTCGAGGCCCAGGGTTCTTGGCTGCGGAAGCCCTGCGTGCCGAAAGGGACGCTGCCCGTGGGGGGCTGACGCATCATCCGGCCATCGGGAAACAACGCGCTCGCCTCGGTGTGTCCCTGAGGCTTGTACTTTGGCGCATCGTCCAGGTCGGGGAAGAACTGGCGAGGCGGAGCATCCTCACGCTCGCCACGACAGCCCGCCAGCGAGCCCATGGCAATGGCAAGTACGGCGGTGGTCAACCAAAGCCCCATGAGACTGGTGAGACTGGTGAGACTTGCCAGACTGGTCCCGTTGGTCAGACTGGTTTTCGTATTCAACTTAGTCATTCGTGCCCTGGTCATTCGTGCCTTGGTCATGCGTACACCGTTTCGATTCAGTCCGTTGTCTATCTCACGCTTCATGGCTTTGAGTACCGCAGTAGTTCATCATTCCTCGACCAGTTCGATGCTGGTGGCACCGGCCTTTTCCAGCAGGCTGCGAGTTGCATCGGGGTCAAACTTACCGTCTTCGGCTTCGATGGCGATGAAGAACTTGTCGTCGCTGCTGGCAAGGAAGCGTTCCTTCTTGAACAGCGGATGGTTCCAGCGGGGCAGGCCATTGAGGGCGAGCATGCCGATGATCGACGTGAAGGCACTGAAGAGAATGCCGATCTCGAAGGTGATGGGCACGAAGACCTGCCACCCTCCGCTGAGCAAACTGCCATAGGGCTTGCCCTGAACGACCATGCGATACTCAACGCTCGACACCCACCATTGCAGGAGGTATCCCATGCCCACACCCGTGAAGCCGATCAGGGCGACCAGCACGGGCAGGATGGTGCGTTTGATGCCCATGGCTTCTTCCATGCCGTGGATGGGGAATGGCGTGAACGAGTCCCACTTGGAGTAGCCCGCGTCGCGGACCTTCTCGCAGGCGTGGTAAAGGTCGGCGGGGCTCGCAAACTCGGCCATGATGCCGTGGATGCGGTCGTTGTTCTCGGTGACGTAGACCTTGGCTGCCATAGGAAAAACCTCGAAGTGCAATGCTTAGAGAGAAGATGGTGATGGTTGAAGGGAAGTAGGGTGTAGCGTTGAAGATGGGACGCGTGATGTGATTCGTGATTCGTGATTTGTGATAGTGCTACTGCTTGTGCTTGTGGTCATGGCCGTGATCATGCCCATGCCCATGCCCATGCTGGTGCGGGCTGGCCTGCGGCAGGACCGCCTTGAGTTCCGAGATCGGGAACGCGGGCAGGAACCGCATGAACAGCAGGTACAGCGTCAGGAAGACGCCAAACGAACCAGCGAAGATGCCAATGTCAATGAGCGTTGGGTGGAACATGTGATACTCACCAGGCAGGTACGCCCGGTGCAGGCTCGTGACGATGATCACGAACCGCTCGAACCACATGCCAATCGTGACAGCCAGTGCAACCAGCCAGACCACCAGCACGTTGGTACGGAGTTTCTTGCTCCAGAAAATCTGCGGGCTGATGACGTTGCAACTTATCATCGTCCAGTAGGCCCACCAATATGGCCCGAAGGCGCGATTCTGGAACGCGTACAGTTCATACTTGTTGCCGCCATACCAGGCAATGAAGAACTCCATCGAGTACGCAAAGCCCACGATCATGCCCGTCACCAGGATGATCTTGGCCATGTTCTCGACGTGGCGAAGCGTGATCAGATCCTTCATGTTGGGGTACAGTTCGCGGAACGGGATCAGCAGCATCAGCACCATCGCAAAGCCGCCGAAGATCGCACCCGCAACGAAGTAGGGCGGGAAGATCGTCGTGTGCCAGCCTGGAACGATCGATGTTGCAAAGTCAAACGACACGATGCTGTGCACGCTCAGCACGAGCGGCGTTGAGATGCCTGCAAGGATCAGATACGCCGCCTCATACCGATGCCAATGGCGACTGCTCATGCGCCAGCCCATCGCCAGGAAGCCATACACATACGCGCGAATCTTGTCCGTGCGGATCGGCACGAACGGAAACAGGATTGGGCCCTCGCTGCTCTGCCGCAATCGGCGATCGGCACGATCTCGCAGAGTCGCAAAGTCGGGAATCATTCCCATGAACCAGAAGAGGGCCGACACCGTGCCATACGTGCTCACGGCGAAAACGTCCCAGAGCAGCGGGCTCTTGAAGTTGGGCCAGATCGCGTTGGCGTTGGGAATCGGAGGCAGGAACCACGCCATCCACTGCCGCCCGATGTGAATGCCAGGGAAGGTCGCGGCACAGATCACAGCGAAAATCGTCATTGCCTCGGCGGCTCGATTGACAGCGGTCCGCCAGCGCTGCTTCAGCAGGCACAGAATCGCGCTGATGAGCGTTCCTGCGTGCCCGATGCCGATCCAGAAGACGAAGTTGGTGATGTCCCAGGCCCAGTCCACCTGATTGGTCAGGCCCCACGTGCCGATGCCCGTGATCACCAGATACAGAATCAGAATCCCGCCCACCTGCGCAAGACTGAACGCTGCGAGGAACGCGGGCAGCCACCAGCGCGGCGGCTTGTTCTCGACATAGCCGCACACGATGTCCGTCAACTCGCCAAAGCCGCGGTTGTTGAGCACCAATGTCGCACGAACGCCCGGTGTGTCAATCAGCGTGCCGTCGCCCGTCTTGGGATCAAGCATGGGCGGGGGCGTTGCGCCGCGAGCAAGGCCCGCCAGACGCTGGGCCGTCACTTGGTCTGGGTGGATCGATGTCATACCCGCAGCCCTCCAACAGAACTAGCACCAATGGCACTAGCACCAACAGAACCACCACCACCAAGCACGCGCAGGCTCATGGCGTAGCCCGAGTCCTCACGCTTCTTGCGATTGTCAAAGAACGAATGAGCCTTGGGCTGTTCGCCGCCATGATCCTGGTGGCCCTCGTCATGGCCGCCTTCATGCGTTCCTCCATGGTGGAACGGCTCTTCCATATGCTTGAAGCGTTCGGGATCCCGTGCCTTCACAATCTCCGGATTGGGATTCATCACGCGGAGCATGTGGCTGGTGCGCGGGCGGGTGTTGAGGTATCCAAGCAACGCATAACTGCGCGCATTGGCCCGGCTGGCATGCACGCGGCTCTTGCTGTCGAGAATATCGCCAAAGATGATGGCGTTGCTCGGGCACGCCTGCTGGCAGGCAACCTGGAAGAATCCGTCGGGCACCACAAAATGCCCCTCCGAGTCCTTGATGTCAGCCAACTTGCACTCAAGTTTGGCCTGGTTGATGCGCTGGATGCAATAGGTACACTTTTCCATGACGCCGCGGCTGCGCACCGTGACATCCGGGTTCTTCTGCATCTTGCTGATCTCGTCGAGTTTCTGGCGCAGGCGAGGGGGAATCATGTTGGGGTTGATCGAGTTGTGCTTCTGGCTTCCCGTGATGCCTTCCTGGCCCGGGATGTACTCGCCAATCTCGTCGATGACTTCCTTGAACGCGTACCCGCCGTTGAACTTGGTGACCCCATAGTCAAACCAGTTATACCGGCGCACCTTGTACGGGCAGTTGTTGGCACAGTACCGCGTGCCGATGCAGCGGTTGTACGTCATGTAGTTCAGGCCCTCGGGTCCGTGGATGGTCGCAGAGACGGGGCACACCACCTCGCACGGCGCGTTCTCGCAGTGGACGCACGCGACGGGCTGATGGTGGACCGCGCTGGGCTCGTTGAAGTCGCTGCCCGTGAAGTAGCGATCCACGCGAATCCACGCGAGTTCGCGCCCCTTGGCCGTTTCCTTCTTACCGACAACCGGAATGTTGTTCTCGGCCTGGCACGCGATCGTGCACGCGCCGCAGCCCGTGCACAGTTGCTGATCAATCGTCATCCCCCACTGTGGCCGTTCCGTGAAGGCGGGCGGCTGATTGCGTTGGTAGCGGGGCCCCTCCGCATCGCCAGGAGTGGTGTTCGCCGGGTCAGGCTCTCCCAGCGACTTGTTGAAGGGATTCTTGTAGATGCTCAGGTTTGGCGGCGTGTGCGACAACTCGCCCAGGCGTTCTGCAAAGTTGATCTTGGTCTTCGTGCCATAGAACGAATCGGCGATCTCCTGCACTTCTTCGCCATACTTCCGCCACGCGGGCAGGTCAACGACGCGGATGATGCTGTCCTTGCCATCCAGCGTCCAGTGGTTCTGCGTCGAACAGATCATGTGACGACCGCTGGTCTTGGTGAGGCTGGCCCCGCGCCCGCTGCGCCCGCCCATCGCCATCGAGTCCCTGGCCGTACGCACGCCATAGAAGTTGACGCCGACCTCATCCCCCACCACGCCCGCGTTGGTGCGGCCATATCCGAGCATGACAACCGCAGTGTTGTCGGGCGTACCGGGGCAAATCCACACTGGCGTCTTGATGGTCTGGCCATTGAGTTGGAGTTCCGCCACGATCGCCGTGGGGTACTTGGGACTCGTGTACATGCTGTTGACCGGGTTGGTGTCCGTGGCTCCGTCGCCCATCTTAAAGCCGACGGGCGAGAGGCCCAGTTCCATGGCGGTCTTGGGAGAGAGCACCACCGGGTTGTCCCACACCACGCGGGTCGCGGGCTGGGGCAATTCCTGCAGCCATCCGATGTTCGCGTAGCGACCATCGGCGATATTGCCCAAAGTAAAGACAACATCCAGGCTGTCCTTGGTCGGTGCCGAGGCGAGTTGCATCGCTCCAATCGCGGTCGCGACCGCCGCTCCGGCGATGCGGGGCGACTCGTTCTTGGTCTGCGAGTTTTCAACCACGCCATTGTGCAGGCAGCGCCGCCACTTGCCTTCAAACTCGCCGCCACCCGCAGACTGGCCCAGCCATGCCGACGCGTTGGCCTTCCAGTTGTCGCGCACGATGTCGTAGCCGTCGATCTTGGCCTGCTTGTCCTTGGCCTCAAGCAGCGCCAGCAATTCAATCTCGCTCATCGCAGGAGCAAAGAGCGGCGCGATCATCGGCTGGATCGGGCTCAGCGTGCCGTCGAGTGCCCGCGCATCGCCCCAACTCTCAAGGTAGTGAGCACCATTCAGGCTCCAAGTGCTCACTGCGGCGGTCTCGCTCGCGCCCACGCTCCAGGTGATCGTCGTGCCGACCTTCTTCCAGCCTTCGATGAAGTTCACATCCGCCGGCGCGTCATAGGCGGGATTGGTGCCGATGCAGATCAGCGTCGAGACCTTGCCTTCGTTCATGCGCTTGGCCAGAGCCTCGATACTCGCGAGGCTGCTGCTCGCGCTCTCCGCATCGATGGGCAGATACGCGATGCTCTTGCCCACGTTTTCCAGTGCTTGATTCAGTGCCGCGACCAACGCGTGGACTGCTGCGGGCTGGCTCGCGCCCGCGAGGATCGCGCTCTTGCCGCGGTTGGCCGCGTCCAGCAGGTCCTTGGCGCACTCGTCGAGGAAGACGCTGTCAATATCTTCGCCCGCAGGAGCACTGGCCGCGAGCGCATCCACGCTCGCCTTGATCTCGCCCAGCCCTTCGCCCGTCAGGCTGCGCATCAGGCGCTGGGCCAGCATCGCCGCGAAGACCGTGACGCGGGCTGGGCTGAGGCGCTGGCGATGGTCGGCCTGCGTGCCCGTCGTCGTCATGCTGCTCTCAACCACATACAACCGACTCATCGTGTCGTTGCTGTCCACGAGCAATCGCGTCGAGGCAAACTGCCGCGCGTTGACCAGTTCGCTGGCTTCATACTGCGTGAAGTCACGATCCAGCGACACGATGACGTTGGTCTCTTCCTTCTTGAGGTTCAACACCGTTCGCATCGGCTTGTTGAAGGCCATGCGCGTGCCTTCGATCTCGCCCGTGGCTTCACTGGGGCAATACGCATACCACTTGGCCTTGGGAAACTTCTTGAGCACCTTGTCGCGCAGGGCCGCCCTCGTGGGACTGCTGCTCTTCTCGACCAGGAACTCAAGCCCCTCGCCCCCTGCCTGCGGTCCGCCAGCATTCGCCTCGTACTGCTTGAAGTGCTCATCGCTCCAGACGCGGAAGTCATCCCAACTTGCGGGCAAGCGCCCACGCACCGGATTCTCATACTCGCACCGCTGCGGACGCTCTGGATCATACATCGCCATGATGCTGGCCAGGCTCCACACCGATGCCTTGCCCTGATTGAATCCGTGCAGAGGATTGCCCTCGATCTTGGTCGGGCGACCTTCATGCGTCTCGATCATCAGGCCTTCGGCTCCGCCATCAAAGCGCGGCATCGAAGTCACGTAAAAAAGCGGCTTGCCCGGGATGATCTCTTCCGGCACCTGCTTGCTGTAGGTATAGATTTTGTGATCGGGCTGACGACAGCCCGGCACGGTTGCTGCGACGCCGGCGAGCGCCATGCTCGCGCCCATCAACTTGAGGAACTCGCGCCGTGATTCGCCACCAACCTGCTTGCGACCGCTCGCCAGCTCGTCCGTGTCATCGAGGAGCGCGGCCGCGTTCTCTTCTCGCAATGCTTCTTCGAGCGCCGCCTGTTGCAAGTCCACGCCCTCGCGCGTCACCAGTTCTGCCATCGCCGCCGGGAACTCTCGCTCCAGATGCTCGCGGAACTCGGGCGCGTCCAGCATGTCTTCCATACTGCGCCAGGCTACTTGGCCGTTGATGCGCTGCAGCGCACGCGGCGTGGCAGCCAGCGCAGCCTTGCCGGGCTTGCGCTTTTCAGTCCACTTGGAAGTCGGAACAGTGGTTGGGCATTGATCGTGTGACATAGGAGGAAGGTGTGGCTGGAGATTCAAGACTGGGCACCGGCAAAGACAATCAGTTCACGATGCGACACGGGTGACTCGCACATCAGGCTCCGCCGATGCCCAGCCACCAGTGCCTTGGCTTAGTAGTGGCACGCTCCGCAATTTTCGGGCGGGGCCTTCTGCAGTGCATCGAGCACCTGCTGGGCTTCGACGCTCATGGCTGTGCCCTTGGCACGTTCCTTCAACTCGGTCTGCACCCAAGACAAGTTCGTCAGTTTGTCTTTGGGCACGATGTTGTTCTCGGGTGCGCGATGGCAGTCAAGACACCAACTCATGCTCATCGGTTCCGCGTGGAAGACGATGGGCATGGTGTCGATGCGACCATGGCAGCTATAGCAACTGATACCCGCGTTCAGGTGCGCATGGTGCGGAAAGTTGTGGACATAGTCGGGCACCTTGTGGACGCGCCGCCATGGAATGCTTGCGTCCTGGGCATAGGCCGTGCGGATGAACTCGGTCTTTTCCTTGTGGACCGGGTCCTCAGCCAGTTTCGCCAATTTTGCATCGCTGTGGCAGCCATTGCACGTGGCCACATTGGGGATGTTGGCCTCGTAGGACTTTTCAACCTTGGTGTGGCAATACCGACAGTCCATGCCGAGTTTGCCGGCGTGCAACTGATGGTTGAAGCCGCCGCCGGGCTGGGTGGGCATGTAGCCCACGCGCCAGAACTTTGGTGTCGCATAATACCAAAAGCCACCGATCGCGGCCACCGCGCCACCAAGGGCGCCGACGGCGAAGACAGTCGGAAGCAGGTTGGTCCACTTGGGAAACAGCACTGACACGAGCCGAATCTCCTGACAAATGTGCTGAGAGCAAATCTCAAACCCACCCGGAAGAGCACTGACCGAATCCGATCACCGGCCTTCAATGGGTGTAATGGGATAGAGGATAGCAACTTTTTGAGATGTTTGCTGTCAAACCGCAAAAAATGTTGTCTGGTGCTATCCTAGTGGCGAAGCATTCTTGTACAACCGCAATTGAGACTTAGTCTCAATAACGGTTCCGAGGCACGCTGGCAGCGTTGCGACCGGCAAGCAGGAGGTTGTCATTATGGATACCACGTCTTCTACCGACCATGCCCAACGCCCAAGTCATTCGACCGGCGCGGCGATCGTCACCGGCGGATTCGCGAGCACGCTCGTGCTTTGGTCCGCTTGGTTTGTGACGCATCTTCCCTGGCTCAAGTTGGATGAACAAGTGGCGCTGCCCATCACTCTCCTCTGCTGGGCGCTCGCGCTGACTTGGACAGGATGGCGCACGGGCAGCACGCGCGGCGCGGTGGTTGGCGCGGGCGCGGGGCTGATCGCTGCGTGCGCGGGGTTATTAATTTTGGGAAGTAAACTGACGACATCTGCGAATGCAACCGCGATGGATGGGGCAAGTGTTCGGCCCAACGCGTTAATGATGGCGGCTGGATTTCTGGCGCTGGGCATTGGTCTGGGCGCGATCTGCGGCGCTGTGGGTGGACTGCTGGCGGGAACGCGGCAACGCGCGATGACACTCGCGACGTTTGCAATCGTCGCGGTGTGTGCGATCGCGCCATTGGTCTTCATTGGCGGACTGGTGACGAGCACCAACTCCGGGATGGCGGTGCCCGACTGGCCCAACACGTTTGGGACCAACATGTTCCTGTATCCACTTGGGCCCAGAGTCAGCCCGGATATTTTCTTTGAGCACAGCCATCGTTTGTTTGGAACGCTGGTCGGGCTCACGACGCTGGTCTTGCTGATCTGGACGCTGCGCTCGCGCGAGCATCGCAGCGTGCGCCCGTGGGTCATCGGGCTCTTCGCGCTCATTGTTGCTCAAGGCATATTGGGCGGACTGCGTGTGCAACTTGGCAGCGCGGAAGCGGCATCGGACAACCGCTGGCTCAGCATGCTGCATGGGATCAAGGGGCAGTTGGTCTTTGCTCTCGCGGTTGTGGTCGCTGTGCTTTTGGTGCCGGCCTATCGAGCGACGGTGGCGATGATGCACAGCAGCACGCCACTGAGTGATGCGCGCAAACTGCGTTTCTTCGCGACAGCGGCTTTCCATAGCACGATTCTGCAATTGGTCTTTGGAGCGCTGTATCGCCACACGCGGAGCGATCATGCTCTGTGGACGCACGCCGCGTTCGCGATTATCGTTGCAACTTTCGCGCTGCTGGCGGGCTTTGCTGCTTCGAACCTGGGCAAGACAGACAACCAAGAGGGCGAGGATGCGGGACTGCGCGCAGGTACCAGCATGGTCAGCATCATGCAACGCATCGGCATCGCGCTGGTGGTGGTCGTTGGTTTGCAGTTCACGCTGGGCTGGGCAACTTTTCTCATCGGTGGTCGTACCTTGCAGGCGGCAAGCCCGGCACAAGCCCTGCTGCGCACGGCGCACCAGGCCAACGGGGCGGCGATGCTGGGCTTGCTGACGGCGTTGTTCCTCATGGCGAGGGTGATGTCGCCCAAGCGGGCGCAGGAGGCTTGAAGCAGCATCATGTTGTGCATTGGTCCAATGAGACAGCACGCCGCGGTGGCGGGAGTGCGGTTTTTTTGGTTGTGGCTTGACACTTTTGGCGTGGTGCGGCGGCAATCTTTCGAGGTGAGTCGAGAGACCTTCAAACGGGCACGCCAAGGTGACGGGCGGAGCGGGAGTTCGGTGCGATTGGGTTCACCCGAACTGATGACATGCTCATCCTCGCGCGGGGTGAAGAGTCTTGGTGTTTTGGCCCGAGCCTTGGTTCGCTGGAACGAACGCAGGTACGGGTTTTCACTTTGGCTCAGCCTACATCCCCAACGCGAACTGCGCCGACCGTAACGCTGGGCTTGCAGCCTGCGGTGCGAATTGTTCAGGAAGCGCCGCGGCGAGTGAGGTGGAGAGAGCGTGAAGTACTCGGGAGTGTGTCCACTCTTTGAGGTCCTCGCCATCCACCCCCAAGCGAGTTTTAATTTGAACTCGACTCGCTGATGAAGCCTGAACGATTTCGCACGCGCGGGCGTTTGGCCTTTGCGTCGGAGAGTGATATGCCGGGGGTGGGGAACGGTTGCGGTGGAAAGGGGGAGTGACTGGTTCTTTGCGCGCGCTGGTGGGAGATAGGGGGAGAATTTCGGCAGTGTGTACTTTTTCGCAATGGCCTGAATAGGTTCGTGAAGTCAGTGGAGTAACGATTCGACTGGTTCGCCCTTTACCCAGCCACCTTGACTCGTCGGTCACGAACACGATTCTCACTGCGAAGGTCGTGCTTTGCGAGTGCTTTGATATAGCGTGACGGTGGAGATGGGGGGCGGCGGCCCGCGCGTTGGTTTCTCTTCGATCACGAGAACGCGTCAGAGATCGCGGTACACTCTTCATACCCATGCGACTGTCCCTCTCCGAAATCCGTGCCAATGCCATGAAGTTTTCTGTCGAGTGGGCGGACGTTGCAAGCGAGCGAGCGGAGGCACAGTCTTTCTGGATCGACCTCTTCGCTGTGTTTGGCATCAAGCGGCGGGCCGTGGCGAGTTTTGAGGAGAAGGTCAAGAACCTCCAAGGTGCCTACGACCGCATCGATGTCTTCTACACGGGTGTCATGCTGGGGGAACACAAGAGCAAGGGCGAGGACCTTTCCAAGGCCGCGAGCCAGGCGTTTGACTACGTGCAGTCGCTCCAGCGCACGCTCTGCAAGATCCTGCCGCGCTCGTGGTTCGCCGCGATCGAGGCCGAGTCGCGCGAGTGGATGGTGCGCTGCCGATGCGGGCTTGCCCGATCACTGTGGGAGGCGGGCGGCATCCGCACCAAGGCCGCGGGCACAGCGCACTGGCTCACGCGCTGCCCCCAGTGCGGCCAGCGCACCTGGCACACGATCTCCCGCACAGCCCCAACCAATCAGCCCCCGCCCGCCGCGTGAGAGGGAGCGACGGCGCGGGTGGTGGCCGGCGGGGGGGGGTGCGGGAGAACGGCGGGTCCCAACGGCCGCAAGGGCGTTGCCCCACATTCCTTCTCCGCCGACCTTATGATGAACTAGATAAATGGAGCGATCTTAATGGAACCGATCACGCTTGCCGTCGTCACCACCGCTGTCGTGACCCTCGCGCTCGACGCCGCGAAGGAGGTCGCGACGGACGCCGCCCGGCACACCTGGGCGAAGGTCAAGGGGTGGCTGGGGTGGATCAAAGAACCCGCGACCGAGGATCTGGCGACGGCGGTGGCGACCGCACTGGCGGCGAACACGGCGGCCGCCGAGAAGATCGTCGCCGAACTGAAGACCGCCAACACCGGCGCGGCCTCGCGGCTGGTGTCCAAGGTCACAATCGCCGGGACCAACACCACTGGCAACATGACCGCTGGCCGGGACAACTTCAACTATCAGGGCGCCAACGTCCGCACCGGCGATGGCGCCAAGTTCGGTGGGAGTTGAAAAGTCATGGGGCACCAAGCAGGGGAAGCCTCGTCGGTGCAGAGCGGGCGTGACACCTTCGACTTCCGTCAAGCCGTGATCACCGTCTTGGGCAACGCCCAGTTCGGCGGCGGCATCACCGAGGACCAACTCCGCGCCATCCTCACCGAGTTCTTTGCGAAGTCCGCCGTTGCGCCCGCGGTCCCGCTCGGCAACAACTTCACCGATGCTGGCATCGTCTGGAACCGCTTATTCACGGGCCGCGAGGATGAACTCGCCCGCCTGCACACAGCGCTCGCGCATAAGTCGCAGGCGATCACCCACGCGGTCACCGGCGCGGGCGGTGTCGGCAAAACCGAACTGGCCCGGGCCTTCGCTTTGCTGTTCGCCTGGGAGTACCAAGGCGTCTGGTGGATCGACGCCTCCGACGGCGGCTTCTCGGGCTCGCTCTCTCGCACGTTCAAGTTCGTCACGGGCCAGACCGCCCCGCAAGATGCCCGCCCCGAAGACCTCGCGCAGGAGCTGTGCCGACGCTGGTCGCAAGGCAGGCACCTCGTCATCCTCGACAACCTCGAATCCGCCGCGCGGCTCTCCCTGTTCGCGCTGGGCGGGGAGTGCCGGGTGCTGGCGACCACCCGCAAGGACCTGTCTGCGGCGGCGACGGTCGAATCGTTCAGAGTTGATGTCATCAGCGAAGATGCGGCGGTGGTCCTGCTGACCAAGCAGACCGCCCAGCGCAAGCCCCCGATTGCCGAGCACGACCTGCGGGCCATCGCCGCCGAACTGGGCTGCCACACGCTCGCTGTGGCGCTCGCGGGGGCCTATTTGGGGCGCTATGGCGATGTCTCGGCGTTGGAGTACGTGGCACGCCTGCAAGCACAGGGCATCGGCGAGTTCGATCCACGCGAGGATGGCGAGGACAACGACCCGCTCCTGCTCCGCTACCGCCACAGCGTCCGCTCGTGCCTGATGCTGCACATGGACCGGTTCAAGGGCGGCCGGGAAGTGGTGCTGCTGGGGCTGGCCTCTTTGTGCCACTCCACGGGCATCCCACTGGACCTGCTCGCGGCGGCGGCCAAGGTCGATCTCATGGCCGCGCGGAAGCTCGCGGCCAACCTCGCGGAGGTCTCGATCGTGACCTACGAGGCGACGCTCGGTGTGCATCGGCTCATGCAGTCGGTGGTCCGGTCCCTGCTTGATCAGGAGATCTGCGAACTGATGATCGACGGGCTGGTGGCGGCGCTGAACCCCGACTTCGCAGATCCGGACGACCACACGCGTTGGCCACGTCTGTCTGTGCTGGCCCCGCACGCCTCTGCGGTGTTCGGCCACGCGGCGGCCATGCACGCCACTGGTGATTCGGGCAGACTCGCCAACGGACTGGGGGGCTACCTCTGGAAAGCGGGACGTTTCGCGGACGCCCAGCGGGCGTATGAGGTCTGCCTTCAAATCACGGCCGCGACGTTCGGCCCTGAACATCCGAACATGGCCGCGATCCTCTCCAACCTCGCGCTGATCCAGCAGGCCCAGGGCGACCTGCCGGGGGCGCGGGCG
>CAYRPC010000089.1:0-13012 GCA_964425995.1 uncultured Phycisphaeraceae bacterium
GAGTGGAGACCGTGGGGGCGGCGGTAAGGACCGTCGCAGTGGCGGCAGCGATAGCGACTGGTAAAGACTCTTTGCCTCTATCAAATCAACACTTACAATCACTTCAGGACAGCTTTTTCAGGGCTGTGCTGTTGCTTTTGATCAGGCTTTTTCCCTCCGGACTTGCGGAATTTGTCGGCCTCGATTGCAGGGGCTGACCAGCCCTAAACTCTGGCCTCGAAGGGGTTTGTTCGTTCGCTGAACACCAAGAGACCCCCGGCGAATAATCCGCACACTCTGGTTCGGGGACTAGTGGCTCGGGTGGTCGGGCCAAACGTCCGCCGGGTCTTGGCTTTGGTAAGTTGTAGTGGCTCGATGTGGCGGACTGCTCTGCCTTGGCTTCAACAGGTTCCAGACGAAAGGGTTTTAGACACATGCTCGCCAACTTTCCGCGTTCCTTGAGCCGCCGTCTTGTGGTGTCCCTTGCCACGCTGGCCGGATCGGTTGCTCCCGTGACGGGTGTCCACGCTCAGGTCGTGACACCACCACCAAAGGAAGTGACGCCAATTGACTGGAACATTCCCAAGCCCCCACCCGCTCCGACGGCTGCGCCGATGGAAGTGAACGCGAATCCCGTTCCAGCACCTCGCCCGGCACAAGCACCTGTCGAGCGACTGCCCGACCTCAAGTACACGCCGCTGGCCGAGAAAGGCGCGGATGGCAAACTTGTGTCTTTGAAGGAGCCCCTGCACCTGTCGGCAATGCGTCGCAACCCGATGCTGCCCGAGGGGTACATCGATTCGATCCAGAACGTGATCGACGAGCGCAAGCAATCCACCGATCGTCAGGTGGTGGCCAACCTGGATGTGCTCGAGCGGATCGAAGACGGCGCTTTCGAGAATGTGGACTTTATGAATCGCGCATCGGTGCGGTCGCTTATGGAGACCATAAAGCCTCTGACCAGCGCGATGAAGACGCTTGGGGAGGATCTTCGCGAACGAGGGCTGATGGACCCGATGCAGACTCGCTTCAATAACAAGATCGTCAACGATTACGTTCGGGCTGCGAACGAAGAGAAAATGGCAGCATCCGAGGCCGACAAGGGCAAAAGTTCGCAGGCCCTGCTGCTCTCTCTGTACAAGCAGAACGTCGACGAGTTCGTGTTCGTCCACGCGCAGGCGATGAAGACCATTGTCTCCCAGTTTGACGAAGCCATCGGACCTGTCCTGGCCGACGAGGCCACCAAGTCTAAGACCCGCGACGTGGTCGCCAAGGCCCGGTCCGCTGGCACCGATGGAGAGCGGACCGCAGCGCTCAAGGGCCTGCGCGATGTGCTGAGCCTCGACCAGCGCAAGCAATTGGTCGAAAAGGCGATTTCGCTGTCCAATGACAGCAAAGCCAGGCGTTGAAGTCCTTGGCCACAACTACTGTCCACAACTACTGTCCAGAAAGGGCTGGCCAGAACCGCTCGCTCGCAACTGCTTGCAACGCGGTGATTCAAGCTAAATCTTGATCTTGATGTGCCAGATTTCGTGATCGACGAACCGGCCTTCAAGACGGCACTGGGTTCGCTCGCCCGCACAACAGACAAATCCGGCCCGCTCTGCAACCCGGCGGCTCGCGAGATTGTCCGCAGTGATCGCCGCGTCGACTTGGATCAGGCCCAGCCCCTTGGCCAGGTCGTCGAACGCATACTGCACCATTGCCTGAACACCCTCGATCGCGAGTCCATTGCCTGCGCATTGGCGGGTCACCCACCACCCCGCGTCGGCCTTTGCGAGCAGGGCGTGGTCGATGGCCAGCAGATGGAACATGCCAGCGATGCGGTCATCGTCGAGCACGCCGACACGCCGCCATTCGAGGCCAGACATATCACCCTTGACAGTTGCTCGCAGCAGCCGCTCAAAGCAATCGTCGAGCGTCTCCCCCACCACACGCACGTTGATCCCGCGATGGAGGTATGCCTCGTCGGTGCGAAGGATGCCAACAAACTGGGAGCGATCGCCCGGCCGCAGCGGGCGGAGCGTCAGACGAGGCGTGCGGATGTCCCTGCAAGGAGCCAACACCTCGACGGGCACACGCGGCACGGACGGCTGGCCCGTCGATGCTGGCTGTATCTCAACCAACGGGCTGACCATCCAGTGTGACGAAGCCCGCGTGTCCGTCTCTGGATGCCATATGCAGGAAAAACGCATGCACCCACTTATCGACTGTGCCCGCAGGTTCGCTGCAAGGACGCAGCTCGCTGTTTTTCCGCAGCATCCTCCCTACGCTGACTGGTTATGAGCGATCGCAAGCCCTTTGTCGGCGGCAACTGGAAGATGAACACCAACCGGACCACGGGCAGTGACCTGGCCAGGGGGGTCACGGATGGGCTGCTCCAACTGGACGGCGTGGACGTGGCTGTCTATCCCCCCTTTCCATACTTACTCACCGTCCGGGCCGTGCTGCGAGATCGCGGATCATCCGTCAAACTGGGCGCACAGGACGCGTACTTCCAGGGCGATGGTGCATTCACGGGCGAGGTCTCGTCCACCATGCTCAAGGATTGCGGCGTGCAAACTGTGTTGTGCGGGCACAGCGAACGCAGGCATGTCATCGGGGAAAAGGACGAACTGGTCAACCGCAAACTCCGGGCGACGCTCGAAGGCGGTCTCGACGGCGTGCTGTGCGTGGGCGAAACCCTCGACGAGCGGCTCGCGGGCCATCAGGACATCGTGAACGCGCGGCAGATTCGCACGGGTCTTGCGGATATTCCCGGCTCGCTGCTTGATCGTCTGGTGATCGCCTATGAACCCGTCTGGGCCATCGGCACTGGCAAGACCGCAACGCCCCAGGACGCGCAGGATGCCCACAAGCAGATTCGTATTCAGGTCGCTCGTCTCTATGGCGAAGACGCGGCGCAGCGGGTCCGCATCATCTACGGCGGCAGCCTCAAGCCCGACATCTGTGCGGATATCTTCGCCCAGAAGGACGTGGATGGCGGCTTGGTGGGCGGGGCGAGCCTGAACGCGGGCGACTTTGTGACGATCTGCAAAGCCGCAGCGAGCACCGCGAAGGCGAAGTGACCTTCACGATATTTTCATATAAAACTCGTGGCATAATCGTGGTTGTGGGGTATATTACTTTGCCTATTGTTATGCGATTTTCTTGATGGTAATCGGACCACGAAGTCGTATTTGATCACCGCCACCGGCTGGACGTCGCCTACACCAACCGCTCCAGACGCTATTGCTCACTCACGCTTCGCGGAACAGTGCCTTGAACAACAAAAGGGCAACTGGCTATCAGTTTACACCGCTCAAGCTTTTAATTCGTATATGCGTACCGGTTTTTCTATCCAGCCGCCTCATGAGTAAGGATGATATTCATGAATTCCAGAATAAAAATATTTTGTTGTTTGCTGACGGTAAATGCTTTCTATTCATCTCATTCGCACGCCGCGTTGGTCAATATGCCCGGTTCGATACTAGGATCTACCGAGCCGTTTTTTTATCAAGGAAGTCAATACGGTCCAGCTATTCTACAGTACAATCAGTCGACCGGGGGAATTCTTGGTCAAGTTGGATGCTTTCGGGTTGGTGCCTCCGACATATCTCTGCAAGGCGTGGCAACTATCGGATCAGATATTTATGTAACATATGTAGCAACAAATGGATTCAGCTTGTTCGAGAGGGGTGTTGGGCAAGTCAACCCTGATACCGGTGCAATTACCCCGCTAGCTACGTCCATCCCTGCTTTGCTGAATGGCCCCTTGGCCTTGCTGCTCGTGATGGTCGATTTTAATCCAGAACCGCGGCAACTTCGCAGAAGTTTCCCTTGATGGTTCTATCTCTCCTGTTCTTGCAGCAACAGGTACCGACCTACAGTTAATCCATGTCGACTTCGCCACCGATGTCGCATGGAATGGCACCACCTATCTGGTCAACGCGTATCGCGCAAGCGATATAACGCCCGTCAATACGATCTACAGCATCAATCCAGTCACCGGGGCCGTCGTCGGCGAGGTCGTCACGCCAGTCTCTCTGCCCAGCGAAAACCAAAGTCTGGATTTTGATATTGCTACTGGCATCCTCCGCTCCAGCGGCTCCTTCAGCGTCAATGGTGCGCCAGTCTATGGCATCAGCACCCTCACGCTAACCCCCGGTTTCTTCGATAGTGTGGTGAACAACGGCTCGCCCCTCTTCACCGACGTCACCGTCTGGAACATTCCCAGCCCCGCGAGCGTGGGCATTTTGTTGGGTGGTTTAACGATGGCAATTCGCCATCGGCGTTGATCCGTACGATAGCTGATGCACACGTCCCGCCTCGTCGTTCCGGTTCTGATTGCCAGCCTGCTTGTGGTTTCCAGCACTTTGTGTGCCCCGGCCCGTGCCGACGAGGGGATGTGGCCGCTCAATGCGTTGCCGGTTGCGACCCTCAAGGACAAGTACGGGTTTGAGCCCAGCGCGGAGTTGATCTCGCACTTGCAGCGCTCGGCGATCAACTTTGGCGGGGCGTCGGGGTCGTTTGTGTCGAGCGATGGGCTGGTGATGACCAACCACCATGTGGGCTCGGGCGCTCTGGCCAACCTCTCGACGCCCGAGCGTGACCTGTTTGCGACCGGGTTTCTTGCCAATTCCCGCGAGGAGGAATTGAAGGCCCCGGGCATGCAACTGCGCGTGCTGATGAGTGTTCGGGACGTGACGGAGAGCATCAACGCGAGCATCACGACCGGCATGGACAACGCCATCGCGGGGCGCATGCGCCGCGAAGCCATCGCCAAGATAGAAAAGGAAGAAGGGGATAAGTCGGGCCAGACCGCTCGGGTTGTGACGCTCTACAACGGCGGGCAGTATCACCTCTACCTCTCCAAGACCTTCACGGATGTCCGTCTGGTCTTTGCGCCCGAAGAAGCGATCGCTTCATTCGGTGGCGACACCGACAACTTTGAGTTTCCCCGCTACAGCCTCGACGCGACGTTCTTCCGGATTTACGAGAATGATAAGCCGTATCAGCCCAGCAACTTCCTGAAGGTTGCAACGGATGCCAAGGCCAACGATCTCGCCCTCGTGATTGGCCACCCGGGACGGACGCAACGGTTGCTGACCCTGGCAGACATCGAGTTTCAGCGCGACATCGCCATGCCCTTCCAACTTGGGCGGCTCTGGCGCAGCGAGATCAAACTCGCCGTCTTTGCCGGGCGCGGCAAGGAAGAGGCCCGATTCGTCAGCGATGATCGGGATGGCGTGGCAAACGGGCGGAAGGCCATCACGGGCCAGTACGCGGGACTGATTGATCCGCAAGTCATGTTGGCCAAGCGCACGCAGGAGGATGATCTGCGGGCCGCGGTCGCGGGCAATCCGCAATGGGCCGGCAAGTGGGGCGGTGCGTGGAGCATGATCGAAGGAGCCAAGAAGGCGCACCGGGAAATCTTCAAGCCCTACACGATCGTGCAGCCCCGGGCTGGCACACTGCTGCGTCGCGCGCTGACGGTCGTTCGCCACGCCGCTGAACTTGCCAAGCCCAACGATCAACGCCTGCGCGAATACAGCGACGCGTCGCTGCCCGCGCTGTATACGTCGCTGTACGCCCAGACACCGATCAATCTCTCCTTCGAGCAGTACCAAGTCGAGCAATACCTGCTGTGGGTTGCAGAGACGCTGGGCGCTGAGCACGCCATCACCAAGTCCCTGCTTGATGGACAGTCTCCGACCACGCTCGCCGCAATGGCGATGCAGAGCAGCACCCTCCGCGATCCCTCCGGCGTGCGCGAAGCCATCGAGGGCAGTTCGGCGTGGATCGGCAAGCACAACGATCCGCTCCTGGCCCTTGCCCAGCGCATCGACGCGGCGTGGCGGCCGCTCAACCAGCGCTATGAGGACGAGGTTGAGAGCGTGGAGCGTTCGGCGTATGCCCAGATTTCCGCGGCAAAGTTCGCTGTGCTGGGCAGCGGGGCCTACCCGGATGCAACGGGCACGCTGCGGCTGTCGTTTGGTCCGATCGTGGGCTGGAACGATCCGGAGAAGGGTGTCGTGCAGCCCTACACCAACTTCCAGGGTCTGTTTGATCGTGCCACACTGCGGGCGGGCGAGCCGGACTTCACGGTGCCCCACTCCTGGGCCAAGGCATCGACAGTGCTCAACCCCAACACGCCATACAACTTCGCTTGTACCGCAGACATCATCGGCGGTAACTCGGGTAGTCCCGTCGTCAATACGCAAGGCGAACTGATCGGGCTGGTCTTTGACGGCAATATTCACAGCCTGCCCGGTGCGTTTCACTACGACCAGCGGATGAATCGCGCCGTCGCGGTTGATATTCGCGGCATGCTGGAAGTGATGGACAAGGTCTACGGCGCGAAGCAACTGGTAGCGGAAATCGGGCGATAAGCGACGAGGCCGTGGGTACTCTTGCTCGATGCGTTCTCTTATCAAGCACCACGCCGGCCCTGAACTCCAACTCGTTGATCGCCCCAAGCCCAAGCCCGGCCCGCGCGAGGTATTGATTCGCGTCAAGAAGGTCGGCATCTGCGGCACCGACCGCCATATATGGGAGTGGGACGCATGGGCGGCTGGACGTATCCCGGTGGGCATCATCACGGGCCATGAGTTTGTCGGCATCGTCGAGGAAGTCGGCAGCGCGGTGACCAACTACAAGCCGGGGCTGCGTGTCTCTGCGGAGGGGCACATCACGGCGTGGAAGGACTTCAACAGCCGCACCGGCAACGCCCACATCGCCAGTGATACCAAGATCATCGGCATCGACCGCGATGGCTGCTTTGCCGAGTATGTGTGCGTGCCCGAAGAAAACGTGTGGCCCGTGCATGCGAACATTCCCGACAAGATCGCGGCGGTGCTTGATCCGCTGGGCAACGCTGTCCACACAGTGATGGCGGCGAATGTATCTGCCAAGAGCGTGCTGGTGACGGGCACCGGCATCATCGGGTTGATGAGCATCACGGTTGCCAAGGCCGCGGGCGCGAGCAGGATTTTCGCAACCGACATCGACCCGCGCCGACGGGCTCTGGCGAAAAAACTGGGCGCCGTCGAGGCGTTTGACCCGCGCGACAATGCGTGGATCAATCAGATTCGCAAGGACTGCCGGGGCGAGGGCGTGGACGTGCTGCTCGAAATGAGCGGGGCCGAGCCCGCATTGGCCCAGGGCTTTGAGGCCCTCCGCAACGGCGGCACGGCGGCACTGCTGGGCCTGTTCAAGGGCCCCATCAAGTTTGACATCAACAAGTTGGTGATCTTCAAAGGGTGCACGGTGCTGGGCATCAATGGCCGCAAGATGTTCGAGACGTGGTACCAGATGGAAGAACTGCTACTGAGCGGGCGGCTTGAGCTCGAGGACATCATCACGCACGAAGTTCCACTGGAAGACTTCAAGCGCGGACACGGGCTGATGATCAGCGGGGAGGGGATCAAGGTGGTGATGAGTATTGGGTGACGAATGTTGCGTACCTGGGCTTGATACGCGATAACTCTTCAGAAAGAGACTCAATTCAAGTCGACCCCGCGTGTTAGTCCTACGACTGTTGCCCGAATCTCGCTATCCTCCAAACGAACTCCGACCGATCCGCAACCTGCGGGCCGCGTCGGCATCACAAACTTGTAAGGATCGCAGGAAGGGATCATGCCAACACATTCGTCAACTCCATCTTCATCCGGTGCGATCCACGGTGAGTCAATTGTTCAGGGCCCTGTCGTCGACGATGCTCGCGTTTCGAACGCGATTGGCGATTCAGTGCCCGCGAGTTTTCGCGAACTTTCATGGCAAGATCGGCTCGCCCACATCGTCGAAACCATGCGCGAGGTGAGCAAGGAAACCGATCCACAGGCGATGGTGCGGGCGTACGGACGGCGCATGCGCGGCACGGTTGAGCCCGGCCACACCATCAGCCTCTCGCGCCGCGACCTACCATTTCCGCAGGTTCGCATCACGCGCAGCACGCTCTGGAAAGAGCAACTGGACCCATGGAAGGATCGTGATCGCCTGCCGCTGCTTTCGGGTGGTTTTTTTTCAGAACTTGCCTGGAGCGACAAGCCGCTCGTCGTGACGACGGTTGCTGTTGCGGAAGATGACCCCGCGTATCCATACCTGAAACATGCCAAGAGCCTAATCGCAATCCCCCACTATGAGCATGGTGTGGGGCTCAACATCGTCGTTCATACCGCGTTTCGAGAGAATGCTTTTGACGTCGAGAAGTTTCCTGATCTTGTCTTGCAGAGCAATCTCTTCGGTCGAGGCACCAAGAATCTCGTGCTGGCCCGAGACCTCCGCGAGGCGTATGAGCAGATCGACGCGGAACTGCGGAGCGTCCAGGACATTCAATTGTCGCTGCTGCCGCGAGAGACGCCGCAGATTCCCTCGCTTGAGCTCGCCGCGTTCTACCAGACCAGCAAGCGGGCGGGCGGAGACTACTACGACTTCTTCTCGTTGCCCAACAATCAATGGGCGATCCTCGTCGCCGATGTCTCGGGGCACGGCACACCCGCTGCGGTGCTGATGGCGATCGTGCATGCGATCGCGCACCTGATGCCTGGCGACGTTGCCTCCCCCGCGTCACAGCCCTGGGAACCGCACGAGGCGATTGCCTTCGTCAATCGCGCGCTTTCCGAGCGCTACACGCGCGAGACCGGCGCGTTTGTCACAATGATCTATGGCATCTATGACGACAAGACCCGAACTTTCCGATACGCCAACGCGGGCCATCCCGCGCCAGTGATCCGCGAATACGACGGCACGGTGCGCAACGACACGTTCGAGGATGTCGGTTTGCCCCTGGGCATTCTTCCAGATGCGGACTACGCCACGAGATCGCTGCCGCTCTCTTCTGGCCAATCGCTTGTGCTGTACACCGACGGCATCACCGAAGCGTTCAACGGTTCGAACGAGATGTTCGGCGATCAACGCATGTTCGCGTCGATCAATCGCGGGCATGCCCGCAACGGCAGTCAGGATAATGGGCACGCTCCGATGTATGGCGAGCAGCCGGCACAGGATGTCAGTGGTTCGGCATCGGGCATCCTGAACGCCATCGTCGATGATCTGGGCAAGTTTGCCGGGCTGACAAGCCGGAGCGACGATCGCACGGTCGTGGTGGCGAGCGTCAAGTAGCCATGTCTTCGCCCATCATCACCATTGCGATCCAATGGGGCGATATGGATGCCCTGGGCCATGTCAACAACGTGATGTTTTTTCGGTACCTTGAGTCCGCTCGGGTTGCCTACATCCATGCGCTGGGGCTTGATTCCCTTCGCGAAGTCGATGGCGTGGGCTTTATCCTGCAGAGTGCCCAGTGCCGATTTCGTCGTCCGCTGTTTTTCCCTGACACCATCCGCGTGATCACGCAACTGATATCCATCGAGACCGATCGCTTCACCCTTGGGCACGAGATCATCAGCCAGAAGTCTGGCGAGGTTACTGCGCATGGGAGCGGCACCATAGTGACGTACGACTACGCCGCAGGGACTAAGGTCAAGATGCCCGACAGAATCCACAGGGCGATCGAGGCGTTGGAGGGTTCGACTGGCGACAGCCGCGCATGAACACTCGCACTGTCAATAGTTCTTCAGAAAACACTTGTTTTTCCGTTTGAGGTTTTCGATGCAGACGCGTCTGTTCCACTTTGTCGGCGGCCTGCAAGGCCCCTGGTTTGTCGAGCGTCACACCGCTAGCATCGGGGCCGCATTCCCAGTTGCGGCGCAACTGGACATCCTTGAGGTTGGTGCGCCAGCGACAAAGGCTGCTGATGTCGGTGATGCCACATGGGTTCTGCGCGGCATCACCAGCAATGTTCGATACGCCACGCGGGCGGAACAAGATCAACTCGCAAAGGTGCTGGCGCCACTCGGTCGCCCCGAAGCCACCGCCGGCGCACTGATTCCCATCCGCAAGTCCCCCGCATGGTGGGCACTCTCGCAGGATCAACGCCGCGAGATTTTTGAGGAACGATCCCATCACACTGCGGCAAGCCTGCGGTTTCTCCCCGCGATTGCGCGTCGCTTGCATCATTGCCGGGACCTTGGCCCGAGCCCGGACGGCCGCACCGAACCGTTTGATTTCCTGACGTGGTTCGAGTATGCGCCCGAGCACGAAAGCCTCTTTGACGAACTGGTTGCGATCCTGCGAGGCACGGAAGAGTGGAAGTACGTTGACCGCGAAGTGGACATTCGCGTCCGACGCGAGTGATTCGGGCACACTCCTGCCACTGACATAACGTATCTCATGCAGGACTTGCCTCGATCCACCGACGCGCCGCAATCCCCCCACATCCAGCCTCGCCCCGCCGTGCGGATGCACTGGGACAACCTGCTTTTTCTGCATTGGCGCGTGGATCCGAAGGTGATGCGCCGCCTCGTACCGATGGAACTCGAGCTCGACTTGTTCGATGGCTCCGCGTGGGTTGGCCTTGTGCCGTTTCGGATGGCGCATTGCTCGTTTCGAGGTGTGCCCGCCTTGCCTGGCCTGACTGACTTCTACGAATGCAACGTGCGTACCTATGTCACGCATCGCGGTCCAGATCGTCACACCAAGGGCGTCTGGTTCTTCAGCCTCGACGCCCAAACCCTGCTTCCAGTGCTGGGCGGGCGCTGGCTTTGGAGCCTGAACTACGTTTACAGCCGCTTCACTGTGTCGCGGACTGGCGACACTACGGATTACGCACTGGCTCGCCGCACAAGCACGTCCATTGCAAGTTGGAAGCACGCCCACACCCATATCCGCTGGCGGACGGGCGACCTGTTCGAGCCCGATTCGCGTCAACGACCCGGCCCGCCCGACACGCTGCAGCACTTTCTCACCGAGCGATACTGGCTCTTCTCGCACCGAGGTGGGCGGATCTGGGCTGGGCAGGTTCGCCACGAGCCGTGGCCTCTCCGCCACGCTGAACTGTTACATCTTGATGACAGCCTGATTGTTGGGGCGGGGCTCAAGGTTGAGGGGGTGCCAGTTGCGTTTGCGAGTGAACACCTTGAAATTGAGGGGTACAGCCTGCACGCGATTTGATTGCTCCCGGCACGCGACTCTGCCCGTCGGTCGCGTTTCGTGGTCGGGTTGGCGTCCAAGCTATGCGTGCGGGTAGCGGGTACGCTTGCTCTGGTGGCAGAGTCGAATCATCCCCACTTGCCAGTGAGCCACAGCCACGATCTGGCCGTGATGCTTGAACCCGTCCTGCACGAAGTGTGCAATGGACGCCTGGGCCGCATCGAGTGGTTTCACGCGGCGTGGCAACGGGGCGGGGCCGCGACCGGTTTTTCCACTTTCCGCCTCCACGACGACCAGCCACCCATGGGCGTGCTTGTGAAGCTCCCAATCGGTCCGCTCGAGTACAAGTGGACCACGCGTCTGGGCGGCGCCTGCAACCCAGAGTCCTTCGCAAGCGATCGCGCCCGGCGCCTGCCCGTCGCACGAGTCGTCGCTCATGGCCAGGAGCTTGGCGGGTATGACCTGGGCTGGATCATTTCCGAGCGGCTCGCGGGCGGAACAAGATCAACTCGCAAAGGTGCTGGCGCCACTCGGTCGCCCCGAAGCCACCGCCGGCGCACTGATTCCCATCCGCAAGTCCCCCGCATGGTGGGCACTCTCGCAGGATCAACGCCGCGAGATTTTTGAGGAACGATCCCATCACACTGCGGCAAGCCTGCGGTTTCTCCCCGCGATTGCGCGTCGCTTGCATCATTGCCGGGACCTTGGCCCGAGCCCGGACGGCCGCACCGAACCGTTTGATTTCCTGACGTGGTTCGAGTATGCGCCCGAGCACGAAAGCCTCTTTGACGAACTGGTTGCGATCCTGCGAGGCACGGAAGAGTGGAAGTACGTTGACCGCGAAGTGGACATTCGCGTCCGACGCGAGTGATTCGGGCAATCCGAGTAATCCTGTCGATCACGAGCCAGATTCATCCATTCAGGTACGTCGCAACTGCCTGTCGCCGACGATCCACCCGCAACTCAAACACATCGGGCCTTGCGTAGTGTCCAGACGGATCGAAGTTCTGACGCTCGCGCCGCACTGCGTCCAGCGACACATCCGCGTAGATCAGACGTTCCTCGTTTGATACAGGCGGCACGATCCACTGCCCATCGGGCCCCGCGATGCACGAGCCGCCATCGCTGATCAACTCACCTGGCGTCACCATCCGTTCCCGAAAAGGCACGCCCGCGGGAATGTCCTGCTCGCGCAGCAGGCTACTCGCTGAAAGCACGAACGAGCGTGACTCCATCGCGATGAACCTGGTGATGTCGATGGTGTTGCGAACGCAGCCAGGCCACAATGCCACATGCAGGTTGACTCCCTGTGCGTAGAGCGCGGCCCGCACAAGAGGCATCCAATTCTCCCAGCAGTTGAGTGCGCCGAGCGTCAACTGCCCAACCGGATGCGCGACCAAGCCGGCACCGTCGCCGATGCCCCACGACAGCCGCTCCTCGTATGTGGGCATGAGTTTGCGATGCACGCTCAGTACTCGTGCGGGCGCTTCCTCCATCCCTGGCTTCATGCCTGGCATTACACCGGGCTTCACACCGGGCTTTAGACTTGGTTCCAAACCAATTACGACTCGCGAGCAGTACACCGTGTGCCCGGCCCGATCCATCGCCCGCTCGGCTACGCCCAGCACGACGGTAATGTTGTGCTTGCCCGCCACTCGACGTACATCATCGAGATCTCCCGAATTGCCAGTGTCTTCGCTGATGACCACCGACTGGTCGAGGTACAAAGCGTGCAGTTCCTTCTGGTCTGAAGCGTTGAATCGCGCGGCATCGGTGCGACTGAGCCAGTGCGGATACGCGGGCACCAACGTCTCGCCGAACGCGACCAGACTCGCTCCATGCTTTCCAGCCTCATCGATCGCGGCGACCACCTTCTCGAGTGTTCGTCGTTTGTCAAGAAAGACTGGCGCGATTTGGGCAATGCAGACTCGCATTCGCAAGTATTGGGGCACGACACATAGATGTGACAGGCCAAAGAAAAAGCCCTGACTTTCGCCAGGGCTTGTTTGCGGATATGTACTTTATACCAGATCGCTATCGCGACTGGACGAGTGTATTACCA
>CAYRPC010000090.1:0-12934 GCA_964425995.1 uncultured Phycisphaeraceae bacterium
GGCGAGGGTGGGGGCGGCGGCTGTGCCCTTGCCTTGGGCTTGCGGGGCAATCAGGCTGGACAGGGGTGCTTCCACGTCAAGCGTGAAGTCTTCGAGTCCCACACGAGCTTTCTGGGTCTGGCTCGTTGCGACGTTGTCGACGAGCACGCGTCCTGGGAGTGTCAAGCGGGCCTTGGCTGGGCCGGCTTCCGCAAACTTCGGGAGGCGATCCTTGTCCAGAGGGATCAAAAGCGGCTGCACACTAAAGACGGCTTGGGCAGGCGCAGCGAGACGGGGGCGATCCTGCATTTCAGGAGCGAGGCGAGCCATGACGGCCTCCGCGCTCTGGGGCGAGAGCGTGGTGCGCATCTCTACCGATTGCATCGCGATCGAAGTTTCACTGAGATTCGCGCTGGCGGTGAACTTGAATTGCCCGGAATCGGCGCTCGTATTCACAGCCAGTGCGCCGCCATCGCCCGCTGTGGTCCTCACTCGAATGACGATGGCAGGGCCGACAATGTCGCGAAGCAGCGCGACGACATCCATCCCGGCCTTGCCCGTGTTTGCGTCGACCACGGGAGGTTGGACGAAGAGACTCGCCAAGGCCAGGGGAAGATTCACGACTTCGAGATCGCCCACGGGCCGAAGCGTGATCGGATCGGCCATGGTCCACTCGCCGCGTTGCTGGCTTGCCTCGCTGCTCAGAGCGCGGATGACCCCGGGCACCGTGAAGTTGGCGCCTATACCACCTTGCTGAGATTCGTAGGCGAACTGTCCTTGCATGCCGACAGTCGCGTTGCCGCCCTTGGCGAGCGACAGGCCAGCACCAAACTTGGGAATCTGAATCGAGCCGCGCGGGGCGGAACTGGCTGCGCTGGTCGCGGCATCGGCCACTGGCGTCAGCAGCAATTGTTCGACATCGATGCCAACCGAAACGTCGGCTTGATCCATGCGGGGCGAGCGGTTGGCAGCCAGAGGAAGGTTCAACCAGTTGATCTTCACGACCGCCTTGCCATTGCCGCCCGCGGTTTGCGCCGCTGAGACTTTCCAAGGTCCCTTGGCCGTGATGGTTTCGGCCAATCGGCCCGCCGCGTCGGCTTCGACGACCATCACCGGTGCGCCACTGATGGCGCGTCCGACGAGGGCATCATCGCGGAGCGTGAAGGCTCCGGTGGCTCGCAGCATCGCGGCGCTAGCGCGCAGGTCGATGTCGAGGGGAGAAGTGCCCGAGGGTCCTGGCGTGCCGTTGGTGATTGCTTTGAGATCAAGGTCCAGGATCGGGCCGATGTCTCGCGCGAGATCCAGGTTCAAGGCACGCACGAAGGGCTGGGCAACTGCGGTAGCGATCTGCCTGATCTGCACGCTTGCGTTGACCGACTGGGGCACGCCCGAGCGGGGTGCGCCTTGAGCATCAAGCAAGCCGGCAAGTTGGGTGTTGATGCTGAGTTCGCCGGCGGGCTGGTTGTCCAGAGTTGCGCTGGTGTTCGCGATAATCGAGACGGTTTGCGCGAGGTCGGTGGTTTTGATCGTCGCGCGGAGCGGCGTGATGCGCATCGACTGGGGCGCTTGTCCGGCAGCGGTGACGACCGAGCCGATGACCTGTGTCGTTTCCAATGCGATGGTTGCGCTGGTGCCTCGCAGGTCGAGGCCTGCGCCGCCCTGGGGCAGTTTCGTGCGCAGGTCGCTGATGCTGATGGTGATATCGGGCAAGGTATCGACGCCTGGGCGAGCGGGAGCAGTAGCGGATGCTGCCTGGGCCAGGGCCTGACGCAGCGCGGGCACGAGGTCGCTAAGGGCCTGCCCCTTGAGGGCGATGGCGAGCGGTTGGGTCGAGGTGAGGGAGCCGTCGGCGATGCGCAGGCTGCCGTTTGCAGTTGCGCGCTGCATCACGAGGTTGAGGTTGGCCGTTGCATCCTTCAGGTTGCCGTTGGCATCGATCTTGAGCGTGAGGGTTGGTCCCAAGGCAGTGGCGAGGGGAACGGTCTTGCCCGATTCGTCCTTGATGACTGGCCCTGCCAAGCCATCGACCATCGCCATGGGCAGGTTCTGGATATCGAGGATGGCCTTGAGTTGGGCGTTGTCCATGGTGACAAGGCCAGAAGCATCGGCCCAGTTGCTGGCATCGATGTCCAAAGCGATCTTGCCTTCGCCGCCAGCGGGCACGCTCGCGTCGGCGCTGAGTTTG
Source organism: uncultured Phycisphaeraceae bacterium (assembly GCA_964425995.1). Lineage (GTDB taxonomy): Bacteria > Planctomycetota > Phycisphaerae > Phycisphaerales > UBA1924 > BJHL01. Next base: position 2,165 of record CAYRPC010000090.1, read on the forward strand.
GCCTTGAGTGCCTGGGATGGATCAATAGTGGCGCTGCCCAAAACGTTAGCAAGTCGCACGGTTGTGGGGCTGGCTGGGCCGCCTGGCCCGGCCTCGTCGATGAGCGTGACATCGACATTTTTGATTGAGAGTTTGACCTTCAGACCTTTGGGGAGTTGGATGGGCTTGGAAGCCTGGGGAGATGGGGCAGTACCCGGGGTTGGTGCGCCGGCGGGCTGGGTGACCAGCAACTTCTGCACGTTGAGTTGGCCATCCTGATGGCGGACAAGGGCGAGGGTGGTGTCCTTGATCTCAACTTCGCCGAGGTTGAGTCTACCCGAAACCAAGCCCAGCAGGCCTGCGCTGGTGGAGACACTGGCTTTGGCGATTTGCTTGCCCTGTTCGTCGGTCCAGGTGAGGTTGGTGAGTTTCTGGGGACCTCCCCAGGAAAAACTGGCTGAACCAAGTGCGACCTTGCCCTTCACGAAACTGCTTGCCTGGGAGGCGATGATGCCGGGCGCGAATGATCCGGCAATTGTTGGAGCCAGCAGGAGCGCACCGCCCAGCAGCACGAGCACTCCGGCACCGAGTACGAGAAAGAGTTGCTTGCGGGACTTGCGTGTTGGTGTGGTCGCGTTTGTCGCTGTGTCCATGCTGCATTGTAAGAGGTGAGATCGCGAGACAGCAGTTACACATCACCGAGATGCCCCTGCTGAAATCCGCTGTCTGCCGAACCAACCATCGATGGTGATTGTCAAAGTGCTCCGCGAATCGAACGACGCGAGCCCACCGAAACTGTCCCTACAGTGACGTTTCCACCTCGCTCGGTAATGGAGGCAGCATGGCTGGCAGTTCGAATGGTCGTCTTGATAGCAATTCGGTTGGTCAATCCGCTGGGAAGACTCAGCGTGTGGCGATCATTGGGGGCGGATTGGCTGGATTGGCCAGCGCGGTCGAACTGGGGAGCCTTGGCGCTCAGGTCACGCTGATCGAACGCAACGCCCATCTGGGCGGGAAAATGAACCTGCTGCGGGAGCAGTCAGCCCTGGGTAACTTCGAGTTTGACATGGGGCCAACGATCATCACGCTGCCACAGGTGCTGCGCGGGATCATCCGGCGCAGCGGGCGGCGCGTCGAGGATTACATCAACCTGATCAACCTCGATCCGCAATGGCGGTGCATGTATGAGGACGGCACCACCATCGACCTGCGACTAAAGGTTGAGGAGATGGGGGCCGCCCTCGAACGCCAGTTTCCAGGCAGCAACGCGGGGACGGGCTTTCGCTCCTTCGTGGAGTACTCGCGCCGCATGATGCGGCTATCGGAGCGGGTCTTCTACTACCGCGATCTTGGCGGCGTGCGCGACATGATGAAGAAGCCGCCAACGGAGCCAGGGCTGCTGGGCGACGTGCTCAATATGCGGATGCACTCGACGGTCGCGTCGACGATTGAGAAGCACATTGCCCAGCCACACGTTCGCCAGATGTGCGAGCACTTCCTGCAGTATGTCGGATCATCGCCCTTCCTCGCACCCGCGATTCTGTCGCTGATCGCTGCGGCTCAGGTCGATCACGGCTGCTGGTACGCGATGGACCCAAATGGCAAGACCGGCGGCACGCGGATGGTGGCCCGCAGCCTCGAACGCATCGCGAGAGAGATGCCCAACATCACGATCATCACGGGCACTGGTGTCGCGAAGATTGAATCCAGCGAGACGCGCGTGTCGGGCGTGGTTCTGGATGACGGGCGGACAATCGCGGCGGACGCGGTCGTCAGCAATTGCGACGTGCAGCGGACGTACCGCGATTTGTCCGCAACGCCCCGCTCGCTGCGCGAGCAGAAGTCGATCGCGTCGGACTACACCCCGGCGTGCAGTGGCGTGGTTTTCTATCTTGGCCTCAAGAAGCAGTACGAGCAACTGGCCCACCATAACTTCCTGTTCAGCAAGGTGAGCCATGACGAGTTTGATGACATCTATCGCGCTGGCATTCCGGCGCGGGACCCGACGCTTTATATCGCAGCGCCCAGTCGCACCGATCCGTCGCAGGCACCGAAGGGGTGCGAAGCGCTCTACATCCTGATCCATACGCCCTACCTGCGGGCGGGACAACAGTGGGAAGGCGCGGGCGGGTTGCTGGAGCAGTATCGCCCGGTGGTGATGGACAAGATGCGGCGAATGGGATTAAAGGATATCGAAGACCAGATTGTGGTCGAGAAACACCTGACTCCCCAGTCAATTGACCGCATGTACAACGCCGAGGGTGGGGCGATTTATGGCCTGGCTAGCCATGGCAGGCTCAAGGGCGGATTCAAGCCCCGCAATCGGAGCAGGGTGTTCAAGAACCTGTACCTTGCGGGCGGGTCTGCGAACCCGGGGCCAGGTGTTCCCATGGTGCTGATGAGCGGCGTGACGGCGGCTCGGGCGCTGGCGGTCGACATTGGTCTCACGACGGATGACCGCATCGAGATGGGCCCGGGAATCGAACCCAACACGCCCGTGCATTGGTCAATCGGGCCGGGCCTGGCCGAACCCAAGGCGCGAGAAGCGACGCTGGTGTAGTGGTCCTTGGTTAGCTGGTGCCATGGTGAAGAGCGAATCGACTCCATCTCCCGCCTCAACGCCCCCGGCTTTCACCTCGGCTTGGAAATCGGCTTCGAGTTCTCAAGGGGCGAGCCTGCCTTCGCAAACCGCGCACGCAGGGATATTGCCTGGACAGTTCTCGCCGAAGTTTGCCAAGGTTTTCAGTTGGTACACCCGGCGATTGTTTGCCAAGAAGTTCCATGCTGTGCGCGCAACGACCACAACGCTCGACTTGGTGCGTGAAGCGGGAACGCACGAGGGGCCGCTGATTGTGCTGCTCAATCACAGCTCGTGGTGGGATCCGCTGGTGCCGGTGTTGATCGCGCAGGCGTGGCTGCCGGCGCAGCGCAGCGCGTGCGCGCCGATGGACATCGAGCAACTGCGCAAGTTTGCTTTTTTCCGTCGGGCTGGCTTGTTCGGCATCAATCCCGACGACGCTCGCAGTTATCCAGCCCTGGTTGCATATGTGCGGGAACGGTTCGAGCGGGAAGACCGGGCGACACTGTGGATCACGCCCCAGGGCGGCTTTGCGGATGTTCGCGAGCCGGTGCGAATGCGTCCTGGCGCGGCGGCCATCGCGGCTCGCACGCCCAGAGTTCGAGTGCTGAGCCTTGCCATCGAGTATGGGTTCTGGCTGGACCAGAAGCCCGAAGTGTTTGTACATGTGGCGTCGGTCAAAGCACCGTCCAACCCAAGCACTCCTCACTGGCACGCAGCGATGGAGGTCACGATGAATACGGGGAGCCAGCACCTGTCGCGCCTGGTGATTGCGCGGGAGTCCAGCGCGTTTGCAACGCTGGTAGGCACGGGCACGAGCGTGCATCCGGTGTATGACTGGTGGCTGCGGCTGCGGGGCAAGTCTGGTGCGCTCAATGATCGCCAGCGCGGACCATCAACGCCCACACCGCTTGGCAGGGAAGGAGCGGCGACATGATGCCTCTGCTTGCGTTGGGCATCGGCGGGGTCGCGCTCAGCGCGCAGTCGCTTGCGATGACGATGTGGAACCTCTCCAGATTTCGAACCCCACAGGGTGCGCAGTCACAGACATCCGAACTGGTTTCGATCTGCATTCCAGCGCGAAATGAGGAGGTCAACATCCTGGCGTGCGTGCGCGGCTTGCTGGCGCAGACGCACGGGACCATCGAGGTGCTGGTCTACGACGACCAGAGCACCGACGAAACACCTGTGATCCTGCAACGACTCGAGCAAGAGGACGCTCGCGTCCGGCGTGTGGCCACACATCCACTGCCCGCTGGCTGGAACGGGAAGCAGCACGCGTGCTGGCGCATGGCCCATGCTGCGAAGGGATCGTTCTTGCTGTTCACCGATGCGGATGTTCGCTTTGAGCCCAAGGCTGTCGCTGCGGCCTTGGAAGCGATCACAAGTTCGGGGCGTGGACGCGCGGGCGATGCGGCGAGATTGGGTCTGGTCAGCACCTTTCCAAGACAAGTCACCTGTACACTGCCAGAGCATCTGGTGGTGCCGATGATCTTCTTCATTCTGTTCAGTTATCTACCCTTCATCAAAATGCAGCACTCAACGGACCCATCCGCGAGTGCGGGGTGCGGGCAGTTCTTGTTCGTGCGGCGCGATGCGTACTTCGCGGCGGGCACCCACGAGGCTTTCAAGGACAGCATGCACGACGGGATCAAGTTGCCACGGCTGGTGCGGAAGGCTGGGTTTGGCACCGACCTGTTTGATGGGACCGACGTGGTGAGTTGCCGGATGTACTTTGGCTGGGCCAGCACATGGCGTGGGTTTGCGAAGAACGCTTATGAGGGGCTGGGGAGCGTTGCGCTGTTGGTTGTGCTGACGATCATGCACCTGGTTGGGCATGTGTTGCCCTGGGGGTTGGTCGTGTGGGGCATCATGCGGGGTATGGCTGGGGGTATTGCGGGGGGCGAGCAAACTGCAATCGGGGCGATGTGGTGGTGGCTTGCGCTGCTGGCGTGCGCGATGCAGTTGGTGCAGCGGGCCATGCTGGCATCGCGGCTGCGAACGAGCATGGTTGGGGCGCTGCTGCATCCGCTGGGCGTGGTGTTGATGACGGCGATCCAGTGGTACTCGTGGTTCCTGCATATGAGCGGGAAGCGGACGTGGCGGGGACGAGATGCGGGCGGGAACGTGGCTCCGGCATGAGGTGGTGATCCAAGCGTGCCGAATCCCAGCGCTGTGCCAGCGGGTGGCACTGGCAGGCTTGGTGTGTCTGCTGGGTCTGTTGAGGCGGGAATTACTTGTAGAAATTGGGCTTTCGAGTACACTTTCTCTATGTCTTTCTGGAAGCGCATGCTGGTCCGCGACCACTACGACGAGACGCCCGGGGCGGCGGCGCGGCGCCAGCATTCAGCGTTCCTGACCGAGGCATTGGCGACGGGACGGCGATATCCGCGGATTCCGATGAAGCCTGTGGAGAAGGGTGGGTTCTCATTTTTGCAATCGCTGGAAAACGGGGCGCAAATAGCGGCGAAGTGGTGGGAGATGGCGCTGGAGTTGGTGGATTGAAGTGTGGCAGCACAGGTGCTGCCATTGGTGCAGGCACAGGCGAGGACGCCTGTGCCACCGGTATGAAGCCGCTACCATCGCTCCGCCTATGCCGACGATCACCATCAACGGGAAGAAGTGCGAGTTCACGCCTGGACAAATGATCCTGCAGGTGGCCAACGCCAATGCCCTCGAAATCCCGCAGTATTGCTACCACGATGGCCTGTCCATCGTCGCTTCATGCCGGATTTGCCTGGGTGAGGCGTTCACGCCCGACCCCAAGACCGGGCAGCTTGCGCCGTACATGGGCGGGAAGTTGTTTCCGACGTGTCAGACCACGGCGGTGGATGGGATGGTGGTGTACACCGACAGCCCCAAGAGCGTAGCGAACCAGAAGGCGGTGATGGAGTATCTGCTCATCAACCACCCGCTGGACTGCCCGGTCTGCGACCAGTCGGGCGAGTGCTTCCTGCAGGATTACTCGTACATGTATGGGCGGGGGGTGTCGCGCTTCGAAGAGCAGAAGGTCAAGCAGCCGAAGAAGGATGTGGGTCCGCACGTGTTCTTGTACAGCGATCGCTGCATCATGTGTACGCGCTGCGTGCGATTCACGCGCGAGGTGACGGGGACGAGCGAATTGATGGTGCAGGGGCGCGGAAACCGGGAAGAGATAGATGTCTTCCCGGGCGTGCCACTGGATAATGAACTGTCGGCCAATGTGATCGACCTGTGCCCGGTGGGCGCGCTGCTGGACAAGGACTTTTTGTTTGCGCAGCGCGTCTGGTTTCTGAAGGAGGCTGCGGGCGTTGATCCGCTGACAGCGAGCGGCGACAACATCACGATTCATCACAACGAGGGGAAGATCTATCGCGTCAAGCCCCGTAAGAACCTGTCGGTCAACAAGTGGTGGATCACCGACGAAGTCCGGTATGGCTGGAAGTTTGTGCATAGCGAGCACCGCCTGCGCAGCCCGATGCGTCGCCAGTACGGGATGCTTGTCGAGTCGGATTACAACCGGGCGTACGACGATGTGGTGGATGGCGTGCGCAAGTCTGTGTCGGGCGGCAAGCGCCTGCAGCTTGTCGTAAGTCCGATGCTGACGTGCGAGGAGGCGTATCAACTCGCCAAGGTCGCTCGCACGCTGGACTCGAAGGCGATTTTCGCGCTGGGACCCGTGCCAACACATGGCAAGGACAAGACGTATCCAATCGGGGCAAAGGACACCGACAAGAACGCGTTCAAGATTTGCGCGGAGAAGGCCCCAAACGCCCGGGGCGTTCGTCGCGTGCTCGGCACGTTTGGCCCCGTGCTCGAGGGCGAGGACCTGCTGGGACGACTGGGCAAGGGCAGCGGCAGCAGCGACGTGGGCAGCGTGATCCTCACTGGCAACTATCCCAGCGATTGGATGACACGCGAGTTCCGCGAGTCGCTTTCGGGCAAGTTTGTGGTGCTCATCGACACCCTACTGAGCAACGCTGTCGACGCGGCGGACATCGTACTACCAGGTGCGACATTCGCCGAGAAGGCGGGCACGTTCGAGAATTGGCGCAATCAGTTGCAGGCCTTCGAGCAGGCAATCCCGGTGATCGAGATGGCCAAGAGCGAGGGGCAGATTGCCACCGACTTGCTTGCGACGCTCGCGGGCAGTCCGGCTGCGGATCAGGAGGTCGGCACGCTGGTCATCGAGACGACTCGCGGACAGGTTGCGTCGGGCACGCAGGTGTCTCTGCCTCGGGCTGGGATATTCAACGCGGCGAATGTGCGAGCGGACATGGCGATGACCAACCCTGGGTTGGCGATTTTCGCTACGGGCGTGAGCATCCCTGTCAGCAACGACCTACGCGAACCGGATATGGAGATGGTGACGCTGTAAGAATTCTCGGGCTGCAACAATGGCTCGTAGGCGTTGGCAAGGGCCGACAGGTGAGGGCACTCACCCTATCAATATCCTATCGGGAAGCATGCGTCGCACTTTCAGGATCGCGTTTCATTGCGTTGACATGAAACAAAGCGCAGCATCTTGCAAACAAAGCCAATGTATCGGGCCTCGTCGTGATCCGCTCTTGAAAGAGCCGCGCGGGCTCAGTTGAGGAACACATTGTGAACAAGATCGCGCTCCTGGTTGTTACGGCTGGATTGGCCGTTTGTCTTTCTGATGTGCAGTTCGCGCTTGCGCAGGAAAGCTCGCCCGCGAGCCAACCAGCCAAAGCAGGTGGCCAACCATCGGGCGAGAAGAAGGTCGTACGGACCGCCGACGATCTGCCCACGCATGAGTATTCGCTGGAACTCAAGCCCAGCGAATTGGTGATTGCCGATGAGCCGACCTTCGCGGCGTTTGCCCAGGATGTGCGCGGCAAGATCGAGCATGATCTGGCAACACTGGACATCCAGGACAAGACGACGCTGCGTGATCGATACAGCCTGCTGGGCCAGATTGCGCTGATCGAGGGGCGCGATGCGGATGTGACCAAGTATCTGGATCTGGTGCGTGAGAACGAACTGAAGGAAGCCACCAAGCTGATGGCTGGGCAGGTGCCGCGTTCGATGCTTGCCGCGAAGTCCCAGACCGGCTCGATGGATATCGAGAGTGCGGAGTTTGTCGCGGCGTTTGAGAAGTCGCTGGCGACGCGCTGGGGCGACCTGCCCTGGGACAAAGTTGCCGAGCAGATCAAGCAGCAGAAGGGGCGTGCGGAACTGTTGACGCGCGATCTCATTCTGGGACAGATCGCAAGCAACCTCGACCCGGTATGGCAGCAGCAGAAGGGCACGCTCTCAGGTGACTTTGCGCACAGCCTGATCAGTGTTCGCCTTCTGCTGAACATGCAGCTCAAACTCAATCCCTCGATCGCCAAGGTGGCGCAAGGGCTGATCGACCAGAACGCGACCGAGCGCGTCGACAGTTGGACGCCGACGGTTGCGACCCTGACCGGCAAAGAAGGCGGCAAGCCCGTGGTCGTTGGGGTGTGGGACAGTGGCGTTGATACCGCGATCTACAAGGGCAGTCTGTGGACGAACGCGAAGGAATCTGCGAACGGCACCGATGACGATAACAACGGCTTCATCGATGACATGCACGGAATCGCGTTTGATCTGCAGGAAAACCGTACGCCCGAGTTGCTCCATCCGGTGACGGGCATGCACAACGACCCCAAACTTGTCCAGGGGCACACCAAGGGCATGATGGACATGCAGGCCAATGTCGACAGCCCTGAGAAAGCCGCGTTGATCGCGTACATGCGCGACCTCAAGCAGGATGCGGCTGGTCACTTCATCGAGGATCTGGGCTTGTATGGCAATGTCGCGCACGGCACGCACGTGGCCGGCATTTCGCTCGCGGGCAATCCCTATGCCAAACTGCTGGCCGTGCGACTGACCTTTGATTACAAGGCGATCCCGCAGATCACGCCCAGCGAGGAACAGTCGCGCAAGTTAGCGCAGAACTACAAGGCGACGGTGGCGTATATGAAGGCAGCGGGCGTTCGCGTGGTCAACATGAGTTGGGGTGGCAGCAAGAAGGACATCGAATCCCAACTCGAGCAGAAGGGCGTGGGCAAGGACTCCAAGGAGCGCGATCAGATCGCACGCAAGTACTTTGAAATCATGAAGACAGGCCTGGAAGAGGCGATGAAGAGCGCTCCGGAGATTCTGTTTGTTGCCGCTGCGGGCAATAGCGACAATGACAATGCCTTCGCCGAACTTGTTCCGTCGGGCCTGAACCTGGCGAACATGATCACGGTCGGTGCGATTGACAGCAGCGGCAAGCCGACGAGCTTCACGACGTTTGGCGGCAACGTGACGCTGTACGCGAACGGTTTCGAGGTGGATAGTTTCGTGCCGGGCGGGGACCGTATGAAGTTCAGCGGCACAAGCATGGCGGCTCCGCAGGTGACCAATCTCGTGGGCAAGATGCTCGCGATGAAGCCCGAGTTGACGGTCACTGAAGTCATCAACCTGCTCAAGCGCGGCAGCGATCCCATGACGGGCAAGGAAGGGCGGCTGGTCGTGAACCAGAAGAAGACGATCGGCTTGCTGGCCAAGCCGACGGGCGGATGAGTGGTTGAACGTGGTCGAACTTGAGCGGCCTGCATGTGTGCGCTGGCCGCTTTTTAGTTTTTGGAAGGATCTGGATGTCCTGCAATACTGTTTCCGAGGGCTGCCCATCGGCTCTTACAGTCGTGCATGTCTCAACAGCCGACCCAGCACACACAGCCGCAACTCCAGGCACCATGGCGGATGGAGTATCTCGAATCAATGGGGCAGGTCGAGAAGCAGTCGGGCCCTCCCAAGACGGGCAGCGGCTCATTCCTCCATGACTACTGGCTTGATCCAGCGAGCGATGCGAGGAACCATGTCATCGTGCGCGATGCGCAGGGCATGATCCTTCTCAACAAGTTTCCGTATGCGAATGGACACCTGCTGGTGGCGTTAGGTGATCCGCGTCCAACGCTGCTGGACTATGACCCCGGGCAGCGCATGCACCTTTGGAAGTTGGTCGAAGTTGCAACCGACCTGATGCAGCGAGCCTTGGAGCCGCAAGGCATCAACACGGGCATCAACCAGGGACGAGCGGCGGGCGCGGGCGTGCCCCAGCACCTGCACGCGCACCTGGTGCCGCGCTGGGGGGGCGATGTGAACTTCATGTCCGTGGTCGGGAACATCCGGGTCATTCCCAGCAGTTTGGAAAAGATGTACGAGCGATACCTTGCGGTGCGGTAGCGCAGGCTATGGAATGGTCCCGGATGTATTTTCCGGTCTACTTGATCTCTTTTTTGTGCTCGCGAAACCATTGGATCGTGCGGCGCAGGCCCTCTTCGAACGTCATCTGTGCACGCCAGTTCAGCAGGCGTGAGGCTTTTTCCACACTCAACTGGCGGCGTGGCTGGCCGTCGGGCTTGGTATGGTCCCAGACGATTTCGCCCTTGAAGCCCACCAGTTTGACGATCAGTTCGACGAGATCCTTGATGGTGATCTCGAAGCCTGCTCCGAGATTGATGGGATCAGGATCGTTCATCACCTCCGCTGCGCGAAGGATGCCTTCCGCGGCGTCGTCAACATAGAGGAATTCGCGCGAGGCGCTGCCCGTGCCCCAGCAGACGATGCTTGTATCGCCCCGCTCCTGTGCTTCCACGGCCTTGCGAATGAGCGCTGGAATAACGTGGCTGCTGAAGAGGTCGAAGTTGTCGCCCGGACCGTAGAGATTGACTGGCAGCACATACGCGGACTTCATGGCGTACTGGATTTTGTACGCGTCGAGCATCTGCCACGCGGCTTTTTTCGCGACGCCATAGGGCGCGTTGGTCTCTTCGGGATAGCCGTTCCAGATGTCATCCTCCTTGAAGGGAATGGGTGCGAATTTTGGGTAGGCGCAAATGGTCCCCACTTGCACGAACTTGCCGCCCCGCGAGCACAGCCCCTCCATTCGGAACTGCTCGATCAGGTGCAGGGCCATGGCCATGTTGGCGAAGAAGTATCGACCCGGATTGGCCCGATTCGCGCCGATCCCCCCCACTTCCGCCGCCAGATGCAGGACCAAGTCGGGCGGAAAGTGTTTGAAGGCAGTGCGATACAGCCTTGCGACATCGGTCTGCTGTGTGAGGTCAAAGTCTTTGCGCCGGGGTATGAAAATATTGTCAGGCTGCACGCCTCGGGCGAGCAACTTGTCCGTCACGACCCTTCCAAGGAACCCGGCTCCTCCGGTGATGATGACTCGCTGGTATGGGAATGAGGGG
>CAYRPC010000091.1:0-12907 GCA_964425995.1 uncultured Phycisphaeraceae bacterium
TGTTGTTGATGTTTGGGGTGCTGCAGGCAAAGTCCCAGGTCGCGAGCGCTTCGCGGACTTCTTCGCGAAGGAGTTCTTCATCCGCAACATAGGCGATGCTTGCGCCGGTGTTGTCGGTGCTAGCATGCACGAAACTGGCGACGGTGTACTCGCGGGGTGAGACGATGTAGCTTCCGAGGAACAGGATCTTGAAGGGAATCTTGGCCCAGCCACCCTCGGTGCGGTAGTAAGTGCTGCTGCAGGTGTAACTGCCGCCCTTGCTGGCGAAGTTGACCTGGTCGCGGAAGTCGGCGATCTCGCTGCTGGTGAGGTTGGTGCTGGCGGCCTCGTCGTTGATGATGTTGGAGAGGTTGGGGCAGACGCCCCAGCCCTGGCTCTCCTTGTCATTCATCAGGGTGTAGAGGGTGTCCTGCCAGGTCTGGCTAAAGAGGGAGCCGTCGGCGATAAGTTCGTAAAGGTCGCAGGCGTCGGTGGCGGAGAAGGTATTGAAGGGATTGCCGCAGAGGCAGCCCAGGCGATGGTTGATGTCGGTGTTGGTAAGGCCAAGGGCCGCGGCATAGTTGTTAAGGTTCACGCGACCGTACTTGAGCTCGATCTCCATGGTGCGGTTGTTGTCGCTCTGCTCGAGCATTTCGCGGATGGCCTGCTGGAGTTGTTCGTTGGCGGTGTTGCAGGGTTGGAGCGGATCCGGACACTCGTTGTTGTTGCAGGTGTCACGGATCAGGATGTTCTCCGTCAGCGTGTCATTGCCTGCGGCGATCTGATCCATCGCGTACGCGCCGTGCAGGATCTTGATCATGCTGGCCGGCTCGAAGGCGAATTCGGTGTTGAGGCCTCCCAGGACCGAGCCACCAACCTCCTGAACCTTGAAGCCAAAGGAGCCGTTCGCGAGCGCGCTGTCCACAAGACTTCGCACGCGCCGGGTCTTGGCGTTGGCGTTGTCAACCATCGCGATGGCGAATCGGGTATCGCCGTTGCTATTGGTGTAACGGTTCAGGCAAGTGAGGCGCCCGCCGGTCTGGTTGATAGTGTTCGTCACGTCCGTCGATGTCAGTCCGTAGTACCACCACTGCGCACCCGGATTTTCAGAGACCATGATGACGTTGAAGGTGGTTGGGCTGTTGCTGGTGACGTCGATGTCGGTGAGGCGTGCGCCGTTGGCGGTGAGGAAGCTAGTGACCTGGGCCTCGCTCACGCCAAAGTACCACCACCAGCCCTGGGCGTTGCTGCCGGTGTTGGGCACTGCAACAATGCTGTACCGGGTGCCCGCAAGCGTGTTGTACTGGTCGACGTCGATGGGACGCAGGTTGTTGTTGTCCTGCCAGTTGAGCATCTGCTGGTATGTCAGGCCCGTAGCCCAGTTCCACCCCGGCGCGGCGAAGTTTCCGCTGTTGCTCACCACGGTCGCTGTGAATGTCAAGGTGCTCGAGTTGGTCAGTTCGAGGTCGATGATGCGCTTGGTGCCAAGCTGCGCGGACAACTGGGCCGCCGTCAGGTTATAGAGCACGTCCACGCCGCTCGCCGCGTATTCGCCCGTGTTCGAGACCATCACGACGTCGTAGTTTCCGCCCGTGGGCGTGAGGTTGAAAGGGCGACGCCCATTGGCGATCTGGCTGTCGATGAACGCGGGCGTCGCGCCATACCAGTACCACCAGCCGGTGGGCGTGTCGCTGATGCGGTCGGTTTGCGCGATGGCGGGGACCGCGCTGGCAAGCCCGGCCAGCAAGGCAAGGGCGTGGGCGCAGGAAGACAGACGACCAAGATGGTTCGAGACCTTCGACATTGGCAGATACTCCGTGGATAGTCGCAACTGGTGATTGCCCATCGGGGCTAGGTCACGACTGCTTGTCCGGATAGAAGAGCGTTGGAACAGCCAGGAGGGGGCAGCTATTGTAAAAAATGAGGCCAGACAAGAATGCCCCTTGCCCGGCCCCCGACCACCCACCCTCGATACGGATCTCAGTATGAACGGGTCTTGGCGAGAGACTTCAAGTGGAGGCTTGCGTCTTTGAGGGACTATTCGTCGCTTTTTTCGCGCCTATTCGTCGCCAAAGATTGTCCCGACATTCCTTGCCGCGAGGATCAGCGGATCCTCGGGTAGCACCAGGCGTTGCTTGCCGGCGGGGGTGGCGAGGTCGACATCGGCTAGTTGATTGCCATGGATCGCGACCATGCGACCGACCCTGCCCTGGCGCAGCAGCGTCATGGCGTGGCTACCCAGGAGCGTGCCCAGGACGCGATCGGCGGCGACGGGTGTGCCGCCACGTTGGGTGTGACCCAGGATTGTGTAACGGCTCTCGACATCGGTCTCGTCCTCGATCTGCTCGGCGAGTAGTTTGGCGATGCCGCCCAGGCGGATGGGGTCGGGGCTGGTCTCCACGCGGCGTGCCACGACTTGCTGGCCACCCTTGAAGCGAGCGCCTTCAGAGACGCAAATGATGCTGGAACGCTTGCCGCGCTTGGCACGCTCGCGGACGCGCTCGCAGACTGCCTCGATCGCGAATGGCACTTCGGGGATAAGGATGACGTCGCTGCCGCTGGCGACGCCGGCGTGCAGTGCGATCCATCCCGCATTGCGGCCCATGACTTCAACAACCATGGCGCGGTGGTGGCTGTCGGCGGTGGTACGGACCTGGTCGAGGGCGAGGGTGGCTGTGGCGACGGCGGTCTGGAAGCCGAAGGTGATGTCGGTCCCCATGATGTCGTTGTCGATGGTCTTGGGCACACCGATGACGGGCACGCCCAGTCTTGCGAAGAGGGCTGCGGCGGTGTGCGTGCCATCGCCGCCGATCGTGACCATGGCCTCGATACCGTGCTGCTTGATGGTATTGAGGCAGTCGTCGAGAACATCCTTGTAGATCGGCTTGCCATCAGGCCCGGTGCCGACCTTGTGGCGCTGCGGATTGCTTTTGTTGTTGCTGCCCAGGATGGTGCCACCGATGGTGAGGATGCCCGAGACATCGCGCTCCTCGAGGACGCGGCAGCGGTTCTCGATCAGGCCCAAGTAGCCGTCCTCGATGCCGACGACGCGAATCCCGCAATGGAAGGCATCGCGACAGACCGCGCGAATCACGGCGTTCAGGCCCGGACAGTCACCGCCGCCGGTGAGAATGCCGATGCGGCGTACGGCGGGACAGGTGCTGGCGAGGGAGGAGAAGGTAATGGTAACGGCCATGGGGTGAGCGTATCAGCCAACGGGAAGATGTCGCAACCGAAACCATGCCGGAAAGCCGCAGGACAGCGGTCAAGAGTCACGTACTTGACTGGATGTGATGTTTAGGCATACCTTCTTGAGCACACAAGGCCGCGAGATTGAAAGGTGCATGATGGATATTTTGCAGTTACTCATCGGGGGCATCGTCGGTTTCTTTGTTTTTTTTGCGTTGGCAATTCCTGGACACCTGCCGGGCCTTAGGAATCATTTGAAAACAGAGGCGGGTGTCCACGCGAAAGAGTGGACGTGGAGCAGTTCTGAGCCGGCAAAGTTCTGGGCGAATCTGGTTGCGGGCCTGTGCAGTGCAATTCTCTTTGGCCTGCTGATTCGGAGTGCGGATTACAACCTGAAAGCGGCCGAATCACAACGTGCGTCGGCGACGAGTTTGTTGGAGTATCGTCGGCAGATTCATGATCGCTTTTCTCGCCAATTCATGCCTGCGGTGATCCGCAAGTACAAGGCACAGGTATTGAACGTATGGCTGATGCAGAACTACAAAGATAAAGAAGTCGCACAGTTGAACGGTTCGTCTTGGAACACGAGCTACGAAAAGTACAATCAATCACTGGATGCAAGCCTGGATGGAGAAGACCCTGAGGCATTGTGCGCTTTGTTAAAGGGGCTGATGCGAACGGACAATGCCAAGGGGCTGGTGGAGAGTCTATCCAATTGTGTCGCCACCATGACTTCGGATGAAGCTATGGGGCAGGATAGACTTGAGGCCCTTCGGAGTGAGGCTACCACCAAGTATCAACAGGTTCTTGAAGAGATTGCCAGCGAAGTATCCAACGACATTCAGAAGTTAGATCATCTCAGTGGAGCACGAAAATGAAAAAAACATTCGTAGGCAGTCTGGTCACTATTGTGGTCGCTTCGACGCTGCTTGTCGGCTGTGGGAGCAGGTATGGCGGCATCCCTCGTGATCCATCGCTGGGTCCAAAGACGCCAACTCCTGCGCCGACAGCCGACGATAGTCCCAAGCCAAAGCCGGGTACGGGTGGAGATAATCCCAAGCCCTAGTTTGTGATTGAGGGTGTAACGCAGAATACGTCTGTGGCGATTGGTTTCGATTAGGAGCTGCTCATGTCGATTCGAGTGATCGTCTGTGCATTGTTTGCTCTCGCCGGGTTTGTGTTGCTGGCAGGCTGCGGTTCGGCCCGCGCCAACGCTCAGCCTGAGGCGATTTTGGTTGGCTATCAGCCCGCACCCGAGCACAATCCGGTCAATGCCACGCTCGAAAGAGTTGGTGAGAATCGATTCGTGGTGCGGGTCAACAACTTTGACGGCAAGGTGGCGGTGCAGAAGAATGAACTGTGGTGCTGGGCCGCTGTTTCCGAGACTGTCCTGCGCCATGCCAGCATCACCAAGAACGATGGAACGCCGGTGACGCAAGACGATCTGGTTCGTGGCCTGCGAGGGCACAAGCAGGACCAAAGCGCGGATGAGAAAATCCTGATGCTGGCAATGTCGCCCGAAGCCTATGACGAATATGAAGCCGCACGCCTTCGAAGCGCCGACCGAGAGGGCCGCAGGAATAATCCGCCCGACAACGTGTATTGGGAGGAGTATCAGCCCTCGCCTCCGGGCGTTGCCAACGCGGTTCGAGACTTACTCAAGGGCGGCATCGTCGCCATTGCGGTGGACGCGGCGAAGGGGGATGTGGGACATATTTATGTCGCGGACGAAGCCGAGTTCAGCTTGGCGGAGGTTGGAGGCTTGAATCGTGTGGCACCCTACTTCGTCCATCGCATGAACGCCCTTGACCCCAACACGGGCGAGCGCGTGACGCTGGTGGCGGAAGATCAGCTCGCGAGGGTCACGCTTGCGGGCGGGAGACTTTCTGCGACCGAGTTCACACAAGCTTCGATTGCTGGCTACAAGCGGGCAAAGTGGGAACGCATCGATCAGAATTACGGCGGCGCAACTCGCAGCGTCACGGACTTGCTTGGATCGATGTTCAAGTGACTTGGCAAGTTGTCGGGGTATCTCATGAGGGTTGCTTCGTCACGGTTTCTTCTTCCAGGCAAAGTCATCAATCCTCCGACTGCGATCAACCCAACCACCCCAGGTCCGGGCACGATGATGATGGTGGCGGGAAGGAACTCAACACCAACGCGAACGGTCGCGGTTGAGCCGTTTTCACCTGGGAGTGCCCAGGTCATGAAGCGAGTGTCGTCGCTGCCTCCGCCTGGGGCCATCGACGCAGCCTCCGATGTCAAGGTCACGGTTCATGCCAGAGTTGGTACGTCGATGCTGGCAGTGAAGGCTTGGCGAAAGATTATGAGGTTTTGCGTGCCCAGAATGTTCTGGCTGTTGAGCGAGTTCACGCTGTCGGCCAGGGTGCCGGTTCCATTGGGCGGGTACCACTGAATGCCTGAGGCGAGGGCGATTCGAACGTAGTCTCCCGCAGGCGCACCATTTGCGCCTGCGCTATGGCGATGGGCGAGGAGGGTCGTGGAGGCGGTGCTGCCATAACTCACACGCCCGTAGGTGTCGAGTGTGTTGCTGGTCTCGCCCTCGATGGGCAGGAGAATATTGTTAGGCGGGGCGCGGAAGGTGCCGACCTGGTCTTGGTTTGTCCCCGAGCCAAGGTTGTGAACGTTTGAAAAGACTGGCTGGTAGCGAAGGCTCCCGAGGGCAGCAGCAGACTGGGTTCCTGTGAAGGTCACCACGGCTCACCACTCGACTGGTTGACCGGGCTTGATGTTGAGGCTTGACTGCCAGGGTCCGCCCGGCAGCGCGACCTGATATTCCAGGCGAGCCCCGACTGGTTCCTGAGATACTTGCGCGCCGGCTCGATCACCAAAGACTAGAAGGCTGGACACAGCGACGAAGTGTGAAACAATGAGGCAACGAATGTTCATCGGAGGGCTCCCATGCCCTGCCTCGTTGCTCTCCTCGCTTGCGTGACAGTCCAGCCAAAAGATTCAGCCAGACAATCCAGATGTGAAAAGGTACATCCAAAATGCCAATCCAGCAAGCCGGATCGAGCATGGACGAGGAGAATTAACACAATTTCAGGGTCCTGCGCAGGGCGGCGATGATGGACGCTGCTTGGGTCATCCCAAATAATCAGGCAACCTGTCGGTTGGCCGGTTCACTCTTTGTGCGTGACTACGCTCGATTACTTGTCAGGATGACTTTTTCGCATTGTCCTAGCGGAATGCGGACCACGCCCATTGCGTGTTCGAATTCCGCAAGTTGAATTGGATGCTGGGGACGCGCGAACGCCGATGGATTGGCCCATGTCATTGCCCACTTCAAACGCCGCGCCTTTGTTTGATCCCGCTCTCCTGGATGGAGGGGCGGAGATGCTGGTTCAGGATGGGCGGGCTGGCCAGGGGATCAGCGAGACAAGGGCCCACGCCTCTGCGGTTGATAGGGTGGTTGATAGGGTGCTGGACCGCGTGAACGTGCGGCCTGAGCACCTGACCCGGCACTGGGCATTGGATCCGGCCCTGACATTCCTGAACCATGGCAGTTATGGCGCAACGCCCAAGGCGGCGCTTCGGCATCAGCAGGCGTTTCGCGATCGGATGGAGCGCGACCCGGTCCGCCTGTTCAAGAGCGATCTTGAGCACCTTATCGACGGAGCGCGTGAGAAGATTGCGGGATTCATCAATCTCAACCCCGCCGACCTGGCACCTATCCGCAACGCGACATATGCACTGTGCACGATTCTGCAGGCCAACCTGCGGGCTGGGCTGATGCGTGCGGGCGACGAGGTGCTGGTGACGGACCACGAGTATGGGTCGCTGGCCAACGAACTTGAACGCCTGCGAACCGAGCATGGCATCGTGGTCGTCAAGGCCAAGATTCCTTTCCCCTGCTCGTCGCCCAGCCTGGTGATTGAGACGTTCATGGCGGCGGTCACGAAGAAGACACGTCTAGCCATCATCAGCCACATCACCAGCACCAGTGCGATGATCTTCCCGGTGGCGTCGATCCTGCGTGAACTTCAAGCCAAGGGGATCGATGTGCTCCTCGACGGGGCCCACTCGCCAGGCCAGATTCCCACCGATGTTCGTGCCCTCGCCCCGACATACTTCATTGGCAGCGGGCACAAGTGGCTTTCAGGCCCCAAGGGCAGCGCGTTCATGTACGTCCGCCCGGATCGCCAGGGAATGTTCCGCCCGCTAGCCTTGTCGGGTCGGGCCAACAAGATTCGCCCCGAACGCGCACTGTTCCTGCGCGACTTTGACTATCAGGGCACCGACGACTACTCGGCGTTTCTCAGCCTGCCGGTCGCCATCGAAGCCCTGGGCACGATGCTGCCGGGCGGTTGGCCCGCGTTGCTTCGCAGCAATCACCAGATGGTGCTGCAGGGTCGTGATGTGCTGTGCAACACGCTGGGGCTGGAGCCCCCCACTCCTGACAGCATGGTCGGTTCGATGGTGACGATCCGCATTCCAGAGCCGCCCGAGCACATGAAGGCTCGCAAGACCTGCTACGACGATGCCCTGCAGGACATCCTGTACGAAAAGTACCGGATCGTGGTGCCGATCTGGCGGCTTTCGAGCAGCGATGAACGCATCGTTCGAATTTCGGCTCAGGTGTACAACACGCTGGGCGAGTATGAATATCTGGCGGGGGCGCTGAAGACTGAATTGGCGAACGAGTGGCGATAGAAAACAATCTCTAAGTTGTTTACAAACAATAACTTAAGATAAATCCCCAGAAGATCTCTGCCTGTTATTTGCTTTGATGCCCGCTTCTTTCTGTGAGCGATGACTTCTAGTAAGTCGTTGCTTCAAGGAGATGGCATCATGAAGCGTTCTTTCGCCCTCATCGTACTTTCTGCGGCGGCTGCAACACAGGCAACGGCAAGCAACCCCCTTCAGGGTCTGGGACTCTTGCCCAACGCCGTTCCGAGCGGCACTAGTGTGGGTATCCGCTTTGACATGTCTGCCGACGGCACGACCTTTGTCAAGAACAACTTTCGTTGGAACGCGGGCAGTTGGTCGACGATCCCGCTGGGCGCTGGCCAGTCCTTCCAGGCTCACGGTGTCTCGGGTGATGGCCTAGTGGTGGTTGGCAAACTCGACGACACGACCAACTCCCAGTACTCGGGCGCTATCTGGCGCAACAACACCTTCCACTTGCTAAACACCGAACTGCTCAACTTCGCTAGCTTTCCCGCCGCCAACTACGCCGATGATGACGGGTCAGTTGTGCTCTCACAGGCTGCGGACGTCAACAATTCCGCGGCGTTACGGCGTCGCTATGTATGGAACGGCGCGGCGTATGTGGGTACGAACTTCGCTTTCGACGACATCATGGGCAGCAACACAGGCAGCACCAACGAGCAAGGCTGGCGCGGGATTGCGGACAACGGCTCGGCGGGTCTGGGCTACAACTTTGGCCCGGCGGACATCTACGCTAACCGCGAGAGTTCCAGTGCAGGTCCGGCTTTCAATCGCCCGCCCTCACTCAACGTCCCCGCTGGCAACACTTTTATTGACGAACAGGTTGTGCCAAGCGGGATGAGCGGAAACGGCTTGGTGATCGTCGGTAACTACCAATGGTTGATCATTGGCCCCCAAGGCAGCAGCGGTAACCAGAACTTCCGTTGGAACAACGGTGTGACCACTCTCATGCCCACCATGCCAGTCGGCACCGAGTTGGACTTCGTAGGTGAGCACCTCGCTGCTGGCTCCCAGGTCTATGTTCATAGCCTCGCTGCTTCATTCAGCGTTGCGACGTTCCTGACCAACAACGGTGTCACTATCACCAACTGGTCCAACTTGTCATGCACCGAAGTGTCGTCGGATGGCCTTTGCTTCTCCGGCATTGGTACCCACACCACCAGTAATGGCAATGTCCAAGAGATCTGGTTCGTCAAGATTCCCAGCCCTGGCACCCTTGCGCTGGCCGCGAGCGGCTCGCTTCTGCTGGTGCGTCGTCGTCGTTGAAGTCGTCGCCTTTGCGGGCACGCATGAGGAAGTGCGTGCCCGGAATGTGAGAGGGGACACCCGCTCGACAGCAAGTCGGGCGGGTGTCTTCGTTTTGTCGATGGTGCGTGCAAAGATAGAATTCTCTGCTCTGGCCCTCGGTCGCTCGATATAATCTCAATCGGTTCAAAATGAGAACGAGGCCTGGTGTCAACGCTCGTCGAAAGTGACAATCGCGGCGGAGGGACAGGGCAGACGAACGAGAAGGCGAACGCATCGATGGACTCTGCTGGCGGCGACCGCATCAAGACCGACACGACGGACCAGCGCATTCTGGCGCTCAAGCGTCGCGTCGTGCGCGAGGGCATGCTCGCGGTCAACATGCTTGAGAACGCCATCAGCACGTTTCACGAGCTTGACGCGGAGGCCGCGACTCGAGTACGGCGTGCCGATGATGAGGTCGACTTTGAAGAAGTGGCCATCGAGCAGGAATGCCACAACCTGTTGAGCCTGCACCATCCGTATGCGCGGGGCTTTCGGACGATCGCGTTTTCGCTGCGCGTGAATGCTGACTTTGAGCGCGTCGCCGACCACGCCACGTCGATGGCCAAGATCGTGCTGCGGCTCAAGCCGTATGCAGCTGCAACCGGGGCGGAGGCGGTCCGCTGGCCCACGGCGCTGCTGGAGTTGATGGAGCGGGTTCCCAAGATGTGTCACGATGCCCTGCGCGCGGTGCTTGATGAGGATGCCGAAGCGGCACGCGAACTGATTGCCAGTGATGAGGTGATTGACCAGCAGGATCGGCGACTGTTCGAAGAAGTGCAGGTCTGGATCCGCACGCATGGGCGCGACGACAACTCGGTTGCCATGGGCATGCTGATCTATCGCGCGGGTCGTGAACTGGAGCGCGTGGGCGACATCATGGCCTCGGTTGCCGAGGATGTGGTGTATCTGGCTGAGGGTCAGATTATCCGGCACGCAAAGAAGCGGACGGGCAAGCCGGGGGTTGGTCCGACTGGGGGCTGAATGGTTGGCGTGACTGGTTTGACCTGAGAGGGCGAAGGCTCGCGTATTGTTCATCTGATGCGGGCGTGGCGGAATTGGCAGACGCGCGGGACTTAGGATCCCGTGGCCGAAAGGCTGTGCAGGTTCAACTCCTGTCGCCCGCACTTACTTTCTTAGTTCTGAGATCATGGGGAATCCTGGCGAATCGTGCTCGATGGAGCCTCATCATGACTCCTGCAACTTTCCGCCGCCTTGCTTTGGAGCAGTTGGATGCTGTCGAAGGCAACCACATGGGCCATGCTGACTTTCGCGTTGACGGCAAGATTTTCGCCAGCCTTTCGCCCGACGAGGACTATGGGGTTGTGAAACTCACGCCCGAGCAGCAGGAGGAGTGGACAGGCACCTTGCCCGATTCGTTTGTCGCGTTGAACGGCGCATGGGGAAGGGCGGGATGGACGCGGGTTGTGCTGGAACAGGCTCGGGCACCAGAAGTCCGCAAGGCCCTGACCGGAGCGAGAACTTCGCTCGAAGCCTTCAAGCCAGCGCGAGCGCGTGCTGGGAATCGACGCAAGCAGTAGCGTGGTCGCGTTAGTGGGCATGGGTTGGGCTTGGGTATCTTTGCGTCTGATTGATCATCGAGCTACTTCGATCACAGGTTCGATCACAGGCGGGGACGCCTGTGCTACTGGGAATGATCGCCTTACGCTTGTGCTTGCTCCGGCTCGCCCTACGCATGCTCTTTGGCGATCGCACCAAGTACCTCACACTCGTACTGGGCCTGGCCTTCGCAGCGCTGCTGATGAATCAGCAGGGGGCGATCTTTCTCGGTTTGCTGCGTCAGGCCACGGGTCCGTTGCAGAACGTGACCCAGCCGGACCTTTGGGTGGTTGATCCGGATACCCCGTGGGTCGCTGAGTATCGCTCGCTGTCTGATCAGAAACTGAATCGCGTGCGGTCGGTGAATGGCGTGGCCTGGGCTGAACCGTTCTTCAATGGCATCGCGGTGTGCGAGCTTTCGTCGGGCACGTTCAAGCGCGTGCAGATTCTGGGCATCCCGCGGACCACGCTGGCGGGACGCCCGCCCGAGATGATCGAGGGTCGTCTCGAAGACCTGTGGATTCCCGATGCCATCATCGTCGAGAAGGGTTCGATGCTGCTATTGGGCAACGCCAAGGTGGGCGATGTGCTCAAGATCAACGACAAGCGCGCCGTGATCGTCGGCGTGTGCAAGGCCCGCAAGGGCTTTGAGGGCAACGCGACGATTTACACGACGTTCGAGCAGGCTGTGCAGTTCACTCCCGTGGGGCGCGAACGTATCAGTTACATTCTGGTCAAGGCCAAGGATGGCGCGGACCTTGGCACGGTCAAGACAAGGATCGACGCGCTGGGCGATGTCCGCGCGTTCACGCGGGATGAGTTCTCAAAGCGCTCCAAGGAATTCATCATCGTCGCCACCGGCATCGGCATCAACTTCGGCATCACCATCATCCTGGGGTTCGTGGTTGGGTTACTTTTGAGTGCCAGCATCTTCTACCAGTTCACCATCGAGAACCTGCGCCACTTCGCGGTGCTCAAGGCCATGGGGGCCAAGACGCGCACGCTCCTCGCGATGATCACCCTCCAGGCTTTGACTGTCGGCACCATCGGTTACGGCATCGGGGCTGGCGTCGCGGGCGTCTTCGCCATCGCGGCGGCCAAGGCGGAGAGCGAGTTGCAGGTGCTCTTCCCCTGGCAACTGCTGGTGGGCTCGTTTATCGCGACCATCATCACGATCCTGCTGGGCAGCCTGATCTCGCTGCGGCGCGTGGCCACGGTCTCGCCTGGCACGGTCTTCGCGTCGTAGGCGGCTCCTAGTCCGGCGGCATATCACCGACAACTGCCAGTCTGACAGGTCAGAGCAATCGACCGGCGGTCCTGAACTGTCCGTCCCAATTGGTATCCAACTCCATGGCACCGCGTCGCTTGCGTTTGGTGGATGAGACCACTGCAAGGAATCCTACCTTCCAGCAAGCCTTTGGCACGCCATGTGCCGATAGGAATGAATCAAGATTCGCAAACGCCAATGGGCGCAGGCGGACCTTGCTCGCAACCTCTGCATTGGATCGAACATCCAAGCAGAGGGCGACGAACAGTCCTTGCACACCAGTTGGAGATTCTCCCATGGCCTCAGCCGGAGTGACCTATCAACGAACCCGAGAGATGACCATCGACGAGCTCTTGCTCGAGAATCGGGTCGTCTTCATGATCGGCGAGATCAACCAGGCCTCCGCGGCCCGTTGCATGATGCAGATGCTGTACCTGGAAAACCAGGGGCGCGGCAAGGACATCAACCTTTATATCAACTCGCCGGGCGGCGCAGTGGATGACACCCTCGCGCTGTTTGACACCATGAGGTTCCTCACCAGCCCGGTGAATACTTATTGCATCGGGCGCGCGTATAGCGGCGGCTCGGTGCTGCTCGCAGCGGGCACCAAGGGAAAGCGCTACATCCTGCCCCATGCCAAGGTGATGATCCACCAGCCCTATGGCGGCATCACCGGACAGGCCGAGGACATTCGCATTCAGGCGGAGCAGATCGGCAAGATGAAGGCGGAACTGACCCGGATTCTCTCCGAGTGTACTGGCAAGAGCACCGATCAAGTCATGCGCGACAGTGAACGCGACAAGTTCTTCTCTGCGGAGGAGGCAGTGGCATATGGCCTTGCGGACGAAGTGTTGAAGACGCCCGTCAAGTAGAGCGGGCCGGGCACCAGTAACGCATTCAATTATTCGCACCCCCCCCGACCCCCACCACACC